>NZ_AP040364.1:0-122908 GCF_055380235.1 Picosynechococcus sp. NKBG15041c
ATGAAAGTTGTAATTATTGTACAAGCTAGGATGACCTCAACACGCTTACCAGGCAAGGTCTTAAAGGAAGTTTTAGGAAAATCTTCATTAGAGTATCAGATTGAAAGATTAAAACAGGTTAAATCAGCAGAAAATATTATTATTGCAACGACAGTTAATGAGGCAGACCAGCCTATTATAGAATTATGTAAACGGCTGAGTATTGATTATTTTCGTGGCTCTGAAACTGATGTTTTATCCAGATATTATCAAGCAGCTTTAGCTCACCGGGCTGATGTTGTGGTGAGGGTTACATCGGATTGTCCTTTGATTGATCCTTGGGTCATTAATCAAGTTATTCAGTATTATTTAGACAACCAGCTTGAATATGATTATGTTTCTAACAGTTTAGAGCGGACTTATCCACGAGGAATGGACACCGAAGTTTTCTCTTTTAAGGCATTAAAAGAGGCTTTTCAAGAAGCAACTGCACAACCAGATAGAGAACATGTCACACCATTTATTCATCGACAACCAGAACGATATCATTTAGGACATGTTAAGTATTCTGAAGACTATAGTCATTATCGTTGGACAGTTGACACACTGGAAGATTTCGAATTGGTTCAGAAAATAATTGAAGCACTTTATCCAAGCAATCCTGAATTCACTTTAGAGGATTGTTTAAGACTACTTAAAAGATATCCAAGCTGGTCAAAAATTAATTCTCATATTGAGCAAAAGCAGTATGGGCAATAAATAAATTAAAAAAATCAATTTATTTCCAATCTTGAGAAGTGCTGCAGAGAAAATCATCGGCGATCGCCTTTTCAAAGTCCTAGGGGTACTGCTCAGGGAAAGTTTTTAATGGCAAATCTGTTTCTCGTAAAGCCAGATCAATACCTGCTTCAAAACTATCCTCTAGGGCATCACCAAGACGAGATTTCAAGCTGGGATTACGCCGCAAATGAATGGCGCTTGATAGCCCGTCGCTGCTCCCGAATAATCAGGAACCAACTGCGCGATCGCCGTTCTGGTTGATATTCCCACTTAAGCAGATGTCCGATTAAAGCAGTAAGGCGACTGACAAGTTCTCGATATTCTTCTTGTCTCCCCAAGGCTTCTAGCTCCTCCTGTAAATTTTGCCAGTCTAACTCCGAGACTTTTCTCTGGGCGATCGCCTGAACCTGCCACTGTGTCCAGCCATAAAAATCCTGTTCATATTGAGAAACGGTGTCGGATTTTATTGCATTAAGGGTTAGCTTGAAAAGAAACAATTTTTGATTATTTTTATGCTACCCAACCCAATTATGATTCGTGCCGATGCTTCTAGTCAGATAGGAACAGGCCATGTGATGCGTTGTCTCGCTTTGGCTCAAGCCTTACAAGCATCTGATTTTGCCGTCACCTTCCTCATGATGGGAGCCACATCGCCTCTAGAAGAAAGACTTGCAACCAACGATATACGGATCAAATATGCTTTAGCAAAACCAGGCAGCTTTGAGGATGCTAAGCAAACCATTCATCTTACCCAACAATTACAGGCGGAGTGGATTATCGTTGATGGTTATCAGTTTGGAGCACAATATCAAAAAATATTGAAGCAAGCAGGCCTAAAAGTTCTTTTTTTCGATGATTATGGCCATGTTCAACATTATTGCGCTGATATTGTACTGAATCAAAACCTGGGGGCAAATCCTGATTGGTATCGCCATCGAGAAAGTTATACACAGCTTTTATTAGGATGTTCTTACACGCTGTTGCGTAAAGAGTTTTGGTCATGGCGAGGCTGGCAGCGAGAGATACTTCCCGTAGCAAAAAAAATTCTGGTAACTTTGGGAGGTAGCGACCCTGATAATGTCACTTTAAAAGCCATTCATGCTTTGCAACAAATCAAAAATACTGAGCTTGATATTTTAGTCGTTGTCGGTGGCACTAATCCTCATTATGTACAGTTACAAGAAGCCGTCCAGACAATGACTCTGAATTTACGATTGGTAAAGAATGTGGCGAACATGCCAGAATTGATGGCTTGGGCAGATTTGGCGATCGCTGCTGGGGGATCAACCAACTGGGAGTTGGCTTTTATGGGCTTACCCACAGTAGTGATTACCTTGGCAGACAATCAGCGGGACATTGCCCAAAAACTAGATCAGTTGGGAGTAGTCATCAACTTAGGATGGCATCTGGATGTAACAGAAGGGGCGATCGCCCAAGCCGTTTCTCATTTACTGCAAAATTCTCAGCAACAACAAGCTATGTCCCAAAAAGCACAGCAGTTGATTGACGGGAAAGGTAGCCAAAGGGTAGTTAAAGCCATGCAGCGACTCACTTTTCCATAACCTGAAATCAGGAAGGAAGGGGCGATCGTCTTTCTACTTATTTGAGTTGTCACTTTGCCTTTAAAATACCTAAGTCTGCAACCAAAGCCGAAAACATCGATGAAAACAGACAAATAGTTTTACAAATTATTCTTGTCCCAACCGGGGATGTTGGCAGAACTGCTGCCAGAGGTTGATGCAGACTGAGAATTTACCTACAGTGCTCCCGTTCTCAAAGAAAAAGAATTTCGCCTTGATGGGGTGTTTGTCCCAGTCTCAGATGACATCATAATCCCCATCATCTTTACTGAAGCACAGATGCAAGCGGACAATAATTTCTATCGGCGTTATTTCGTAGCAATTTTTCTTTATCTAGAGCAGTATGAGGTTGATCGCACTTGGCGAGGCTTGTTGATTTGACCGAATCAAAGTCTCAAACTCGGTTCAGAGTGACCATACCAGAAGCTATTGGAGCAGCGGGTGACGAAACTTTATCGGAACAAACTGAAGCAGCCGCAGAATCTTACGCCGAATTTAGCATTGTTGTAGTTGTTGGCAGATGATCAGCATCAGAGCACTCAGTTGAGCAACAATCTATTGGACACCGCAGGTACAGAAGCCGAGTTTAAAGGACGATTGAGTTTGATCAAGACTATACTGGCAGGTAAGTTCCCTGATTTATTTGACCAAGAAGATGATCATGCACATTCTAGATTTAAAACACATGGACATTACCCAATCCCATTTCTATCAAGAGATTTGTGCAGAGGGTCTTCAAAAGAGTTTGCAAACAGGTCTTCGGGAAGGCCGCGCTAAGAAGAGGCATCTAATTTAATGCTTCGTTTGTTGAAGCGGCAACTAGGAAAATTTTCCAAGAGTCAAATAGAACAGATACAGGGTGTCCCGGTTAGAAGATGTTAGGAAAGACTTTACTGGATTTCACCATTATGGCGGATTTAAATAATTATTTAGCACAATTGCGTTGATTTTTTAGTATTTTAAAATAAGCAGTACTATAAGCAATCAAATAGGTTGGTTAAAAATCTCAAAATTCGATGCTTACGACAAAGCTTAATCAAATTTCCAAATCCTTAGACAATTCAAAATTCCACCAACTCTCTTACAGGGAAAAAATTAAAATAAATACCCAAAACAACCTGATTTATTTACATTTAGTTTTGATGAAAATTTTATTGCTAGGACCTAACCGTCCATACTTAATCAATTTTTTAAAAAGTTTTGGAGATCAAGTACATAACCAAGAAGAAAAAATTTCACTTAGTCTTGGAGATGTAGAGCAAGCTGACTTTTTAATTAGCTATGGATATCGTCACATCATAAAAAAGGATGTTCTTAATTACTTTAAGAATAAAGCCATTAATATCCATATTTCTTTTCTACCCTGGAATCGAGGTGCTGACCCAAATTTATGGAGTTTTTTAGAAGATAATCCTAAAGGCGTAACAATTCATTATTTAGATGAAGGCATAGATACTGGAGATATTATTATACAACAAAGAGTATTTTTTGATGACAATGAAACACTACATAGTAGTTACGAAAAACTATCACAAGTTGCTTTTGATTTGTTTAAATCAAATTGGAAGTTAATTAAAGAAAATAGAATCCAAGCTACTCCTCAGAGAGGAAAAGGTTCATATCATCGCACACAAGACAAGGAAAAGTATCAAGCTTTGCTTGTTGATGGATGGAATACTCCAGTATCTCAACTTACAGGAAAAGCCTTATAGTTTATATTTGTTCCTTAAAAATGAAGTCTACTTACATAGATAGTCACATATTAAGTTTTAATCATCCACCGCTTATGGTTGCCGAAATGTCGGGGAACCATAATCAATCCCTTGATCGCGCCTTAGAAATTGTTGAAGCTGCCGCAAAATCGGGTGTCCATGCCCTCAAGCTGCAAACCTATACCGCAGATACCATGACCTTAGACCTTGATGAAGGGGAATTCTTTATCAATGATCCTAAGAGTCTCTGGCAGGGTCACTCCTTGTATAAACTTTATCAACAAGCTTATACTCCCTGGGAATGGCATGAACCCATTTTTAAACGGTGTCAAGAATTAGGCATCATTGGTTTTAGTACTCCCTTTGACGAAACGGCGGTTGACTTTCTGGAATCTTTGGATGTGCCCTGCTATAAAATTGCGTCCTTTGAAAATACGGATTTACCTCTCATTCGAAAAGTGGCTAGTACGGGCAAGCCGATAATTATTTCAACAGGAATGGCATCGATCGCCGAACTGGATGAAACTGTCAGAACAGCACGGGAAGCCGGTTGTCAAGATTTGATTTTGCTCAAATGTACCAGCACTTATCCCGCTAGTCCTGAGAATACAAATCTTTTGACTATTCCTCATTTACGAGAATTGTTTGATGTGCAGGTGGGCTTATCAGATCACACCCTCGGGATTGGCGTGGCTGTTGCGAGTGTGGCTCTTGGGGCAACTTTTATTGAAAAGCACTTCACCCTGAGTCGTGCGGATGGGGGCGTTGATGCAGCGTTTTCGATGGAGCCCTACGAAATGAAACAGTTAGTCGAGGAAACACAGCGGGCTTGGCAGGCTTTGGGACAAGTACGCTACGGAGCAACAGTGGCAGAACAAAAATCCTTAGTATTTCGGCGATCGCTTTATGTAGCAGAAAACATCAAAGCAGGAGAAATTCTCACGCCCCAGAATATCCGCCGGATTCGACCAGGCTATGGACTTGCCCCCAAATACTATGATTTAGTGTTAGGGAAAACCGCGAAACAAGATCTAGCCAAAGGCACTCCCCTTAGCTGGGATGCGCTCTTGTAGGCTGCTCCTAGGACTTTAAAATTACGATGGCAAACTCAGCCCGAGGGCATTGGCAGCAATCTCTAAAATCTTTCGTCAAAACACACGTTCAGAATCCTGCTTATCGGGTCGTACTGGGGACAATTAACTACAATCGCGGCTTGATTGCCCTAAACTTTAATGCCAACTTACTCTCAGCGGTGTTTGAAGGGAGTAGTTTCGGTTTAATTTTTTTGGCGCTCCAGGCGATCGCCTCCCCCGATGCCACAGCCCAGGTATTTAACAATAACTTTCTGGCGAATACAGGATTTAGTGCCTTTGTCGCTCAACTGAGCCAAGGGCAGCTATTTGTAGGGCTCATTGTCTTGGCGATCACCCTCCAATATCTGCGCAATGCCTTGGAATATGCCGGTGCAGTATCCTCTGATTATCTGTCGGCGCGGATCCAAGCCCTGATGACCGAGAAAATTTTTCGGCAAGTGATGTCCTTTAGTTTTGCCTGTGCCAGTCGTTATAAAGTAGGCGATCTCACCAGTTACATTACCCTTGCCGCCCCCACGGTCAATAGAGAGATTTTTTATTGGAACCGTTTGTTCCTGAATGTAATGACGGCGATCGCCCAGCTAGTCGTGCTATTAGTGATCTCCCCCCTCCTCTTTTTGGTGACACTGCTGGTTTCTGCCGGGCTATTTTGGTTTCAAAAATTTCTCCTACCCCGCATTCGTCAGACAGCCCTCTCGGTGACCCAATTTCAGGTGGGAGTTTCTAAACATATCACCGAGAGTATTCAAGGATTGCGGGTGCTCCATACCTTTGCGAGCCAAGGCCGCTCCATTCAAACTCTCCAAGCACTCCAACGGGATCTCGTCCCCCAACTCGAAAAACAAAGTCGTTTAATTCAGTTGGCAACCCCCCTAGGACGTTCTCTAACCCTCACTAGTATTGGTCTCATTTTGTTAGCGGGTTATTCGATTCTCCAAAGTCGTTCTACAGAATTGCTCCCTGTCTTGGTGACTTTTCTCGCCGTGCTCAATCGTTTAACGCTTTATCTCAATAGCATTACTGCCTGTCTCGGTGTCCTCGCCCAAAATGCAGGTGATTTTCAACGCCTAGAAGAAATTCTGAAGACTGAGGATAAAGAATTTATCCAGTCTGGTACGGTCATTTTTAAAACCCTCAAGGATCGGATTGAGTTTCGCGCAGTCTCTCTCAAATATCCTCAGACGGAACGCTGGGCTTTGCGGGATGTCTCGTTTTCTTTACCGAGGGGTAAGGTTGTGGCCTTGGTTGGTGAATCAGGTGCAGGAAAATCTTCCATTGCAGATCTGCTGATTGGATTATATCAAGCAACCCAAGGCAATATATATGTCGATGGTACTTCCTTGGAGGAGTATGATTTGCAGAGTTGGCGATCGCAGTTGGGGGTCGTCAGTCAGGATACTTTTGTATTTAACGATAGCATTCTAGAAAATATCCGCTACGGTAAACCCAATGCAACGGATGAAGAGGTGACCCAAGCGGCGATCGCCGCCCAAGCCGATCAATTTATCTGCGATTTACCAGAAGCTTATCAAACAGTTGTTGGGGAACGAGGCTATCGGCTTTCCGGTGGTCAACGGCAACGGTTGGCCTTAGCCCGTGCGATCCTCAAACAACCCCAAGTCCTGATTCTCGATGAAGCGACCAGTGCTTTAGATAGTAAGTCAGAGCAGTTAGTCCAGGAAGCCCTAGGACAGTTTCAAGAATCCTGTAGCATTCTCGTTATTGCCCACCGCCTTTCGACCATCACAGATGCCGATGAAATTCTTGTCCTAGAGCAGGGAGCAATAGTACAACAGGGCAATCATCATAATCTACTCAGTCAACCAGGGAAATACCAAGATTACTGGCTACGTCAATCTACAGCAACTTCGAGCTAATGGGGCGGTTTCAGTTGGCGATCGCCTTTACTATTTCCCTTTATGTTTTATGAGGGGCAATAATCTGAAGCAGCTCTACTCCCAATCTTGGCTGGTGTCACAGAGGAAATCATCGGCGATCGCCGTTGCTGCAGAAGATTACAGGAAGTCTGAAAAGCCTCCCTTGCCCCTCAAACTGGGGGGAGTTATTGAAGTTTTCAAGCAGTGAAATCCCCCAATTTAGTAAATTTAGAAGTCGGCCAATCAATATTAGTTACTGCTCAGACATCTCTTAAAAACAACAGGCAACAGCAATGATTAGAGTTTTTGGGGAACTGAAACAGAGGGTTGAAGACCTAGTCGTTGGGCACGTCTAGCAAAACGTTTATCATCAAAGCTCATAAAACGTTGGCACTCTCGACTGGCTGAAAGATGGAGTGCATCAGCAAAATCTAGTCCTTGTAAATGCCACTGCAGAGACAGATCAACACGTTCCCCACCCTCGACCATCACATGCTCTAGCCCCAGCAAATGTCGAATGACCCGGGCAAAATCCTCCCGCTGAAAGGAATAAAACGCCCGTAACACCCATTCCAACTCTAAAATGACCGTGAGCGGCACAAACAAACTCGTTGACTCCGTGAAAATTTGGTAAGCGAGGATTCTTTGCTGTTCGGCTTCTGGGTCGTTGGGATCATTTACATAAAATCGAGCCAAAATATTCGTATCAATCCCGATCACTTTGTTCCCTCATAGCTTGGGCAATATCAAAATCACTGAGCCGCCTGGGTGTTGTCGGTGGACAAACCAACAGGCCAAATCCCTCGTCTATCTTGGTCTGGTGTTGGGGATGATGTTGCAGCTCCACACGAATAGACTCCCCGTCTAGGCTAAATGAAAGCTTACAGCCTGGCTTAATACCCAATCGCCTACGAATTTCAATCGGAATTACAATTTGTCCCTTCTGGGAAACAGTTACTGTCGTCATTGGCTTGGCATCTTACTTGGTAAGACCATCATAACAAGCCTAGCTGTACTGTTGGGGATAATGCCGACCTGTGGAAGGTCATTAGGCGATCATCTTTACTGTTTATTTTTATGTGCTGTGAGGTAAACTAATCCGAAGCAGCTTTAATCCTATGGCTGGTATCACAGAGAAAATCATCGGTGATCGCTATTCTGGTGAATCGACTTATCCAAGATTTACCAGAGGATTACCAAGTAGTTGTTGGAAAACGAGGCGATCGGCTTTTCGGTAGTCAACAACAATGGTTGACCTTAGCCTGTGCCATACTCAAAGAAGCCTTGGACAGTTTCAAAAACCCTATAGCGTTCCCATTATCACCTACCACCTTTCAACAACTACCAAGACGATTAGAATTATTAACCTAGAATTACAGCTTACTTAGTCAACTAAGAAAATACTAAGAGTATTAGATAGGTTAATAACAGTAATTAGTTAAAGAAGTTTATGAGTAAGCCTAGAGGATATGTATAAAATTTTCTAAGCAATATTATTTAGTAAAAATCAAACAGCTCTTTCTTATGCTCTATCAATCACAATTTATTCAAGACAAATTACCTCCCATTGAAAAAATAAAATTGAGGAACGAAGCTGATTATTATGGAGCAAGTTATTTAATTTTTGAACAACTGAAACAAAAAAAAACTATTTGGTTTAACTCGCCACCTATTAGTTTCTCCCGTTGGCTTCATGGATGTACTCCTTATCCAATTATTCATCCTCGACAACTCACTCAAACAGGAGATAAGAATGAAAATTTTTTAGTTGCAACTCAAGAGCAAGTTGAATATCTTTATAAAAATAATTTCAAAAATGCATATGCAGTCGGAGTTCCTTTTTTATATGCTCAAATAGACCGAGGTATAAAACGAAAAGCAAATAGTTTACTAGTAATGCCAGCTCACTCTTTACCTTATACAAATCATAATTGGAATCAAGAAATTTATGCTCAACAGATTGAGGAATTAAAAACTCAATTTTCTTCCATTATCGTATGTTTACATAGATCATGCATCGAAAAAGGTTATTGGACTAAAGAATTTGAAAAGAGAGGAATTCCCTGGATTCCCGGAGCAGATTTGTATGACCGTAACGCCCTCAAACGAATAAAAATTTTACTGAGCAGCTTCGAGTATATGACAACAAATACAATTGGCTCTCATATTATATATTCTAATTTTTGTGGATGTAAAACTTCAGTATTTGGAGAATTTGCTAAAAGTTCCCCAGAAGATTATCAACAAGCCCCCTTATATCAAAAGTTTCCAGAGTTATTAGAAGTTATTCAACATTTTTTTTCAGAAGAATACAATAGAGAACAATTCCCCTTTTTATTCTGCCACCCAAAAGAATCTGCTACATATCAAGATTGGGCTGCTGATAAATTAGGAGCAGTATTCCAAAAATCTCCTGATGAAATGGTCAAACTTTTAGGATGGACAATAAGCGGACAAATACAAGGAATATCTCAATATTTTCTAAGGAAGATAAAAAACAGGTTAATACGTTCTAGAGTCTTTTTAGACTGAGGTTAATATATATAAAAGCAGACAGTAAAATCGAATCACAAAAGGTCAAATTCAAAACTGTTCCTCATCAAAATTATTTAATTTAATGAACTTCAAAAAACAATGTCCAGTTTGCAGTGCAAAAGATGCACAATTTTTATTTCCAGTAAAAACAGGTCAGCTTATAAAATGCAGTCAATGTCATCTTATTTATTTCACACCACGGCCTTCATTGCAGCAGCTAGAAGAATTTTATAACTCAGAAGACTATCGTAATGAATTTTCTGAAAGTTTAATGTCTGGTACTGAATTTGCGACTAATAGATATTTACATTTCGAAAAAGCACTAAAAAAATATATTCCGAAAATTTTAAATCAACCTTCTCGAAAATTACTTGATATTGGCTGTGGTACAGGTGATTTTCTAAAAGCAGCTCAGGATCATAATTGGCAAGTTTCAGGTACAGAAATATCTTCTTTAGCATCAACTAAAGCCAATCAAAAACTAGGTAAAGATTGTATTATTTCAGGTGAAATTTTATCCTTAAATTTGCCTTATAACCACTATGATGTCATCACTTTATATCATGTTATTGAACATTTAATTAATCCTAATCTTCTGATTCAAAAAGCTTATCAACTTCTAAAACCAGGTGGTATTTTTTTCATTGAAACGCCCAATATTGCTGGTTTTGGTGCAAAAATTAAAGGAAAAGAATGGTCTCAAATAAAACCCCCGGAACACATCACTTATTTCCAGCCCAATTCTTTAAGATATTGTTTGCAACTTGCTGATTTTAAAACAAACTTTATCTTTACTGCTTCTCCCTCAATTATTGAAAGTACTAAAGATATGTCTCCCATAAAAAGAAAAATTACTAATGCTTTTTATCAGTTTTTTCCTTTAATTAATATGGGAGCATTATTGCAGTCTATTTCAATTAAGACCCAATGATATAGTGATAGATGTCCAGAAGATAATCGATATTTTTTTCAGGAAAATAAATATCATCGAGATTATTTAAGATATTTTTTTTCAATTCAAGCCAGTTTTCCGGATCAGCTTCAATTGAAATAAGGGCTTGTTTTAAAGCCCCTTCATCACCAGTAGCATAGGTTAAGCCTGTCACGCCATCTTGAATTGCATAGCTTACAGAACCAATATCCGAACCAACCACTGGCAATGATTGACTATAAGCTTCAAGGATCGTGAGTGGAAATCCTTCATACCAGATAGAAGGGAAAATTAAGGCGATCGCCTCCTGCATATACTGAATCACTTCTTCTCTCATGGTTTGTCCTAAATATTGAATTTTAGGATTTTCAAGAGCATATTTCTCAACAATCGACTGTAAGTTACCACTGCCAATAATATATAGAGGATATTCAGACTTTAAATCTTGGTACGCATTTAATAAATTTAAGATTCCTTTTTCTTCTTCTAATCTACCAACAAAAAGATAATATTTCCCAAAACTTATAGTTTTAGATTTTTGAATCTTAGGCTGTATAAAATTGGGCTTCAAATAAATTTTCTTTTCAGGAACCCCCATATCAATTAGTTTATCTTTCACAAATGGACTAACTGCAATATAAGCAGTAACAATTTTTTTCCAAGTTCCGAGCAAGCGATGCACTTGCAACATGAGTGCAACTATTGCTGTTTGTGATCTTGAGTCTCGATAGCACTTATAGTAAATACTAAATAACAAAGATTTATTTAGACATATTTCACAGATGTTTCCATCTCGAAAAAAAGTTCCTTTAGGGCAACTTAATCGATAGTTTTGAATCGTAACAATGGTTGGAATTTCTTTTTTTTTGGCTGCATAAAAAATGGACGGAGAAAGTAATGGTAAAGTATTATGAACATGAATAATATCTGGTTTAAATTCATCAATAATAGCTAAAAGCTCATTATAAGAACTTTTAGACCACACCGTATCAACTGCTAATTTTAAAGCGTCCAAAAAGCTATTTATATTAATATCAGAATTGTCTTTTGTCCAAGCTTTGATCATATGATTTTTTTGTTTTAAAAAATTAATCTCTTGATCAAAAGTAGAATCTTCTCCTGCCCGATTACGATATCTATTATGGATAATTAAAATTTTCACAAAAATTGATTTCCTGTTTTGTCAAAAGAAGTTTTAAGCATATCATATAGCAATCTCAAATACTTTAGAAAAAACTGTAGGAATATTTCCATTATGTATAAAACATCACTATTGACGAATGTATTGTCGGTAATCCTAATCCCAGGAACCTAAAATAGACAGAATAAAAGCGCAATACAAGTAAACTCAGTCTATTTGGGGGTTGTCTCCAATAAAAGGGAAAGTGTATTAGAATTTATTGGGTCTATAGGGAATCATAGCCTTCTCAGTTAATCCTACAATGCTGTAATTGCCTGCATCCAAAATAAATTCTGGGGAGTTATTGGCTATATCAAACCAGAATATAATGTGGTTTATTGGCTCTTTAGAAAGTCAAAATACTTTATTAAAATAAGTTGACATCAGGGTAAAAATTCTTTTAAAGCTAACAGGAAAGCTCTTACATTTAAAAACTAAATATTATCCTTTGACAAAGTAGCGATCGCCTTGGGAGATAGGAATACACATTGGTGTGTGGGTGACTGGGTCGGGGATAATCTCTGCTTGCAAGCGAAACACATCGGCCACCATTGTTTGAGTCATTACCTGATTGGGGTGACCCTGGCTATAGAGTTTTCCTGCTTTAATTGTCACTAAATGATCAGCATAACGACAGGCAAGATTAAGTTCATGGAGTACGATTACAATGGTTTTCTTTTCGGTACGATTGAGATAAAAAAGTAGATCTAAAACTTCAATTTGATGGGCCAAATCTAAAAAAGTTGTCGGTTCATCGAGCAATAAAATTTCGGTATTTTGCGCCAAGGCGATCGCAATCCAGGCCCGTTGTCGTTGGCCACCGGACAGGGTATCGAGGTCGCGATCGCCAAATTCATCCATACCAGTAATTTGGAGGGCTTTTTCGACATGATATTCATCTTCGGCCGACCATTGTTGCCACCAGGTTTGGTGGGGATATCGCCCTTGGGCAACCAAGTCGCGCACAGTTAAGCCTTCAGGTGCGGTGGGGTTTTGGGGCAAAATGCCGAGGCGTTTGGCGATCGCCTGATTTGAATACTGCTGAATTGCTTTCCCATCGAGGTAAATATTGCCCTGTTTGGGGGGTAAAAGTCGGGCCAAACCTCGCAAAAGCGTGGATTTACCGGAACCATTCGCCCCTACTAAAATGGTGATTTTTTCGGCAGGAATAGTGAGATTCAACTGCTCGATAATTGTTTTTTTGCCGTAATTTAAAGTGAGTTGCTTGGCGCTCAGTTGGCTCATGGTTTAACGCTTTTTGATCAGAAGATATAGAAAATAGGGGGCCCCGAGAATTGCGGTAATGATGCCACAGGGCAATTCGAGAGGTGCGAATAAAATGCGGCCCACTAAGTCCGCAGCCACCACAAGGCATCCCCCCGTCAAAGCAGCCGTCGGCAATAAGCTTTGATGGACATTGCCTACCCACTGTCGTGCAATGTGCGGTGCAATCAGTCCCACAAAACTAATAGAGCCTGCCGTGGCTACCGATGCCCCGGCGAGGGCAGTGCTGGTCAAGATTAATAATGCCCGCCGAATTTCAATAGAAATGCCCAGGCCTCGGGCGAGATCATCCCCAAGGTTGAAACCATTGAGTTCTTTGCTCATGAGCCAAGCTGCGGCACTCCCCCCCAACAACCAGGGAAGCAGGGCGATCGCCTGCTCCCAACCGCGCCCATAGACACTACCTGCCAACCAAACCAGCGCCTGGGAGACTTGGTTAATATTGCCGAAGGTGACGAGTAAATTTGTGAGGGCCGCCGCAACGAGGTTAAAACCAATGCCCACGAGAATTAGCCGTAATGGTGAACTGCCCCCCTGCCACGCCATCAGATAAATCAGTACAGTCACCACCAAAGCCCCCCCAAAGGCCGCAAAGGGCAATATCGTTGCAGAAACACTGGGGAAGATAATCAGTAAGCTTACCGCTGCCAGGGCGGCGCCACTATTGATGCCGATGATGCCGGGTTCTGCTAGGGGGTTGCGGGTCAAACTCTGGATAATGGTGCCGGCGATCGCCAAACCCATCCCCACCAGCCAAGCGACGAGAATCCGGGGTAGGCGCAATGTCAACAGCACAAAACTGGCGTCACCATTGTCATTTAAACCCAGTAAAGTCTGGAGAATCTCTAGGGGCGGCATAAAAAATTCCCCCACCCCCAAGCTAATAATCATTGCCCCCAAGGTCAGGACAACCAACAGGGCGATCGCCAGGGGAAACCGCCGATCTAATTGGAACGAGATCGGTAAAAAATACGGTCGAAAGGTGAGCGGTGTTTTATTCATCGTTTCACCTTGGCCCGAATGAGATAGACAAAGCAGGGCGCGCCAAGGAGGGGCATCACCAAGCCCACGGGCAGTTCCTGGGGCTGGAGCAATGATCGCGCGACAACATCTGCCAATAACAGTAAAATTCCGCCAAAAACTGCCGCATAGGGCAAAATCCACCGATATTCTGTCCCCACTAAAAATCGGGTGATATGGGGCACAATCAACCCCACAAAGCCAATCGGCCCGGCGATCGCCACACTCCCCCCCGCCAATAGCAAAATACAAACCGCCGCCAACGCTCTAATCACTAGGGTATTTTGCCCCAAGCCCTTCGCCATATCCTGCCCCAAGCTCAGCAAGGTCACCTGTTTACCCAGGGCAAAGGCCAGTAACAATCCAGTGGTTAGATAGGGCAAAACCTGGAGGAGTAAATCTAAATCTCGCCCCGCCACCGAACCCGCCAGCCAGAAACGAATTTGATCTAGGGTTTGTTGACTAACAATTAAAATACCGCTTGTGATTGACGCGAGGAATGCGGTGAACGAGGCGCCGACAAGGGTTAAATTTAAGGGGGAAGCGCCGCCCCTCCCCAACGACGCACATCCATATACCAAAACCGCCGTTAATCCTGCCCCCAAGAGGGCGAATCCGGCATAGAGATCTAAAGAATTCCCCCCGCCAATTAAAGTCGCTAAAACCACCGCAAAAGCCGCCCCTGCATTGACCCCTAGAATGGCAGGTGAAGCCAACGGATTGCCGGTGATCCCCTGCATTAGGCTCCCGGCTACGGCCAAAGCTGCCCCCACAACCAGAGCAATCAGCGATCGCGGTAGGCGGACAGTCCGAATGATCAGCTGTTCCGTTGAGCCATCAAATTGAAAAATGGCGCCGTAGACCTCGGCCACAGAAATATCGGCGGCCCCAAAGTTTAAACTGGCGAGGAAACTGAAGACGAGAGCGACGACACTCACACAGAGTCCCGCCAACAAAATAGGCGATCGCGAAAAAAATAAATTGTGGAAAATGTTCTGTTTGACCACGCGAATGTCAAGGTTGATTCATACTTTCAAAAAAGGTGAGCAAAAGATTTTTTATTGCACCAGCTCCCCCGCCTGCCAAGTTCCCTCAATGCGAGTCCCATCGCTGAAAATGTAGACCCCTGAGCCATGTTGGAGGTCATCTTTGAAATTGCCTTCATAGCGATCGCCATCGGCATACTCACAAACCGCCTGGCCATTGAGCTGATTATTTTGAAATTCCCCTTCACAGCGGTCGCCATTGCTAAAGGTATAAATGCCTTGCCCCATAAAGCGGCCCTCGGCAAATTCTCCGTCATATTGATTGCCATTGGCGAAAGTGTAGAGCCCTTGCCCGGTAATATTACCCGCTGTGATTTCCCCTTCGTAGCGGCTGCCATCATCGAAAATAAAGGCACCTTCCCCATCGGGAATCCCTTCGGCAAATGAGCCTTCATAGCGATCCCCATCAGCATACTCACAGGAACCTGGCCCCCTAAGATTTCCTTCAACGACTGTCCCCGTACAGCGATCGCCATTTTGATAGGTAAATGTCCCTTCACCACTGGGCACCCCAACCTCAAATTCTCCGGTATAGCTACCCCCATCAGCGGCGGTAAACGTGCCTTGGCCATGGGGAGCACCCGCCTGAAATTCCCCTTCATAGCGATCGCCATTGGCATAATTACAAGTCACTGGCCCTTGGAGTTGCCCCTCAACAAGCTCCCCCTCGCAGGTACTGCCATCCGCTAAAGAAATCGTCGCAGCGGAGGCGATCATGCTTGTTCCCAAAACACTCCAGGCGATCAGGCCCAAGGAAAAATAACAATATTGCTTAATGATCATGGTTTAGAAAATCTGGTAGATGTGCAAAAAAACAAATCAAAAATCTGAGCGCTGGGAGCTTAGCTTCCCTCTTCTGCCGGGACAGGCTGCTGCTGCTCAAGTTCTGCCTGACGTTGACGTTCTGCCTCCGCCTGTCTCTGCCGCTCTGCCTCGGCCTGGCGCTGGCGTTCTGCTTCTACTTGCCTTTGCTGCTCAAGTTCTGCCTGACGTTGACGTTCTGCTTCCGCCTGCCGTTGACGTTCTGCCTCAGCATCGGCTTGCTGTTGTTGCTCCTGCTGCTGTTGAGCTTGAAGTTCTTCTTGCAGTGCCTGTCGTTGGCGGGCTAACTCGGCCTGGCGCTGTCTTTCTTGTTCCTGGGCCATTCTCTCCTGTCGTTGTTGCTCTGCTTCTGCTTGCCGCTGCTGGGCCTCCCGTTCAAAATTTGTGCCGGGTTGGGCGAAGTTAATCGCTAACCTTACCCGCCGTTGCTCGCCACTCGGACAGCGGATACCTTGGGCGGCAGCGATCGCCGCTTGATCCAGGGCGGCATAATTACTAGAACGAATAATATTTGTTTGAATCACACTGCCGTTAGTGCCCGTAACGACTTCGACCACGGGTCTTGCTTCGATACCTCGAGAAGCCAGGGAAGCTGGGAATTGGGGCTGCCGTGGGGCCGAGCAACCAGCCCCGGAAGCAACAGGAGTGGCGGGGGGATTATTCGCCGGACGACTCGGTGTAGAACGTTGGGCCGCTGTTTGATTGGCAGGGGCGTTGTTATTGCCAGAGCTCGAATTCCCCCGGAGATTATTGCGTAAGCCCTCTAAACCTGTATTACTAGCTTGATTGGTTGACCCAGGATTACTGGGTCGAGAACGGTTGGCGCCGGTGCGATTACTGCCCGGCTGGGTCGCCATGTTCCGGCTTGCACCAGAGGAGGCGGCCTGCAGTTGGCCCCGCAGCGAGTTTAGACTTTCTGGCGATCGCCCGACGGGGCTAGAAGTCTCTGGCTCTGCCTGGGATTCCGATTCTAATGATTCTGGGGCCGCCGCTTGGGGCTCCGGCTCCGTTGTCAAAGGAGTTTCTGGTACTTCAGGGGTTGCCTGTTCCGATGTTTCTGCCGGAGTATTCGGGGTGATTACCGCCGGAGCGGCGGCCACAGCCGTTGGGGTAGGCGCTGCCGGGGTAGGGGTATTTGTCAGGGATGTTGCCGTCTCTGGAGGTTCTGGCGGAGTTTCTTCGAGGGGCTGCACCTCCTCTGGAAGTGGCGGGGCCATCTCCGTCACAATAAATTCTAAGGGCGGTTGTTCTGTCGCGAGATTCTCCGCCTCAGGTAGCCCACTTAAGCCGAGTAAAGCACCTGTATGAAGGACAACAGAACCCATGACGCCCCAGGTTAACCATTTCTTGAGGGCATCTTTTTCCTGTTCTCGTTCTCGTTGACAAATGTCGGAAATACTCATAGGGCTTTTCTTTGAGACTAGCTACGGTGAGCGACAAAACAAATATAACGTACCAGTAATAAGAATTTATTTCAATAAAAAGCTGGTTTATCCCAGAAATTTCACCGGACAGTTTTACACTTCGGGGCAATTATCGGGCTAGAAAAAGCTCGATGGCCTAAATGATTTAGATTGAAGCGACATGTATCGTCTTTTTGTAGAGGGCTTTATGACTGCCTCAGATGACATCATCTAATTTAGGATTTTTTTTAATAGAGGAAGATCCCCTAAAAGCTAGAACATTTGATATTTAGGGGTTTTTCCCGGCGGGATGACGATCTGGTTTCCTTTGAATCACAGCGCTGATTTTTCCGGCCCGGAGTTGAATAATCTGGTCGGCGAGGGCCAGAATCGGGGGCCGATGGGAGACGATCAGAAAACTTTGATGCTTGGGCGTTTGAGAGCCCCCCGCAGGAACATCTTCCATGGTCAGGAGACGTTGCCACAGGCGTTGTTCGGTCTCTAGATCTAGAGCACTGGCGAGGTCATCGCAGATCAGCAGTTGCGGTTTTCGGAGTAACATCCGGGCGATCGCCACCCGTTGTTTTTGACCCCCCGATAGCCGAAAGCCCCGCGTGCCAATGGGTGTATCTAAACCCTCTGGGAAGGTCTGGAGATCACTATCTAGGCTGGCGGTGGCGATCGCCCAATCTAATTCGGCAGCAGTGGTGGGCCAATTGAGCGCGATATTTTCCCGGAGGGAGGTGCTAAACAGTTGGGGAATTTGCGGCAGATAGGCCACCTGGGGCGGGATTAGAAATTGATGGGGGACGGCGATCGCCTGGCCATTCCAGAACAATCTCCCCCCCTGGCAAGGCAACAAACCCAAGAGCACCTGGAGCAGGGTTGTTTTCCCCGCGCCCATCGGCCCTGTAATCACCGTCAAACTCCCTTGGGAGAGGCTAAAGGTAATGTCTTGAATACCCTGACAACTGCCGGGATAGTGGTAAGTCAAATCCTGAATTTTGAAAGTCTCTAAAGGGAGCGGCTCGGCTGGCGGTGGGGGCAAGGGGAGGGCTGGGGCCGGATGTTTACCCAGGGGCGGCAGATACAGAGGGGTCGCCAAGAGCAGGGGATGGGTTTGGGGCGGGGCCGGGGGCGCTGCAATCAAATGTTCCATACGCCTGAGGGAAACATCACTTTGCTTTGTATCAGTGAGAAAACCACCAAAAAAGCGAAAAAAATGGGTGATCAAGCCCAGGTAATAGACGAACAGAGCGAAATCTCCCACACTGAAGCCTTGAGTAAATAACTGGGCGGCAAAAACCAGGATTAACCCCGTGCCTAGGCTGATCATATTTTCAAAGCCTGCCTCCAACAGTGCCGTGAAAAGACGGTCCTTGATCATTAATCGCTGACGGCGATCGCCCCTGATCTTGAGCTCTGCTAACACATGGGCCTCGGCCCCCGCCACTTTGATCGCTTGTACAGTGGTGAACAGTTCATTGATCAAGCTTGTAACCTGCTGGGTAGCCCGGCGACTGGCCTGGCGATAACGCTTGAGCCGTTGTTCTGACCATTGCACGAGGGCGACAATAATCCCGAGGGGCAGAAAGATAAATAAAGTCATCGGTATATTGACCGTCAGTAATAGACCCAAAGCGGCGATCGCCGTAATGCCTACCGCCATAATCTCGTTTGTGCCAACTACTAAATCTTCGAGTTGTAGTACATCTTCCCGAAAATGGTTGATGATGCCACCGATGCCTAGGGGTTGCCCCTGGTCATCGGTTTGGGTGAGGGTGGCCCCTGGTCGTTGTAATAAAGCTTTGAGAAGATTGTGGCGCAGGAGGGTACTGATCAAGAAACGATGTTCTGTTTTTGTGATCCGTCCGGCAAAAATGGCGATCACCCGCGCTAATCCCGTTGCCAAGACGAGGGCAATCCAGAGCCAAGGGGAATGGTTAACGGGCGATCGCCCCGTGAGTTGATCAAAGAAGTTCCGGATAAAAATCCCTGGTAAAGCCGCCAGAGCTGCCATCAATAGCCATAACCCCGCATCCAACCAATACAGCCACCGAGCATAGCCAATCAAGTGCCAAAGCATCGACCAAATGGAACTCATCATCGTTTTGATAATCCCGTTTAGGGAGCGGGGGGAATGCGGGCCAGGCGGTGGGGCCGTAGGGCTTTGGGGAGTTGGTATAGGGGCACCATGCCATCTTCGCTATCAACATACAATTCTGCCGCCGTTAATAAATCGGCGGCGCAGGTGCGGGGATCGAGATCTCCAAACAGAAAACTCGGCTTTTGGTGGCCGACAAAGGCGATCGCACAGGGGTTGTCGCAGACACAAAGACAGCCCGTGGTGGTAAAGCTGAGGTGATTTCGGTAAGGCCATGTTTCATGGAGAGCCTGGAGTTGGGCGAGGAGGTCTGAGCCTTTGATCTCCAGGGAAGTTTCCTCTGGGTGGGTCGAGTTTTGCGCTGCAGAACTTTTCCACACGCAGGCTTCACAAACAATCAATTGGTGGCGAGCAGCATTGCTCATGGGGCGATATTCTCCGTAAAAAAGTCAGTAAGGTGAGTAAACAGATCATCTAAAATTGCATCGGCAGCCACGGGGCCACTGCCAATCCAGTAGCTGGGCACTTCATAGACTTGTCCTTGCTGTACTGCCCGTAGTTGTTGCCAGAGGGGATTTTTTTTGAGGGCCGCTAATTTTTCTTGGGCTTCGGCGTCGGCGGTGGCCGTATTTTCCCCTGTCCAAACAAAGATCACATCACCATCAATCTGAGACAGGAGCTCCTCACTGAGCACCGCTTGGATCGGGTTGCCAAACTGCGCCTGGGCAGTGGCCGCATCAATCGCCTGGGCTGGGGGACGGCCTAATCCGACATCGGCTAACACAGTGCCACAGAAGGAATCTTGTAAGTACATGGTGGTGCTGTCGGGGTAGAGGCGAATCACAGAAATTTTGAGATCGGCGCGGCGATCGCCTAAACGATTTTGCAACTCCTGGACGCGCTGGTCGTAGGCCGCGAGCTTTTCAGCGACCACATCAGCTTTTCCCAGCGCTTCCCCAAAATTTTGAAATACCTGCTTCCAGCGGCCACTGTGCTCAAATTTCAACAGAAAAGTCGGCGCAATTCGGCTCAGTTGCGCATAGGTGGCGCCATGGGAATCTAAACCGACCAATAGATCTGGTTTCAGCTGAAGAATAGCTTCTAGATTAGGTTCACCATTTTGACCAATGTTGGCGGCTTCGGTTTGGAGGGCAGGTAGGGCCGTACGAAAATTACTCGAAGGTGTACCAATAGGTTGGAGCTCCGTGGCGATCGCATATTCAAAAGATACAGAATCTAACGTCACCAGCCGCTCGAAGGTTTTAGGAATGCAGGTTTCCCCAGCACTGTGGTTTACCACCTGGCAATCTGGAGAGGGGTTCCCAGACTGGGGGGATGGAGACTGACAGGCCACTACGAGACAAAGACTGATCAGGCCGACCAGCCAGGGCCTTAGCCAACGCTGTATTGTTTGCCGAAAACACGCTAATTGCATCACCAAAACCTCCTCATTAACCTAAAAATCCAGGGCAAACTTGGCCGTCACCGCAAAAGGGGCACCGGGGGTCGCAAACTGAAATTCATCGGCAGCGGTGAAATATTCTGTGTTAAATAAATTTTCGAAGTTCAACTGGGCGCGCCAATTGTCCCGCCGGTAATAGATCGCCGCATCGGTACGAAAATAACTGGGAACCGTAAACGCATTGTCGAGAGTGCCCGGGCGATCGCCCACATAGAAAAAGCCCAAGCCAAATCCCAAACCTTCCAGGGAACCCTGGGGGATATCATAGGTCGTCCAGAGACTGAACTGATTTTGGGGTACATTCGGCAATCTTTGGCCTTCGAAAGCAGGATCCGTATCTTCACTCACAAAAGCATCCATTAGGGTATAGGCCGCCGTCACGTTCCAACCTGTCGCTAATTCTCCATTGAGATTAAACTCTAGGCCGCGGCTGGTCTGTTCCCCCGTTTGAATCGACAGCAAGGGGTTGTTGGGATCCTGCACGGAGATATTTTGTTTGCGGATATCAAAGGCGGCAGCTGTGAAACTGAGGCGATCGCTGAAATCGGCCTTGACCCCCACTTCCCATTGGCGGCCCCGTTCCGGCTCAAAAGTAGACCCATCCCCATTACGACTGGCCCCAAAGCTCGGCTCAAAGGATTGGCTATAGGAAGCATATAAAGAAAGGGGTTCAATGGGTTGATACACAACCCCCAACCGGGGCGACAGGGCACCATCACTCTGGAAAAATTCATTGCGGGGGCCACCCAGGTCTTGGGTAGACCGGAGTTGCTCCACAAAGTCATAGCGCAGACCCGCTAGGGCTTTAAATTGGGGTGAAAACTCGATCTGATCTTGGATATAAACCCCCACCGTTTTGATGGTGTCATCCCGGAAAAATTCTGGGGCGATCGCATAGGGAATCCCCGTATATACCGGATTAAACACATTAATCGGTGTGTAATCATTACTGAACTGAAATTCTGGCTGTTCTAGGGTATTGCGGTATTCGATCCCCCCGAGAACTTGGTGTTTAACGCTGCCCGTTTCAAAGGTGGCGATCGCCTCGATATTCGTAAAGAAGCGCTGATAATGCCCACCCGCAAAATAAGCCAACCGACCGACGTCACCAGTTGTCTCATCAAATCCGGTGTAGAGGGGCGCATAACGACGGGGCCGGTACTGCAAAAACTGGAGACGATGTCTAAGGGAAAGATAGTCATTGACCTCATGACCCAAGTCATAGCCCACATCAAAGCGTTGCTCAGAAAACTCACCAAAATCTTCTCCCACAAAGCGACGCCGGGGCACATCCACTGGCCCGGCGGCCGTAAAAGGAATCCCCTCATCAATGGTTTCGCGGGTATAAGCATATTGCCCATAGAGGTCGAGGGACGTCTTTTCACTGAGATCGAAGCTTAAACGAGGCGAGAGTACCACCCGTTCCCCATCGACTAAATCGCGAAAGCTGCCAAAATTGCCATAGCTAAAATTCAAGCGATACCGGGCTGAACCGTCCTCTGTCAGAGCATCAGACAGATCAACATTGCCCCGATAGTTCGCAAAACTACCAACAGAGGCCTCAATGCCGATAAAAGGTTCTGCTAGGGGTTCCTTAGAAACAAGATTAATCACTCCACCAGGAGCCCCTTGACCAAACAGAACGGAAGCCGGCCCCTTGAGAATTTCTACCCGTTCGATATCGCTGGTGTCCAAAGCCGATAAGGAAACGGTTCCAATGCCATCGCGAAAAATAGATGACCCTGAGGGAAAACCGCGAATCAGAAAGCCAGGGCCAAAGACACTGGTTCCCCGTCCCCCCCTAGAAACAATACTCCCATTGGTTTCGAGGGCTTCCCCGAGTTCCGTCACATTGCGGTCCCGGAGGACAGCCTGGGGAATAACTTGGATTGATTGGGGAATATCCCGCAGGGCCGTATCTAGCCCAGTGGCAGTGGTGGCACTGGCGGGATTGTAGGGTTGCTCAGTATCGGTCACCACCAGTTCAAAGGCTTCAATCGCACCACCATCTGTTTCGGCGGCCACAATTGCAGGCTCAATATTCAGGGTTAAGCCCGTCGCGGTGCTAGTCAGTTGGGTCTGAATTTGGCGATCGCCGCTGCGGATCAAAATTTGGACATTATTGTCCGTCTGATTGCGAATCTCGATCTGTTCTAAGCCCGATTTTGGGGCAAATTCCTGCAATACTTCCGGCTGGATAACCGTGGCATTGGGGATGATAATTTCAGTCCCCTGGGCCCCCTGGGTCACCGTGGCATTATCGAGGGCAGCCGTTGCGCTCAAGCGCAGTTCCACTTGGTTGCCTGTCTGGGCGATCGCCACATCAGTAATTACTGTCACCGCCTGGGCAATAATGGCCGCCGGAGTTTCAACAACGTCCTCCGGCGGCGGCTCCGCAACCCCCAGAGCAGAGACTTCCTGGGTAACCAACACCAAAGCAAAAGCACCCGTAACCGGCAAGAAACGATACCAATGGTGCATTATTGACTCCTTCACACAAAAGCTTACTTACAAAATTTCTTAATAACATACCGGATTCTCTCTTCCCGTTTGACCAAAAATGATCCAGAGCCGGAGTTTTTGCGATCGCCTGCGGGAGCTTTTTAGACCCCCTTCCGTTCCCTCACTCAAAACTCACTAGGTAATACCACCAAGAATGGATAAAATAAATGATCAAGATCTTTTTTGTCGCGCATAAAGGCCAGGATTGATACCAAACTTACGGCGAAATGCTGCAGCAAAATGGCCGCGATTGGCAAATCCGACTGCTGCAGCTGCCTCCGTCACGGTCATTTCACCAGCAGCCAACAATTGACGTGACCTCTCAAGCCGTTGGTCGTGGAGATAGCCAAACACTGTTGTTTTAAATACCTGACGAAAGCCAATTTTTAACTTATGATCATTAATGCCAACGGCCCGTGCTAGTTCAATTAAAGAAGGGGGATTTTGTAAATGTTCCCGGAGAATTTTTCCCCCGTAATGGATTCGTTCAATATCATCTTCTTTAAGGCCGCAGGCAAACAAGGGAATAGCTGTTTGTTCCTGGGATAAATCTTCGAGAATTAACACCATAAGCTCCCACATTTTACTTTCGAAGTAGAGGCATCGGGTTACTCCCGTAAATGGACATTGCAGGATTTGCTGCACTGTCATCTGCATTGCTGCATTCTGGGGTCGAGTGACTTCATAATATTTTGTATCCGGCGATCGCAATAGTTGATCAAAACAGGGTAAATAATTGTCTTCTACGCCAAACCAAGCTTTAAATAGGGCTGGATCGATATGCACATTAACCCCAGTGATCGCCGTCTCTCGATATCTTGTATAGATTTCTTTTGGTGCTAATCCACTACCACACAGGGTGTAACGATACTCTGTTTTACCTCGGCAACAGACTTGCTCAAATATATATTCAATCGGATGTTCCCTCGGCCCTTGTTTTACACAAATATTCTTTTTCAGACAGATATTTTCAATGCCTAAATTAAGTCCGTCTCGGAGGTTATATTCTTGCCACAGTCCCTGTCCTAATTGGACAGGCAATTGGTAAATTTTTGAAATGGCTGCTTGGGCATTTTCTGTACTTTGCCAAAGCTCCCAATATTCTGATTGAGAAAGGGTGATGGTCATTCGCGTTTGAATTTAAAACATGACTGGGAACAAGCTTGGAGATGGCGGTGGTGGTTCTTCAATCAGAATTAGAGCCGAGAAGCGCCAATAATAGCTTATCTTAATTAGAAAATATTCTCAATTGTTTTCTTGGAATTCTCAGGATAATTGCTGGGCGTGGTGCAACCGGAGTAGGCGGGCATAGTGGGAATTCGCCTCGGCTTCTAAAAACAGGCGATCGCCATATTCCAAAATTTTTCCCTGTTGGAGAACCAAGATTTTGTCCGCCTGCTCAATGGCCCGGAGACGGTGGGCAATGATAATCCCGGTGCGGCCCTTAAAAAGTTTTTGGATCGCCTGGGTGAGACAGTGTTCCGTCTCAGGGTCTAAGCGAGAAGAGGCTTCATCGAGAATCACAAGGCTCGGATCTTTCAGAAAAACCCTAGCCAAAGCCAACAATTGCGCCTGCCCCGCCGAGAGACTACTACTATCAGGACTAAGCTCCGTGTCCAATCCCTGGGGTAAGGCAGTGAGCCAGGGCATCAAACCTAACTCTTCTAGGGCCTTGAGAATATGTTGATCTTGGATACTCGGGTTAAAAAAAGTGAGGTTTTGGCGGACAGTGGCCTGGAACAGTTGTACGTCTTGGGTAACAAAGCCAATGCGTTCGGTGAGTTCTGTTTGGGAAACCTGGGCCAGATCGAGGCCGCCAAAGCGGATCTGGCCCCGTTCAAGGGCATAAAGCCGCAATAGTAGGCGAATCAGGGTACTTTTGCCGCTCCCGGTATGGCCGACAAGACCAAGAACTTGGCCAGCGGGTAACTGAAAGGTCAAATCCCTTAAGGCATAGTTTCCATTAGGATACCGAAACCACACTTGCTGAAATTCAAGACTAGGGGCAACGGCGGGTAGGGAAACGGTGTGACTCGGGGGCTGGGGTCGGGGCGTCTGGAGTAGGGTTTGGATCCGCTGGAGACTGGCGATCGCCTGTTGAAATTGTTCCAATTCCTCACGAATCCGTTCAATGGGATCCTGGAGGAGAGAGGCGTAATAGTAGAGCAGATAAATCGTCCCAATGGTAATCGCCTGCTGAGACCAAAGATAAGAACCGACCCCCAAAGCGAGGACATTACCCAAGGTGAACAGCCCCACTGTACTGCCCCAAAGGAGGGTACTCGTCCAGCGAGCCCGGTGAAAAGCCTGACGCCAGTGGCGAATGAGACGATAAAAGCGCTGTTGTACATAGTCAGTGGCGCCGTTGGCTTGGAGGTCTACTAATCCCCCCAAATATTCTGCGACCATGCCATAAAATTCGGCACTAATTTGGCGATATTTTCCCCAGGGCTGAATCGCTAATCGTTGGAGGCTCCCCAAGATCCCCAAAACACCCAAGGCGAAGAGGCTCAAGGTAAGACCCGCAAGGAAACTTTCCCGCCAAACAACAGCGAGAATCCCCAGCACCAGCAGGCCATTGCCCAGCACCTGCAAGCAAAACTGAGAGAAAAAATGGGACAACTGCTCCACATCTCCGTCCACCTGCTCTACGAGACTACCGGGGGAATGACGCTGGTGGAAATCCAAATCTAGATTGAGACAATGATCAACTAAGTGCAGCCGGAGGTGGTTTGTCACTGTCCAAGCGATGGTTTCGCTGTAATAGGTGGCGGCGATCGCCAAAGCTTGGCGTACGACGGTGAGGGCAATAAAAGCAAAAGCCGCCCCAAGTAACACCTGTTGGGAGGTTCCGGCGAGGGCGGTATCAATAAAAAAACGAATAATCTGGGGATTAATGACCTGGAGTCCGATGCTCCCCAGCAGGGCGATCGCCAAAATCAAAAGATATTTTTTTTGAGGTTGGAGATAGACCCTTAAAAATTGGTAGCGGGTGGCAGCCTTCATCTCAACACAAGTTTTGCAGCTCAGTTAGAGACACTGGGCGTTTCCTTTTGGGTGGCGATCGCCAACCTTGCCCCTTCGATCTGTCGCAGCTCATCCATCACCGTCACCACAACGCCATGGCTAACACTTTCATCCGCATTGATGATCACCAATGTTTCCGCAGGCGCCGTCATCAGATTAGATACCCCAGCCTGGAGTGCCCCAATTTCAATGGGATTTTCGTTCAGAAAAACAGCCCCCGCCTCATCCACCGTCACTGTAATTTCTGTGCTGGGCTGCTGTTGAGCCGTAGTAGCACCGGGTAAATTAACAGGTAATCCCTCTGATTTTGTCAAATAAAGGGTCGAAATAATGAAATAAGCGAGGATCGAAAAAATAATGTCAATCATCGGCACAATGTTAATGCCGACTGACTTTTGCTCTTCCTGGGGAATACGCATAATAAAAGTAACCAGACTTAAAAAAACTAAAAATATAAGTATCTGCTACCTGAACTGAAAACCATTAAAGGGCAGACCTAGAATTAATCTAGTGATAAATCGGCCTTGAATCTTCTTTTTCATAGAAACGCCGATACAGCAATTCTAGTTGACCGCCATATTCTTGGATATAAGCGAGGTTGCGTTGGTATAAGCCATTGAATAGATTGGCAAACAATAATGTAAAAATTGCAACAACTAGGCCCATCACTGTCGAAACCAGAGCTTCACTAATCCCCCCTGTCACCTCAACCGTATTGGTTGTACCGACATCACCGATATTGAGGGCAGAAAAAGACTGCATCAGGCCAAGAATTGTCCCGAGTAGACCGAGTAATGGCGCCACAGCAATAATTGTTTCAAACAGAGTATTAAAGCGTTTTAGGGTGGGAATTTCTGCCTGGGTTGCACTTTCAAGGGCGAGGCGAAATTCTTCACTATTGGGATTTTCCAAGTCTAAAGCTTCGAGAAAAATACGGGCAATGGGTAAGTCTGCATTGCGCTTAAGAAATTTAATTGTATTGTCAGGGTCTTGACGATAGAGACCAAGGGCATCCCTAACGATCTGGCGTTGACGGCGGTGAAGACGCCACCAAAATATGGCTCGCTCAATGATGCAGGCAACGGCAGCAAGGGAAAACAGTAACAGGGGGTAGGCAACGATCCCACCCGCTGCAAAAAAACTAGTGATGTTCATGGGCTTTATGGGCAATGAAGTGTGAGAGTTATCTAGAGCATTATGCGCCACGCGGCTTCAAATAGCCAGTACTTAACTCAAAATAGTCGCAATAAAAGTAATTTGCTAAATTGCAAAAAGACAACCCAGAAGTGAGAGAATTATGCCTTAGGGTATGATAGCAAAAGCCCTAAAAAGCCTTTTATACAATAAATCCAGAGATTTTCTGGGCTTTTTCTTTAGTTACAACTGAAAATTTATATCAAATAAGGTCTTGACATTGTAGCTAAAAATCTTCTAGTGTTTTTTCTCTAACGCAATAGATTAGCAATAAGTGTGAGGGAAGTTCGTTGAAAGAGTTTAGACAAGGCCTTGGTGCCCTAGGGGTTGCCAGCAGTGTTGTATTGGTTACAGCGCAGGGGGCGATCGCCCAAACATCGATTAGTGAGATTGAGATCAGAGCCACATCGTCAGGGATCGAGATTTTGCTAAACAGTGACCAGGCGATCGCCCCGGTGGTAAACCAACGACTTGAGGGCAACCAGCTCATTTTAGAAATTGAAAATGCTCAACTGGCCGAGGGGAGCATTACGCCCGTTTTCACACCCCAGGCAGGGATAGAAGCGGTTAGCGTCAATCAAATATCGCCAGATCTGCTTGAAATCGTCCTCACTGGAGAAACAGCGGCGCCTTTTGCTAATGTCGTGTCCCAGCCATCTGGTTTACTCGTCCAGGTAACCCCCGATGATTTTGTTGAAAACTTAGAATTACTCGTCACTGCCACACGTACCGAAGCCGAAACTGCCGCCGTCCCTCGCTCTGTAACGGTTATTTCCCAAGCAGAAATTGCCCAGCAAGCAGATCTCGACCGGGACCTATCTAGTATTTTGGCGGAGCTTGTACCAGGACTGTCTACTGCCACGGAAACCAGTAGTGTTTTTGGGCAGACCCTCCGGGGCCGAAATGTTTCTGTCTTAATTGATGGAGTTCCCCAGAGCACAAACCGCAATGCCCAACGGGATTTCCGCAATATTGACCCCAGCGTCATTGAACGCATTGAAGTTGTCCGCGGCCCCAGTGCCATCTATGGGGATGGGGCCACCGGGGGGATTATCAATATCATCACCCGCCGGGGCGCTGCCACTGGTGTAGAATCGCGCAGTACCATCGGCTTCGATTTTTCGACCACTAATCCTGAAGATAGCTTTGGTTATTCTCTCCAGCATTCTGTTTCTGGCACAGAAGATAAGTTTGACTATGTGGCTGATTTTGCCATTTCTAAAACCGGGGGATTTTTTGATGCCGAAGGCGATCGCATTCCCCCTGATCCCCTCGGTCAAGGGGGCTTAGCAGACCTCAGAAGTATCAATCTCTTTGGGAAGCTGGGCTACAACATCGACGAGAATCAACGACTGCAGTTTAGCTTTAACTACTTTTCTGATCAGCAAGATTCTGATTTTGCTCTTTCTCGCACTCCCAGCGGCGACAAGGCAGAAGCTAGACCAGGCCTCGTTTTGCCCGATCAACCCGGTACCGAAAATACGGTGGTGAATTTGGCCTACAACAATGACGATTTGTTTGGGAGTAAATTAAATAGCCAAATATATTACCGTAACTATTCCACCCGCTTTTATCCCTTTGATGACGACTTTGGCACTTTTGGAGGGGAAGTGCTGCAATCGGAAGTCGAGTCCGAAAAAATTGGGGGCCGTTTAGATTTCAATACTCCTCTCGCATCAGGCGATCGCCTCAACTTACTCTGGGGTGTCGACTATGCCTATGAAAAATCATCCCAACCCGCTGATCTCTTCGACGAAGCGGTTTTTGAAGCCAGTGATGGCCTTGTTTTTGAGCCCATCGGCACAGGTTTTCTTTCGCCGCCCACAGAACAAAAAAACCTGGGTCTATTTGCCCAGTTAAATTGGAACGTCACTGACCAGCTCGTGCTCAATGGCGGGATTCGTCAAGAATTTATTGATGTCGATGTCGATGACTTCACCACCCTTGCAGGTGACGATGTTACCGGTGGCAAGCTGAATTACGATGCGACTCTTTTTAACATTGGCGCCGTATATGCCCTAAATGACAACATCAATGTCTTTGGTAATTTTGCCCAGGGTTTTTCGATCGCTGACGTTGCCCGTTCTCTGCGCACTTCCCCAGGCGGTAGCGTCGAAAACCTCAGTCCAGAAGCCCAACGGGTTGATAACTATGAACTGGGAATCCGAGGCAACTGGGGCAATATCCAAGCTTCCCTGGCTGGTTTCTATAGCTATTCAGATTTAGGCACAACCTTTGACAGTGCTTTCACGACAATTCGCGACCCCCAACGGATCTACGGGGTTGAAGCCGATCTACGGACTCAACTCAATGATCAGCTCGCCTTAGGGGGCACTTTTAGCTACATCGAAGGGGAACGGGATGCAGATCGCGATGGTGATTTTGAAAGTGGTTTACCCAGTTTTCAAATTCCCCCAGTGAAACTGACCGGATTTGTAGAATACGAACCGATCACAGGTTGGGAAAATCGTCTGCAATTGCTTTATTCAGCTGGTCGCGATCCCAAGGGAGATGGTTTCGGTCTTGGGGAAGTAGAAAGCTATCTGACGGCGGATTTTATTAGCAGCTATGACACTGGCGCTGGGAAAATCCAATTGGGCATTCAAAATCTGTTTAATACTCAATATTTTCCCGTGCTCGCTCAAGTTTACGGGGGTAGCCAGCAATATGCAGGCCAGGGCCGGACTATCAGCTTAAGCTACAGCTTAGATTGGTAAATTTTCGGGCGATCGCCTGATACTTTTAGTCAACAAATTGCTTTTGATAGGGATGGAGAGGAGGAGCTATTCTTCTTTTTTGTCCCATTTTTTAGATCTTAAATTATGAGAAAAACCATGAAAAATCAACATCAAAAATCAATTTTTCAGTTTCATACCTTAGGGATAATTCTCATTGCAATCACCTATTTAACTGGCTGTTTACCAACTGCCGAAAATCCCCCAATATCCTCCGATGTAGAATCAGTTAGCGGAGTTACTGACACAGAAACCCGCACCATTGAGCACGCCATGGGCACGACAGAAGTCTCAGCAACCCCCAAACGCATCGTGGTGCTGACCAACGAAGGGACAGACATGCTCATCGCCCTAGGGATCAAACCCGTGGGAGCAGTGAAGTCTTGGCAAGGAAATCCCTATTATGGCTATCTCAGTGCTGAATTAGAGGATGTTCCGGTAATTGGGGATGAATTTCAGCCAAATTTAGAAAATATTGTCGCCCTCAAGCCAGATCTCATTATTGGTTCTAAAGTGCGTCAAGAACAACTGTATTCTAAGCTCCAGGCGATCGCCCCGACTGTTTTTTCTGAGACCATCGGCGCCCCCTGGAAAGACAACCTCCGACTTTATGCCAAAGCCATCAACCGCGAAGCCGAAGCAGAAACCCTATTGGCACAATGGGATCAACGGGTAGCCAGTTTCAAAGAACAATTAGATAACGAACCACCGACCGTTTCCTTAGTTCGTTTTTTACCAGGGACGACTAGAATTTACTATGAGCAATCTTTTCCGGGGCAAATTGTCGCTGAAGTTGGCCTAAAAAGACCTCAAGTACAACAAAAAGATGGCTTTGTTGCGGAGATTGGTCTAGAAAGCATACAAGATCTAGAAGCCGATCATCTCTTTTATTTCACCCACAATGAAGGCGAAAATAAAGGAGATGATACCGCAGAAGAATGGCAAAATCATCCACTCTGGCAACGTCTTACTGTGGTTCAGAATAATCAAGTTTATCAAGTAGATGATGGTGAATGGACAAGCTCCAGTGGTATTTTGGCCGCCCATCAAGTTTTAGATGATTTATCTGCATATATCTTCGGGAGAGCGTCTAATTAAAAAATATAAGGTTTTATCCAAGCCCTGATAGCAGAAACTGCGTTTTTCTTTTCTCCTAAAATCCAGCTCTAAGCCATCGTCAATCGTTCTGTAAAAACAAGAAACATAACTGTTGGAATCTGCCGGGGAATTGTCACCCTGAAAACATCAATATGATGGCCTAGGCAATATCCCCCTAGACTCCGAGGGAGTTCACATGAGGCGATCGCCTTCATTTTTGCGATTCACCCTGGCTTAATTAAATTGCCTCATTCATCATGCGGATAACAAGCCTCCCCGGCATCAAACAGCTCTTGAAGTTGTTCCAGATGATCAGGATGCGTAAAAACAGGCCCACGCTCGTCATAGTAATCTTCAGTTCCCACAAAGCCTCCCGTAATATCGTGGGGCATTCCCCAGAGAGCCGTTTGTAAAAACACCTGTTGCGCCGGGGCAAGAGACAAATCCGCATGACTCCCATCCAGATTGTTTATGTCTTCAAATCGCTCTGAAACACCATAACCAGGAGCCCAAATATTATAAAAGCCCCTGACATTTTCCTGTCCAGGGGTTTCATTACGAAAATAGTGAATCATCCCCTTCGGAGAAAACAGAATTTCTCCCTGATTCTGGATCACAGAGCCAACTTTAACTGGATCAACATTAATTCCAGGAATTTGACCAACTTGTAGAGGATCTTGAGGTTCCTGGGAAGCATAAAGCCGCACAAGGGAAGACTCCGTAGAAAAAAACCATTCATCCGTGGCGAAATGAAAATGAGGCGGTGGTCCAGCATTAGGAGGTAAAATCGCTTCTGCTATTTGATACAAACCACAGGTATCTGCGGCAGTCCTGAGCATTACTAACACATCTTTTCCTGGGGTTTCAAAAGCTTTTGGATTTTTCAAAAATCTAGGCATTGTTAATTTTAGACCTGTGTCAGGAAATTCATAGACAATGCGCTCTTGTATTCCTCTTAGATTTGTCTCTGATGGGGTATAGAGATATTCCCTGGCTGAAGTTTCAGCAGTATTACTCGACTGAAAGATTAAAATCAAGCCAACAACAACAATAAGTAAGCCTAATAATTGAGTAATCCCCGAAAAGAACGATCTAGATAAATATCGAATATTTTTCATTGAAGTACTTGGGTAGCTTTAGAGAATAGAACTAATTGCAAAAAAATTGTCAACAATTGCTATTAGATGATGAAAGATTAACACTTTTGTGACTGATCAAATTAGATTCAATACTACAATAAACCTCTTAGAAAAGAGTGATGGTCATCACTCTTTTTAGATTTTTCAATTCACGTAACCTGAATTCACTAGCACTAAAGGCGATCGCCTGTTTTGAGGGTGCACACACTCAAAGATCTTTGCATGAACCATGAACAACGAATCATCAGATCAGATAAACAACAATCTGTACCTATCGTTTACGATCAGTGTCAAACATCGTTATCTAAAACCATTGCCACAAAATCTATGGTGAATTTCGACCGTGACAGTCGCCGTCAGTACGGTAACCTAGGGGCGATCGCCGCCGCTTTTATCACAAACGTCCTGGCCAACCTCAGACCCCTCGATGGCCTGACCATTGCTGAGATTTCCGACCAAAATTTTGGGGCAGTGCCCATTGTGCCCGCTGGGTACGCTTTCTCCATTTGGGGACTGATTTATCTCGGTCTTTTTTCCCTGGCCATTTACCAAACCCTCCCGAGCCAAAAGCAAAAGCCCCACGCCCGTAAACTCGGCTATGCGCTCACCTGGAGTAGTTTGGCGCAAATTCTCTGGGTGGTCGCCTTTCAATACCAGCGTTTTGTCCTCTCCCTGGGGTTAATTATTTTGGTGTTACTGCCCCTTGTGACCCTTTATCGACGTTTAGACAGCGGCCCCAAGCCCCTACCCAAAAAAGTGCAATGGTTTTTCCAGCGCCCTGTTGCCATTTACTGTGCTTGGATCACTGTGGCCACGGTTGTTAATGCTGCCTGTGTTTTAGATTTTTTAGGCTGGCAGGGTTGGGGCCTGGGGGCAACCTTTTGGACGGTGGTGCTGCTCATTGTTGGGATTTTGCTGGCCATTGTAGTCACCCTAAAGCACCGGGATATGGCCTATGGGGGCGTCTTCGTTTGGGCCTGGGTGGCGATCGCCCTGAAAAATCTCCCCCAAGGCATCACCATTCCCCTAGTGGCGATCGCGGCAGCGGTGGGTTTAACAGGCCTATGTATTGCGGTGGGCTGGTTTCCTGAACGCCTTTCAATTTATCCCGTGAGACCACCAGAAAAATAAAACGTGACTGTCTTGAAAAGAATGGGCTGCGTTTTGGGTGAATGGTTTTACAGTGGAGGGCGTTCAACTTTTTACAATTTACAAATTGCCCTATGACCACCATCCCTGGGGGAACTATCCGCCCCCATTGGTTTGTCCGTCGCGATCTTGATGGCTTTTTTGGCCTTGCACTGAATAATTTTGTCCAAATTCTGGTGATTGTTGGTCTGACCCAAGGGGTGCTGCAATTTCCGGCAGAACTGGTCTATGGCCGCATTTTGCCGGGGAGCGCCCTGAGTTTGATTGTCGGCAATGCCTATTACAGTTGGTTGGCCTACAAACAGGGTTGCGCAGAGCAGCGGGACGATATCACTGCTCTCCCCTACGGCATTAATACCGTGAGTCTATTTGCTTATATTTTTCTGGTGATGTTACCTGTCCGGCTCCAGGCGATCGCCAACGGCGCCAGTTCCGAACAAGCGGCAGAGCTCGCTTGGCAAGCGGGCATCGTTGCCTGTCTCGGATCCGGCATTATTGAGCTGGGAGGGGCTTGGGTGGCCGACTATTTGCGGCGATTTGCGCCACGGGCAGCACTCCTTTCCACCTTGGCAGGAATTGCCCTGAGCTTCATTTCCCTGGGGTTTATCCTCCGCACCTATGCCCACCCGGTGGTGGCTTTTTTACCCTTGGGCATTATTCTCCTCACCTACTACGGCAAGGTAAATTTTCCCGTGCCTGGGGGATTGCTGGCGATTATTTCGGGCACGATCCTCGCCTGGGGGACGGGCCTCCTCTCTTGGGATGGTGGTCAGCTTACTTCCGTGATTGCCCCGATTCAATTTTATATACCCAAACTATGGCTTGGCAGTCTCTGGGAAGCACGCACCGAGCTAATTTCCTACTTCAGTATCATTCTGCCCATGGGGCTTTTTAGCTTGATTGGTAGCCTCCAAAACCTCGAAAGTGCCGAAGCCGCAGGGGATAAGTTTCCAGCAACACCAGCCCTAGCTGTTGACGGGATTGGGACGCTGGTGGCCGCTTTTTTTGGCTCCTGCTTTCCAACGACAATCTACATTGGTCATCCTGGCTGGAAAGATATGGGGGCTCGTATTGGCTATTCTTGGCTTAATGGCTTGATTATGGGGATTTTTTGTCTCACGGGAACCATTGGTCTGCTGAATTACTTCATACCCGTGGACAGCAGCATGGCGATCGTCCTCTGGATTGGCATTGTGATCGTCACCCAGAGCTTTACGGCCACCCCTTTACACCACGCCCCAGCGGTGGTGATGGGCCTCTTGCCAGGGATTGCAGCTTGGGGAGCACTTATTGCCAAGAACACATTGCGCGCGGCGGGCCTTGGGAATCCAGATGCCCCCTTTAGTGAAGCGTTAATTCCCGGTTTTGAAGCCAGTGACACTTTTATTACGGGTGCTTTTGCCCTGGAACAAGGCTTGATTTTATCAGCGATGATCCTCGCGGCAATGACGGTGCACATCATTGAACAGGAATTTGGCAAGGCGGCCCTGTGGACTTTGGGGGCGGCGGTATTGTCTTGGTTGGGATTGATGCATGCCTACCGTTGGACACCCGGCGATACAGTTTTACAAATCGGCTGGGGCGCTGGATCGACCTGGGCCGCAGGCTATCTACTGTTAACGATCCTGCTGGTCTATGTGCAGTGGACCCACAAAAAACAACCCCAAGCAGAAACAGAAGAAGTTGAAATTTAGGCGATCGCCCTCGAAATTTTGATCTTGATTAAACCGGTCGCATAGGCCGGTTTTTTTGTGGAGCGCCTACAGGGAGATTCCTAGCCTAGTCAAGAGCCAAATACTCCCAAGTGGATATGCATATTTATGGGCTATGGCGATTTGTTCGGCGCCAATTTATGTTATGTTTTTTTAGTGGTTCACCCATCTCAAAACCACCATTTGCACCAAGACAAGTTAAGTATCGAGCCATATTCTCCGTATCGGAGTTGGCATTTAATCACTCGAGTCGACAGGACTCGTGTGTCTAAAACCAGCTTCAAACTAGGAGAGGTGACTAAATGTCTCTACTTAACCTGCAGTTCCGTACCATTGCTGCTCGTCTTCAGATTTTAGAAAACTCAAACCCAGACCTCGCCTTCCCTAAGGTTCGTCGTTTAGTGACAACTCATCTCCGACGGGAATTGATAAAGGCGATCGCCCAACGTCAGGACCCGGAAGATCCCCATACCCTCTGGGAGATTCTCAAAATTGATGCGGTGCTCTGCCTCGAAAACCGCCAGGGCGACAAAATCCGGGTTGGCATCTGTCTCGTATCGAACGAATATCAAGCTTACAAAACCCTCAAAACTGCCAACCAAGCCGCCTACTTCCAAGTGCGACGACAGCTCGCCATTCAATGCTACTGGGTGCTGTGTCTCGACCCTAAAAAATTTCCCAATCAAGGACGGTGGACTGATCTTCTCTACTGGGAAATTGACCGCCAGGGCGAGGCTGACCACAGCCGTCTAATTTTCCTGTAGAACTACGGGGGGAGAGAATTCTGCCTCTCTCCCGGCAATATCCAGACCAGGATCAACGCCGGAGACGTTTCTGGAGATATTCACAGGTCCACCCTCGTTCCACCAAAACTTGCCAAGAAACAAAGTGCTGGCCATCCCGCACAAAATAATCGCCATCTTTCTCTTCGTAGTAGCCTAGTCTGCCGATTTTACGCATCGCCTCAAACCAGAAAAAGAAATTGGACTGATGATTTGTGTGTTGATTCTCCAAAGCATTGCGCACCGCATACACAAAGAAACCCGCTGGATTTTTCACATAGTGATCCCGTCGATAGCGTTGGTAAGCGGCGATCGCCCCTTCGATAATTTCTGCTGCTGTGGTTTTTACCAAACGCACCAACGCCGGATTCAGACGAATGCCCAAACTATCCACCAGATCAAGTTGTTCCTTTGCCTTTTGGTTAACAACTTTAATCGGTTGCTCTCTTTCTTCCTCTTCCATTTGTTGTGCTTGGTCTATGGGCCTATCTGCCGGGGCAATGCACTGGTGCTCTGGCTCAGGCGACTGTGGTGGCCTTTCAAGAACTCTATCTCCAAAATCTGGGATAGGATCAGGCTTTTTGATTGTTTTTTCTACACTTTGCCTGGGAATTATAGATTCTTTGGGTACTGATTTATGAGTTATCTCAGTTACTTCATTACGGTTCTTGGAAAGTTTTGTATTTTTGGTGACTTGTTCGATCTCAGAAAACTTTTCCAGAATACCGGTGACTTTGTCTTGAAAAAAAGAATTTTTAAGATCAGCAGCAGAACAAAATGTATTTGTTGTTTCTCTATTTTCTATATAAGTATCAACGACAGCATCAGGGTTTGCGGGTCGTTTTTGGGAAGTTTTGTTCTCAATCTGGAAAGTTTTATTCTCAGGTTGAGAAGTTTTGTTCCCAGCGCGATGGGCGGCGAGCTTATAGATTTTGCTGTTGTATTGCCGCTCAATTTCGACGAGGCCGAGGTGGGTGAGCTCGTCGATCGCCTGGCGTACCCACTTAAAGCAATAGGCTTTTTTCCGGAAAGTGCCAGTCCAGGTGCGGAAATCTTCGAGGTCTGCTTCAAAAAGTTTGCCGGCGGGTCGTTGCCGTAGAAGCCAGTGATAGAGAGTACTTGCGCAGCGGCTCACTTGGGCGAGGAGGCGATCGCTGTCGGCGGTAATCATTGCAAATGCAGTCATTTTCAAATTTCTCCTTGTAGGGGCTTGGAGAAACCGCCAAAAAACTGCTACAATAAACCTATCAAGAACCGGCGAAAGTTCTTTTTTGTGTTTTTTGGCGGTCTTAGGAAGAGCAAATGAGAGTTGCTACCTCTCTATTTTCCTAATTCTCCTGGTTTGTTTTCACGATTCTACAGGATCTTACCTGGTAAAGGAAAGTAAACTGAAGAATTGTTTCTAAACCCCCCAGCGGCCCAATAGTAAGCCCAGCCTAGTCATAGGCGGTCATACTGAGCCCTGGGGGGTTTAGTATTTTTGTCATAAAAATAAACATTTCAAGATTTTTGCGGTTCTTAGAGTGCATTTTAGTTGCCTTGGAAAATATCCAGGGATACTAAAGTCCCCCTTGGGAAAGTTGAGGGGGATGTCAGTATTTGTTTGAAATGAAGGTTGATTAAGCCCCATGGCTGGCGGCGCTGCTGGATTGGGCGAGATAAATCCCGGTCAAAACTACAGCAAACCCAATCCAAGTGTTCACGCCTAGGGCTTCGGCAAAGATCATCCAGGCCAAAAGGGCACTGATAATCGGTTCGAGCAACAAAAAGAGAGAGACAAAACTCGAAGAAAGTTTGTCCATACAGGCGGCAATTAACCGCTGACCAAACCCTTCGCAGAGGATGCCTAAGCCGAGAACAGCAAAAATGGCGAGCTTACTGGTAGGAAAAAATTGATCTTCGGTGAAGAATACCAAGGGCACGAGTAATAGGCTGCCAACGCCACAGCGCCACAGCAGGATTGTTGTCGCATCGAAGGTGTTGCGCAGTTGTTCCACCATGAGGAAATAAGTACCGAGAAAAACCGCTGACAAAATTGCGTAGAAATCACCAATCAGCAGGCCACCGCCACCATTGAGGTCTTCAAAGCCGAGGGCCATGGCTCCCCCCAGGGCGATCGCCATGCCGATGAGAAACTGTTTATCAAATTTTTTGCCAAAGATCAGCCAGCTGCCCAAACTGGTGAAAATTGGGGTCAGGTTATTTAACAGCATACATTTGGCGACAGTGGTGTATTGCAGGGAAATGGCCCATAAGCTCAGGGAAATCACTGAAATCAAGCCTACCCCAAGGAGCAGTAACCACTGGGCTTGAGTCGTCTCTGGGGCGGCTTCAGGAACGGGATTTGCTTCTGGGATTGCTGGGGTGCGAGTCAGAAATTTTCCTAGGCCGAATACCAGAAAAAAAATAAACATCCGGTTAAAAACTGTGGCATTGGCTCCCAGCTCGGTTTCACTGAAGCGAATAAAAATGGGGGCAAAAGAAATGGCGCAGACGGCTAGGGTCAGGGTGGCGATCGCCAAAACCGTAGAGCGGTCCCCTTGGGGTCGGGAGAGATTAACAGCCATGGAATATTTGGAAAAAATCTGGAGAATAAGCCTTTCCACCTTGCCCCAGGACTAACCTGGTAACTGTGCTGGCGATTACATTTAGATTAAAGTCGTTTTTCGGGCTATTTTTGAACAATTTTTATGATCTGTGGGCTTTTTCCAATGACGATAGAATTTTTTATTAGTTTCATTAAAACACTAAGATGGGCAGAAAATTACTGTGAGCGAAAGATGCTAACCCTTAGGAAAAGTGGCCCTGACCTGTCAAAGTTTCAAAAAAACATTTAGCTTGAAAAGGAGTCAGAGGGGGATTTTTTTAGCCTGCTAGGATAGGATCGCCTGCGTGACTATGCTGCAAAAAGCAGTCTAAAAAATTCTGAATCCATTCAGTCCAGGGAGCTTTTTCAATAATGAATTTATTTTTTACAGGAATGGTTTGGGCTGAATTTTCCTACGGAATCACCGCCATAACCGGTTTACTATCTGGTGCGAGTAGTAATTTTTCTCCCCAAACTTGGTTACTAGAAGCCCTCCAATGGATTAATAACCTTGGCATTTTGGGGGCGATCGCCTTTATGGGGTTATATATTTTAGCGACGGTAGCGTTTCTACCTGGATCTATTCTCACCCTGGGAGCCGGGGTGGTGTTTGGGGTGGTATTCGGCGCAATATACGTGTTTATTGGGGCAACCCTAGGGGCGATCGCTGCTTTTCTGGTGGGTCGTTACTTGGCGCGGCCTTGGGTCACGAAAAAAATTGCCATGAACCCTAAATTTCAAGCGATTGATCAGGCTGTCGGTCGAGAGGGTTTTAAAATTGTTCTCCTCACGCGCCTCTCCCCAGTCTTTCCGTTCAACTTATTGAACTATGCCTACGGGATCACAGGGGTTTCTCTCAAGGATTATGCCCTCGCTTCTGTGGGGATGATTCCTGGCACGATTATGTATGTTTACATTGGCTCCTTAGCAGGAAATTTGGCCACCCTCGGCACAGAGAGCAGTAATGTCAACCCGATCGCCCAATGGTCTATTCGCCTGTTGGGGTTTGCGGCCACCGTCGCCGTCACGGTTTACATCACAAAAATTGCCAGACGTGCCCTCCAGGAAACGGTGACGGAATTACCTTAAAGCTTCAGAAATTACTATAAATTTGTCTGCCGAAAAAATGGGACAGCAATTATTCTTTGTGGCATTGATCTTGCCGCCAGACCTGGGGGCGATCGCCAACGGCTGGCAATATTACTGCGTGGATCATTTTCAGACGAAAAAAGCGCTCAATTCACCGCCCCACATCACCCTCCAGCCCCCTTTTAAACTGTCTGCCCAGGATTTTGGGCAACTGCAAAATCTCTTGCAAACCTTTGCCCAGAGCCGCCCAGTGATGCCAATTCAGCTCACAGGGTTTAACTGTTTCCCGCCCCGGGTCATTTATCTCGATGTCGAACGCAGCCAAAAACTCCTAAACTGCCAGAGTCAACTTAAAAATACTTTCGCAGAAAAATTACAAATCTGTGATCAACGCTATGGCGATCGCCCCTTTAGGCCCCATGTTACCCTCGCCTTTAAGGATCTGAGTCGAGATAATTTTGCCCGGGCTTGGGCTTTTTTTCAAGGGCGTTCCCTGGATCATAATTTTGTTGCCGAGGGTGTAAGCTTGCTGCAACATAATGGTCGCCACTGGCAAATGAGCGCTTATTTTCCTTTTCGAGGTCAGAGCTAGGCATTATAAATCTGGCCCTGTTGCTTTTGATAAAAAGCCAGCACTTGCTGGGCGGCGGCCCGTTCAACATCGGTGATCACAGTAATGCCCCGCCGTTGTAATGCCCCCTGCCAATCCTTGGGCTTTGGTCCCTCATCAAAGCCGATCGCCTCCGCATCAGATCCCCGCGCCCCGGTGACTACCCGCTTGAGACCCGCCCAATGGATACCCCCCAGACACATGGCACAGGGTTCGGTACTGGTGACCAGCTCTAGGGCCGGCAGCGCAGAAGTTTTGAAACTAAATTGTTGAAATTTCCGTTGGGCGATCGCCATGGCCACCATCTCTGCATGGAGTAGGGAGAGATTTTCGCTAGTGACCAGATTTACCCCCAGGGCAATTAATTCACCTGTTTCGAGCACGAAGATCCCAGCGGCAAAGGGGCCGCCACTACCTTGGATAATATTTTCCTGCGCTGCCCCTAGAATAAACTGCATTTTGGCGCGATCGCCCGTTGCGCTCTGGTAGCGATCGCCATAGGTGGCTAACCAAGGGGGCAGGCGAAAACAAATTTCTGGGGGTTGCTGATACATTAAAAATCCTCATACCAGAGGTGACGATAGTTGTTTTTCTAAGAAAAGGTAGGTGTACACCTACCTTTTGGGAATCTAGGTTTTGAGGGGTCTGGGGTAGGGTCGTCAGCGATGTTGAGACTGGAGTTCGCGCAGGGTAGCCAGCAGACTTTGGAGTTGAATTTTTATGGGGACTAAAGCTTTATCTTCTGAGCTGGCCAAGGTTTGCGACCATTTCTCGACCGTGGCGATCGCCTGCTCTGGTGAAAAGGTAGGTGCACACCTACCTTTTTGAGTAGTCTCATTTAAAATACGCTGAATCCGGTCTTCGGAGAGGCGAAAAACCTTGGCCAGTTCCCGTTTGAGGGATTTTTCCCCTGCCTTTGGTCGCCCCCGCAATCGCTTATAACCTGCTTGCTCTAATTTTTGGGCTGCTTCTTTGATTTCTGTGGTTGTAAAATTTTTCCGCTGGGTATTTTCTTCGATTTCGATTTGCAGGGCATCCACCGCATCGGTAGCGGCATCGATATCCACCACCCGCACCGGGATACCCTCGGGAAATAGCGCTGCGTATTGCTCTGGGTAGGCCAGTTTGATTTGGTGGAGGGCTGCCCGCCGATGGCCCCCTGCTAACAGGTGTCCGTGGCGATCGACCGTGAGGGGTGTGATGAGACCCAGCACTAAAATCGATTCTGCCAGGGCTTGCACATGGGCATCCTTGAGGGGGCGGGCATCCCCACCGGGCCGGTCTAAAATATCCTCAAATAGCAGCAGTTTTAAATTTTGATTGACCTCTTTTTCATAATTTTTTTCGGCGGTAAAAGTTTCAGCGGCCCGTTGGTTGAGGCGATCGAGGTCTAGGATTGGTTTTTTGCGTGCCATTAGTTGAGATTCTCCTGTAACCATGACCAGTAAGTTTGAATTTCGGCGGCGGCTTTTCCTTCGGGATTCCATTCTGTGACTGCTCGCCCTTCGGCAACGGAAGCGGGAAAATCAGCGCGGCTGCGAATTAAGGGGCCAACGGGGTAATGCTGTTCTAAGCCAACGACTAAATCGCTCAAGTTTGCCTGGGGATGGGCTTGGTTAATGCAAAATACAGCCTTGGCTTGGGCCGCCCGAATCGCAGCGAGGGTTGCCCCCAAAGCATCGAGCTCTAGCTGGCCCGGACGCAGCACCACCACACAGAGGTCGGCGATTTGGGCAATTTCGATTAGACTGGCTTCGGCACTGGGCTGGGTGTCGACAAAAAGCCAGTCAGTTTGGCAGCGTTTGAGAGAGACTTGTACTCGGCCAGCGGGGACAGTCTGGACTTCCGGAGGCTCATAGTCGCGGCGATCGCCCCAATCGGCACAACTGGCCTGGGGATCGGTGTCGATAATTATCGCCTGACCCGCAACCACCGCTAAATTCATCGTGAGGGTAGATTTGCCGACGCCCCCTTTGCGGCTGACAATGGCAATTTTTTTCATAGCGATTCCGTCAATGCTTTGCTTTCAAATTAACCTTAGTACAGAGTCGGGGCGATCGCCCGAAAGTTTCGCATCTCTGTGCCAAAAATTTTTGAAGCTGCTTTAAGACAATTCCCCAAAAAGGCTCATTTGACCCAGGGGCAAAGATCCGTGGCGGCGCTGGTGCTGGCGCAGGTGACAGGCAGAACAGAGGGCGATGAGGTTTTCGCGGCGGTTATCTTCGGGGATGTAATTTTTGTGGTGGACGCTCAGGGTCAGCACAGCCCGCAGATTGCGATTGATGCCTTTGATTTTGACATCGGGGGGAATGCAAGCTAAACCACAAAATTCACAGCGCCAGTCCGCTTCTTCTTTCACTTCTAAGGCGATCGCCTGCCAATCCTGAGGATATCGAGAGGAATGCTTCATCGATGTTAATCCCTGAAAAATATTGAAATCGCTACAGTGTTAACCAGTTATTATCAAACAATTATTCACCGTGTTTTAAATTGCCATTTATCATGTGATTTTAGCGTCAATTAGCTAAAAATCCCCAAAAAACAACGCCTCACACCTTTTATTCCCCATGAAAATTGCCTTCTTCAGCACCAAACCCTACGATCAACTTTCCTTTACCACCGTAAATCAACAGTTTCACCATGAATTAGTTTTCTTAGAACCGCGTCTCACCTTGGAAACGGTTAGCCTTGCTGCTGGTTTTCCGGTTATTTGTGCTTTTATTAACGATGACCTCAGCCAGGGCGTTCTGGAAAAGCTGGCCGAAAATGGTACGCGGATCATCGCCCTCCGCTGTGCTGGGTTTAATAATGTCAACCTCGAAGCGGCCCACAAATTGGGGTTAGTGGTGGTGCGCGTCCCCGCCTATTCTCCCTATGCGGTAGCAGAACACGCGGTGGGCTTGATTTTGATGCTTAATCGCAAGCTATACCGGGCCTATAACCGCGTCCGGGATGATAATTTCTCTTTGGTGGGTTTGTTGGGTTTTGATCTCCATGGCAAGACCGTCGGCATTGTTGGCACTGGCAAAATTGGGGAATGTTTCGCCAAAATTATGAAGGGGTTTGGCTGTCGTCTGCTGGCCTATGACCCCTATGAAAATCCGGTTTGTGTCGAGCTGGGGGTGAAATATACCGATTGGCGATCGCTCCTGGCTCAGGCAGACATTATTTCGCTCCATTGTCCTCTGATGCCGGAAACCTACCACCTGATTAACGAAGAGTCTCTGGCTCAGATTAAGCCGGGGGCGATGCTGATCAATACCAGTCGCGGCGGCCTGATTGATACGAGGGCGGCGATCGAGGCGATCAAGAGTGGTCAGTTGGGCTACTTTGGCACGGATGTCTACGAAGAGGAAGAAAATCTGTTTTTTGAGGATCTCTCGGATACGGTAATCCAGGATGATACGTTCCAGCTTTTGCAGTCTTTCCCCAATGTGGTGATCACAGCTCATCAAGCTTTCTTCACCCAGGAAGCCCTTGGGAATATTGCGGAAACGACGCTACAGAATATTGCCCTGGTTGAGGCAAGAAAACCTTGTCCAAATCAATTGCATTCCTAGAAAATCAATCCTGTTTCTTGCACTTAATTAAGTCTGGGAGAGGCGATCGCTTAATGTAAATATATTTTTTGATTTAGTTTAACAAAAAATATATTTACTAAATGCAAGCTAAATTATGCACTAATATCTAAAGTATAAATTCAAGTTAATCTAAGCAGTTAAGTGATGTTAGATCTAATTAATAGTATTCTAAAAGGAATAATTACTTTTCTAAGTAATGAAATTATATTAGAATTGATTTCTAATATAATAGTAGGAGTACTTGCTTTTGTTGGCGTATGTCTTGGTATTAGAAGAATTAAGAAGCAATTGATTGATGATTATATAGAAAAGAAAATAACACAAACGCAGCAAATAAATGATAAAGTTCTGATTAAGTCAAGGGATGTGCTTGCTTCTTTTGAGCAATCGTATACAGAAAATAAAAATATATCAGAAGATGAACTTGATAACATCATAAAAACATGTTCGGATTTATCAAGAACTTCGGAAGATGCAGGAAAAGAAGTTTCTACAATTGCATATTTGCTTTATAAAACAGTAAAAGATTTAAAGCCTATTTATAACCATATAACTAAGAATGAAAAATCATATGAAATATTAACTCTGAGTGATGTCATAAACTTAGTAAGTAGTTCTCTTCACTTGATTATTTATTACTGTACTAATAGCATTCCCATACCATCTCAAACTAAGTTGCAAAAAAGAAGCCTAATCAAGCAACCATTAAGAAAATATTTAAATGATAAAGGTTTTTACAGCTTAAAAGATCAGCCATTTGGATTAACGCTCAACCCAACCAGTGAAGTAATACTTACTTATTCGGAGATTGTAGGAAACACTAAGTCTTCTATTTTTTCAAGGAATCTTTTTCTATTTCTTCGAAATAATGTTCCACTTGCTTATCAGATGATGTCTAGAGGTATTTATGTGCCTTTGATAATCAACAAAAAAGAGGAAGATTTCTTGCTTGGTAATCCAACAATGCATCTTATCAAAATAAAAAAAATCAAAAGAATAGGAGAAAAAAATGGTGATTTTATTGAATTTTATTATAGCAACATAAGTCCATCTTTTTACTTTGTCGATAATCTCGATTTAAATTCATTTCAATCAGAATTTATAAACGATGTTTTCTTAGATAAACAATTCAAATTTAATAATGAAGAATATGAATTAAGTAAAAAGCTTCAGGAAACTATTAAAGTGACAATAAGTTTAGAGGTTGCCAAAGAGAATTTCAAGAAAAATAGATCTGTATTTGAGCGTAAGCTACGTACCATTAACTCACATTACAAAACATTCCAATCACTTTAGGGTGTAGTTTAATTTATTGATTCTCGAATTTTATAATCAAATGTCAGAATATTAAAAAAATCTGGCGCCACTTATTAATTAAAAAATCTCAATTGACTGAAATAACACATGAATAGCATCACATTGTTCCGGTTCATATTGCCAACGATCTAAAAAATCCTGGTAATCCCCTGACCCAGCTTCGAGAGTTTGCAGCAGGCGCAACCGTTCATTTTTGAAAATGACATCACGTTGTTCAAGCTGCTTAAGCAAATTAAGCGATCGCCTTTGTACCTGTTCCGAACCCTGTTGATTTTCAGCGTCCCCATTGCGGCCGTGGGCGATCGCCATCGCCGTAGACATCGCCACATTTTTTACTAAAATCTCACTAATCTGGGCCGCTGCCTTGGTGAAACCTTCGAGGAAAATTTCTGGCACTTGATCCGCGAGGGGACTATCACCCGTCAAATAAACCACAAAAAAGCCCCGCACCCCGTTCTGATGACTCAGGATCGCCTGCATTTGCATCAGAATTTCTGCATCTGATATTTTTTGCGCTTCGACCTGCCCTAACCAAGTTTGGGTAAAGGCGATCGCCCCTTGAAACGAAAGTGATTGAAGATCAGAGTTAGTAGGCTCTTGCATGGCGGGAAACTGACTGGAAATGATGATCTGTGCAAAGTTGCCCCAGATTCTAACGTAAAAATCCTGGGCGCCTTTCGTGGTATAAAAACAACAGATGGCGATGGAGCTCGCCGAAACCGTCGAAGATTTTTCCTAACAGATCTTGGCTAATGGCTCCTACTCTTCCGACTTGGGGCGACCAAGGAAGCAGTAGGACTAAATCTGTTTAGGCTAAGCCCAAAACTTCTCGCCGCAAGTCACGTTTACCCGCAACCACAACGTGATCTGATGTTAGAAAGTATTCTTTTAATTTTGCTGCTCGGTTTTTTTGTTGGGCAGATCGCCCAGCGTCTGAAAATTCCCGCCCTTGTGGGCATGGTCTTGGTGGGGATCGTCCTCGGCCCCCAGGTGGGGAATGTGGTTGATGGCAGCGTTCTAACAGCCGCCCCAGAACTAAGGACGATCGCCGTGATGGTGATCTTGATGAAAGCAGGGCTGGGCCTCGACCGTGAAAAACTGGCCCAACAGGGAACAGTGGCCCTGCGCCTGGGGTTTTTACCGGCCACCTGTGAGGCGATCGCCATCATGCTCCTTGCCATGGGCCTATTTCAATTCGACCTAGCCACGGGTCTGTTGCTCGGTTGCGTCCTGGGAGCCGAATCACCAGCGGTAATTGTGCCAGCAATGCTCTGCCTCAAAAGTTTAGGCTGGGGGGTGCAAAAAGGGATTCCCGATGCGATTTTGACGGGGAGCGCCCTTTCCGATGTGCTGTTATTGCTGGTTTTTAGTCTGCTGCTTGCTTTCTTGGGCCAAAGCGGGGCAGCGGGGGTAACCCTACCCGGTGGTTTAAATCTCAGCCTATTACAATTGCTGCCGTTGCAAATTGTGAGCCAAATTTTCCTGGGGGTTATCTGCGGTTGGCTCGCGGCGCGGCTCTTGGTTTCCCTCCTCGCAAAACAAAATTGGACTCAAAGTGCGGTACAGGATGGCTTAATTGCCGCTGGGTTGGCGCTGCTCTTGGTGATCATGGCGGAGCGTTTGCCGATCTTTTCTGGCTATCTGGCGGTGATGGCGGCAGGATTTTTTCTGGTCGAACTAGATGCCCCCTTAGCCCGGCAACTCCGGCGGAGCTTTGATGCCCTTTGGGCGATCGCCCAGATTGTGCTGTTTGTGCTGTTGGGGGCGAGTATTCAGTTAAATGTTTTGGGCAATACTTTTGGACAGGGCTTACTTGTTTTGGGAATAGGGACTTTAGTAGGGCGATCGCTCGGTTGGTACTTGTCTACCCTCGGCAGCAACTGGACATGGCGAGAGCGTTTATTTTTGCTCCCCGGTAACTCCGCTAAGGCCACAGTACAAGCGGCGATCGGTGCTATTCCTCTGACTCAGGGTATTGCTGGCGGTGAAATTATTCTGGCCCTGTCAGCATTGTCAATTTTAGTGACGGCTCCCCTCGGCGCTTGGGCGATTCCCACCTTTGCTCCAAAACTATTGCAAAAGGGCGAAGTGGACCCCACAAAGGTTGCCATTGCCCAAAAAATTGTCCTACTAGCTGCCATTGATAACTCTCCCCTTGCCCGGCCAATCCTCCTAAAAACCGCAGAACTGGCCCGCAGAAGTAACGGGGAAGTGGTCGTTCTCCATGTGATCCGCACCGATGATCCCGAAGGTCTACAACACCTCAAACAACAAACTCGCCGCTACCTTGCGGATATTCGCTATCAATTTATTACGGCCACTGGCCCGGTTCCCGAAGCGATTATTCACACCGCCCAAGCGTACAGAGCCAATGAAATCGTTATGGGTAAACGTCGTTACCAAGCCCTCGATGAAATTTTGATTGGTTCGGTATCCCAGGGGGTTTTAGAAAATAGCTCACTGCCCATTATTCTCATCGAGGGAGGAAAAAATTGATCTTAGGGATATTTACAGATCGCGAAAATAAATGTTAGCTTGTGTGGAAACTGAACAAGTCAGCTTAGTTTAAGGCGATTCTGCCTTGAAGCGGGGGAACCAACCGTCAACCCAACTGGGAAGACACCGGGGCTTATTTTCTGGGATATATAGAAAAGGGACATCTTCCAGTCCTCGCCCGTCAGCTAACCTCGTCAGCATCGGAAGAAGACTGAAGTACGGCGATCGCCTCCTAGGTGTAATCGTGCAGTAAATCAGAATTCCATCACAATGACTATCAGTTACCTGTCATTTCCTTAAACATTGAGGAGGGGTAATTTTGCATGGTTTTATTATCGAGTTTGGCCCGCACAGCCAAAAAGTTTTTGGTCTTACCGGCTCTCCAGGACAAGTACCGAAAAGAAATTGTGCTACCGCTGTATGGTTTTGGGGGCCTACTGCTTCTCTGGTGGGCGATCGCCCTAGTGCGTGGCGAGATGATGCCGACTCCCTGGGAAGCCTTAGTCCGCAACCTTGACTTTATTGTGCATCCCTTTTATCGTCGGGGACCTGGGGATCTGGGCCTCGGCTGGTTACTGTTGGCAAGTTTGCGACGGGTATTGATTGGTTTTTCTTTGGGGGCTTTGGTGGCGATCCCTGTGGGGATCTGGATCGGTTTATCCCGGGAAGCTTGGCTGGCAATTAACCCGATTATCCAAATTCTTAAGCCTGTTTCGCCCCTGGTCTGGCTACCGATCGCCCTTTCAATTTTTAGTGCGGCAGAACCCTCGGCAATCTTTGTGATTTTCATTACTTCCCTGTGGTCAACAATTATCAACACCGCCGAAGGGGTCGCTAATGTACCCAAAGACTACCTTGAAGTGGCCCAGATGCTGGAGATGCCCCGCTGGAAACAGCTACTACAGGTGATTTTGCCCGCCAGCTTGCCCTATATCTTTACGGGCCTGCGGATCAGTATGGGGGTCGCTTGGCTCGTGATCGTCGCGGTAGAAATGCTCACCGGCGGCATTGGTATCGGCTTTTTTGTTTGGGATGAGTGGAACCGCTTAAACGTGAGTTCAGTATTTTTAGCGGTGTTTGTGATTGGCATGACGGGTTTGGTTTTAGATTATGCCCTTGCCTTTCTCCAAACAGCGATCACCCACCGCCCAGCCCGGAATTAAGGAGAAACTTTCATGACGAAATTGAGTAGACGCTCTTTCCTGCTGGGGATGGGGGCGACAGCTTCAGCGATCGCCTATGCCGCCTGTACCCCGACCACAGGCCGTAATCCCCAAGGGTTAACCGAGGCGGCCCTTGCGGTGACACCCCTAATTAAGCCCGAGAGCTTAGAGAAACCCAACCTCACCATCGGCTTTGTGCCTGTCAATGATTGTGCCCCCTTGGCAGTGGCCTGGGCCAAGGGACTTTTCCGCAAGTATGGGCTAAATGTGCAACTCAGCCGGGAAGCAAGTTGGGCTAATTCCCGCGATGGTTTAATTTTTGGCCGTTTAGATGCTTCCCCCGTAGTTTCGGGGGCCGTCACCAATGCACGTCTGAGTGCGGAAGGGGCGATCCCAGTACCGTTGAGCGCCGCTATGACTATCCACCGCCATGGTAATGCCCTCACCATGAACCGCCCCCTCTGGGAGAGTGGTGTGCGGCCCTGGCATGATTATCAAGGCGATTTGACACAATTTGGCCAAGATCTCCAGCGTTTTTGGCAAAAATCACCAAATAATGACCGTTCTTGGGGTATTCCCCTCAGCTCTGCTATCTATGAATATTTCGTGCGCTATCTCGTGGCAGCGGTGGGGATTGATCCTGTTCAGGCATTACGCCTTGTGATCACCCCTTCGCCGCAGATGGTCAGCAATATGCGCATCGGTGCGATGCAGGCTTATATGGTGGCGGAACCCTGGAATACCCGTTCGATTACGGGCAATGAAAATATTGGCTTTACGTTTATCCAAGGGCGAGATATCTGGCGCGGCCATCCGGATCGGGTATTGGCCGTCCAGGAATCTTTTATTGAACAATATCCAAAAACCTATCGTTCTTTGGTAAAAGCTCTGATCGAGGCCTGCCAATATTGCAGCAAACCGGAAAATCGACAGGCGGTGGCGGAACTTATTTCCCAGCGGTCTTTTACGGGGGCAAAGGTGCAATTGACCCGTCCGGGGATCGTCGGTGACTACAATTATGGCGGTTTTGATCAACGCGATCGCCTTGAAAAAAGTTTAGACACCACGGTCTTTTTTGATCTCCATGGTGAAATGTCCCAGGTGACCAATGATCATTCGACGTTCCTCTGGCAGTCCCAAGGGATCTGGCTAATGACCCAGGCGGCCCGGTGGGGTCAAATCCGTACGCTGCCAAAAGATCTGGAGGCGATCGCCCAAAAAGCCTGGCGCACCGATCTATACCGCGAGATTGCCGCAGAAATGGGGATCGACTGCCCGAGCGATGACTATAAGGTCGAACCAGCCAGTGCCTTTATCGACAAAAAAGCCTTTGATCCCAGTGACCCAGTGGGCTATCTCAATAGCTTTGAGATCCGCGCAAACCGTCCCCAAACCTATGCCTTGAGCTAGGCTTTGCCTAAAAATTTTGAACTGAGATCAGTTTTAATCTTATTCCCACAATATTTGGTAAATCCTATGGTTTTTATGCAAAATCGTCCTTTTTCATCGATGAATCAATCCCCCTCTGAATCTTTCCTTGTAATTGAAAATGTCTCGAAGCAATATCCAAAACCTGATGGTTCGCAATTTGTCGTCCTCGAGGATATTAATCTGACGATTCAAGCCCAGGAATATGTGTCGATTATTGGTCACTCTGGCTGTGGCAAATCAACCCTGGCGCGGATTGTGGCCGGTTTAGAAAAGCCGACTGCTGGTTTAGTGACCCTCGAAGGGAAGCAAATTCGTAAACCTGGAGCCGATCGCATGATGGTGTTTCAAGGTTATGCACTGCTGCCTTGGTTGACTGTGCGCGAAAATATCCGTCTCGCTGTCGATGAAGTTCATCAACATCTCTCCAAAAGCGATCGCCTCCACCTGGTCAATGAACATATCCAGATGGTGAACCTCACCCCCGCTGCTGATAAATATCCCCATGAACTGTCCGGTGGTATGAAACAGCGGGTCGGGGTGGCCCGGGCCTTAGCCACTCGACCGAAAATGCTTTTACTCGATGAACCCTTCGGTGCTTTGGATGCCTTGACCCGACCCAAGTTACAAAAACAGGTGTTAGATATTTGGGAAAACCATCGCCAAGCGGTGATGATGATTACCCATGATGTGGATGAAGCGATTTTTATGTCTGATCGCGTTGTGATGATGACCAATGGTCCCCATGCCAATATTGGCCAGATTTTGGAGATTAATTTACCCCGGCCCCGCAGCATCCATGATCTCCGGGAAACCCAAGAATATTATGATCTGCGTAATGAAGCCCTTGATTTTCTCGAGCGCTATCAGTAGATCAGTTGATTCTCAATTGGCCAAGCCAGCATGAAAAAACTCTCTGAAAAACTACATTACTACTTTTTTGAGGAAGAACACTCAGAAAAGATTAGCCTCGCCAATATCTTCGCCCTCACGGAAGAGCGATTATTTGGTTTTCCCCTGGCACTTATTGCTTTTTTGAGCATTTTTGCGATTCCTGGGACTTCTTTTATTTTCGGGGTAGCGATGCTGGCGATTACCCTGCAACTCTGCTTTGGTCAGTCGAAACCCTGGGTGCCTCAAAAATTATTACAAATGTCCTTTTCGCTGGGTCAATTGCAGGGATTTATGCGCCATTTGATTCCCTGGTTAAAAAGAATCGAAAAAATTGCCAAACCCCGTTTAACGCCCATTTGTCATAGTCTACCGGGACGAATTGTGCTAGGGATTATTGCATCTGCGATGGCTTTTTTGGTGATTTTGCCGATTCCGGGGGCAAATACGGTGCCGGCGATCGCTATTTTTTTTACGGCCCTCGGTCTCCAAGAAGGGGATGGGGTTTTGAGCTTAATTGGTATGGCGATCGCCTTAGTTTTTCTGGGGATTATTATTGGTCTGCTGTGGACAGGGAGCAATATTTTTCAAGTTATTTTTCAATAAAATTGCCCTTGGTATCAGCTTTAGCGATGGACAAAAAAGCGTTTCCACAGTTCATCAAAACCCAAAACCAAGGGGGGGCAAACAATTAATGTGAGCCATTGCCAAGGTTCGAGGGGAGCGGTGAAAAAAATCTCCTGGAAGAAAGGACTTTTCGTAATCAAAATGACCAAGATCCACTCGGTGGCAAGGCCGACCCAAATCAGTGGGTTCGAGAAAAGTCCCAAACGGAAAATGGATGTTTTTTCGGAGCGGCAGGCAAAAACGTTGCCATTTTGACAAGCGACGATCGCCCCTAAGGTCATGGTGGTGGCTTGGGCGTAGATCCCAACGGTGGCGGCATCGGTGCTGTGGCGCAGTAAATCTGGGGTGATTGCCTGGAGTTCTGTTAAGCCATAACCATGGCTCCACCAGACCAGGAAAAAGCCAAGCATCCCTAATACGGCTTCGATGGGGCCAAGAAAGCAATAGGCGCGGACAAGGAGCGATCGCCCGAGCAGATTTTCCGTTTGTTTGCGGGGCGGTTGGGTCATCATGCCCGGTTCTGCCGCCTCGATTCCTAGGGTCAAAGCGGGGATCATATCTGTACCTAGATCGATCGCCAGGATTTGCATAATCACCAGAGCCGGCGGAATTTTGAGGGCGACCATCAGGAGAAAAGGCGCCACTTCCGGGACATTAGAGGCCAGGATATAGGTGATAAATTTGCGGATATTTTGGTAGATGGCACGGCCCTGTTCTACGGCGCTGATAATCGTGGCAAAGTTATCGTCGGTGAGCACAATGTCTGCCGCTTCCCGGGCCACATCGGTGCCATTCAAGCCCATGGCAATGCCAATGTGAGCAGCCCGTAGGGCCGGAGCATCGTTGACTCCGTCGCCGGTGACAGCCACAATTTCACCGATATCTTTGTAGGTTTGTACAAGGCGTAGCTTTTGTTCTGGGGCCATCCGGGCAAATACTAAACCGGAGCGATATTTGAGGATTTGCCGCAATTGGGCATCGGATAGGTGGCCCATGCCTTCCCCGGTGACCACCCGCACCTGATGGTTGACCAAGCCAATTTGTTGGGCGATCGCCTGGGCGGTGAGACCATAATCTCCGGTCACCATGGTCACCTTAATCCCGGCGGTATGACATTGGGCGATCGCCTCTTTCACCTCGGGTCTAGGGGGGTCGAACATCGCGATCAGGCCAACAAAAATCAAATCCTGCTCCAGATCCTGGGCCCGTAGGTCAACTAAATCTTGCTCCCCCCAGCGGGCCGCCACCCCCAATACGCGAAATCCTTGGGCAGCGAGGCGATCGTTGGCCTCTACCACCTCTTCCCATTGTTCACGGTCCAAGGATTGGACAGTCCCGTTATGCAAAATAGCTTGGCAGTGGCGCAATACTTCTAGGGGAGCTCCCTTAGTAAAAGCAATGCAGGAGCGTTCGTCCTGCCAGATATCCGCTGCTTGCCAATCTAAAACCACCGTCATCATCCGCCGGCGTGAGTCGAAGGGAATTTCCCGGAGCCGGGGATTTTGTTGCTGGCGTTTTTCCACATTGAGGCCCGCTTTTGCCGCCGCTACGAGTAATGCAGCTTCCGTGGGGTCCCCAATTTCCTGCCAACGACTGGGGCTTTCTAGGTGGATCAATTTAGCATTGGAGCAGAGTGCTGCCCCCGTCAGAAGAAGTTTAACTTTCCTCAGGGCTGTGAATTCAGGGGGGAAATTCACCTGGCCAGCCCCAGGATCATAACCCGCACCAGTGACCTCAATAAGACAGGGGGCGACGGCGCTGGGTTCACCATGGTTGGGGGTCTGTAGGGGCGGTTGGGGCGGCATTTCTGTATCTGTGAGCCAGGGCAACCAGAGATAATGCACCGTCATTTCATTTTTCGTGAGCGTTCCCGTTTTATCGGTACAAATCACGGTGGTGGCACTGAGGGTTTCCACTGCAGAAAGACGCCGCACCAGGGCATTTTTACGCACCATCCGTCGCACCCCCATAGCTAAAGCGAGGGTTACGGTGGGCAACAAACCTTCGGGTACGAGGGCAACAATAATGCCGATCGCAAAAAGAAAACTTTCCCGTAGTTCCATCCCCACCAGAAATTCTGTGAGGAGAAATACGATCGCCCCCATCGCCACCGCGATCGCCGTAATAACTCGCACAATTTTACCGACTTGAATTTCGAGGGTGCTGGGTTCGCGCTTGACGACGGTGGTGAGGTGAGCCACATGGCCAAATTCTGTCTGGGCCCCTGTGCCATAGACCACTGCGAGTCCCCGGCCTGAAGAGACAGTCGAGCCCGCCAGAACCAAATTGGCGATTTCTGCTGGGTTGTTTTTTTCTCGTATGGGCTGTTCCCCCTGGCGGAGGGTCTTGCCATCGCGGATCGACACCGCTTCCCGCAGCCGCACCGGATAGGCATTGCGAGCCACGGGTAAAGATTCCCCGGTCATCACCGACAGATCGATATATAAGCTCTCGGAAGAAACTAAACGGGCATCTGCCGAAATGCGATCGCCCTCTTCTAGTTGCATCACATCCCCCGGCACTAATTCTGTTGCTGGAATTGATTGGAGCTGGCCGTCACGATAAACCTTCACTTGGGCCGGTAATACTTTTTTTAAGGCGGCTAGGGATTTTTCGGCCTGAAACTCCTGCCAAAAACTAAAAATCCCATTGACCCAAATTACCAACCAGATCGCCCAACCCAGGGCGGGCGTACCAGAAACAAATGCCAAAATCCCTGCCACCCAGAGCAGCAGGGCCATAAAATGCGTTATTTGATCGAGAAAACGTAACCATAACGGACGTTGGGGCGGTTCTGGGAGGGCATTGGGGCCAAATTTCTTTAAACGCTGCTGTGCCGTCGCCGTCGATAACCCCTGGGGGCTAGATTCAAAGATGTCATAAACCGCCTCCGGCGCAAACGTCCAAATATGGGTCGAGTCCATAAATATCCTTTCTGAGCAGACATGCCTTGATGCTGTCATAACTTCTTCAAAAGCAAACTAAGGGCAGCCTAAACATCAATGATTCTTTACCGTTTGACCAGGGGGATCGGGGGGCATTTCAAGCGGTTAGCCAATACCAATAATATTGTTGTGCCCATGGGCTGGGGTGACCATGAAGGCGATCGCCAGAGCTTTCTTGAGGTCTGAGCCGTTACGATGCCGATGGCCAAAATTTTCCGGCCCCTAGAGAAGCTGCTCTGGGTTAAGGATACCCAACTCGAAATTGCCCTACGGAAGAAATTTCCAATTTTCTCTTGGTGCAAATCATGCATTCTGAAAATATAAATATGAGCATTAAATGGATTGATGAGGGGTCGTTTTAACTGAAGTTCTTATTTAAAACTGGTGGGTCATAATTGCCCATGGACAAAGAATTTTTTATGTCTATTACTGGGGATGTTAATTCAGTGATATTATAGAATCTACTTTCGGTTCTAGTGGGGATCAGCCGCTAGAGGAAACGGGGAAAGAGCAGTGAAAATCTGCCGCTGTCCCGCAGCTGTAAGCCGATTTTAAGGGCCAAGTTTTAGATTTTAGCGCTATGACAAATCTAAAATCGAGTCCCAAAAATTGTGTAAGTCAGAATGCCCGCCGATCCTAAACCACCTTCTAAAACATCTGCGAGGTACGGATGATCAACGTTTTAGTCTTGGCCTGTTCAAGTCCAGGTCGCCTTAGGAGTATTGCCACAAAGCTCCCATACCAAGGATTTAATCTTAACCAGGCATCCTTGCCAAATGATTGTTGACGCTTTTGCAAATTAGGTTGCGGCAATAGGGACTGTTTTAGGGCAGCATCCCGAGGTTTTTTATTACTTCAATCTGCTTTGCGATCGCCTCTTTTTACTTAGGTTATCCACGCCTCATTTAGGGGTTACTTTTTGCTGCACTGATAGCGTTATTTTCTCCTCAGTGGGCAACCGGATTTCCTAATAGTTTTCTGTGCAAATTTTTCGAACTATAGTCATTCAAGAAGACCCATTATTATGACCATTCAAACGACAACTATTGGTTACGCTCGTATGGGCAAACGCCGGGAGCTCAAGAAAGCTCTAGAAAGTTTTTGGAGCGGCACCACTAGTGCTGATGCTTTGTTCGCTATGCGGCAGGATCTTGAAACTCAGGCTTGGCAGGCTCAATTGGATGCGGGCATTGATCACATTGCGGTGGGTGATCAAACCCTTTATGACCATGTCCTGGACTGGACTGTGCGCCTCGGACTGATTCCCCGACGGTTTCACGGCTTGGGCGGCCTGGATCGCTACTTTGCCATGGCCCGGGGCCGGGACGCCTTGCCAGCACTGGAGATGACGAAGTGGTTTGACACCAACTACCACTATCTTGTGCCTGAGCTTGAAGACAATATGCAACCCCTCGGAAACTTTGGGGAGTTTTTGGCGATGGTGCAGCGATCGCAAGCTATTTTGGGCGATCGCGCTGTACCTGTGGTCCTCAGCCCGGTGACCCTCCTGGCCCTGAGCCGCCACAACGGGGATTTGATGGCTTGGTTGAATCAATTATTGCCGCTGTATGTGGATCTACTGACCCAACTCAAGGCATTGGGTGTGAAGGAAGTTCAATTGCATGAGCCAATTTTGGTCACCAGCCAAGCCGCCGATCTCAAGGCCGCTGTCCAAGGCACCTATCACCAATTGGCCAGCGCCGGCTTGCCGATACAGCTCGTTACCTACTTTGATGATCTGGGGGTGAACTATGGCTGGGTCACACAGCTCCCTGTGGCGGGTCTCAGCCTAGATTTTACCCGGGGTAGAAACTTAGATCTGCTCACAACCCAAGGATTTCCTCCGGGGAAAATTTTGGGGGCCGGGATCGTTGATGGCCGCAATGTTTGGCAGATTCACCCCAGTGTTGCTCTGAAAACATTGGAAAAACTCCAGGCGATCGCCCCCCATTTGCGGGTACAGCCGTCCGCCTCGCTGCAGTTTGTGCCCCATGATGCCACCTTAGAAACCCAGTTACCTGAGCCGCTGCGCCATGTCCTGAGCTTTGCGGAACAAAAGTTAGCGGAGGTGACCTTCCTCGCTCGCACGTTAGCTGGTGATGAGACGACGACCCAACAAAGGGCGATCGAACAGCAGTGGCAAACCTTTAAGCAGTTCAATCCACCAAATGTCGCAGTGCAGAGCGCAATCCAGAAATTGACGGCAACAGATTTTCAGCGATCGCTGCCCTATGCCCTCCGCCTAGAAAAGCAAATTAAACTGCCCCCCCTGCCCACGACGACCATCGGTTCCTTCCCCCAGACAAAGGATGTGCGCCAGTTGCGGGTGAAATACAAAAAAGGCGAAATTTCCCAGGCGGACTACCAGGCGGCGATCGATGTCCATATCGCTGACTGCATCAAACTTCAGGAAGACATCGGCCTAGATGTGCTAGTCCATGGTGAATTTGAGCGCACTGATATGGTGGAATACTTCGGCCAACAACTGAATGGGTTTGCCTTTACGGTTCACGGTTGGGTGCAGAGCTATGGCAGTCGCTGTGTGCGGCCCCCGATTATCTATGGTGATGTTGCCTGGCTCCAGCCAATGACCGTGCGAGAATTTCAGGTGGCCCAATCCCTAACGACTAAGCCTGTCAAGGGTATGCTGACTGGGCCAGTGACGATGATCAACTGGTCATTTACCCGCACTGATATTCCGCGCCGTGACCAAGCGATGCAAATTGCCTTGGCCCTACGGGAAGAAGTGGCTAGTCTAGAAGCGGCCGGGGCCACAATGGTGCAGGTCGATGAACCAGCCCTGCGGGAAGGGTTACCCCTGAAGGTCGAACGTTGGCAAGCATATCTAAATTGGGCAGTGGATGCTTTCCGGTTGGCTACTAGTGCTGTTAAACCAGAGACCCAGGTACACACCCACATGTGCTACTCCGAATTTGGCGACATTATTGAACATATTGAGCGTCTGGATGCCGATGTGCTCTCTATTGAAAACAGCCGCAGTAACAATGAAACGTTGTTTGAAATTACCGAGGCTGGCTATCGCTATCAAGTGGGGAATGGGGTTTATGACGTCCATAGTCCGGTTGTCCCCAGCGTTGAAGAGATGGTGCAACAACTGCGCACGGGCATTGACCACCTACCGATCGCCCAAACTTGGATTAACCCAGACTGTGGTCTGAAAACCCGCCGTTGGGAAGAGGTCGTCCCCGCTCTCAAAAACATGGTGGCTGCGACCCAGGCGCTACGGGAGGAGATTCAAAATGCCGCTGACTGATCTTTGGCAACACCGTCATACGACTTGGCAAGCTGCTTTTATCCGAGAAAATTTATTGTCTTTAGGTCACGGGGCTTGGCAGGGCTATGTGACCCAAGGGCGTGGCATGGTTGTTTGTGAGGTGGTGACAGCAGACCTGAGTGTGCTGAATTGGCGTCAGGATGTGGTGCCATATCGTCTCCAGTACCAGCCAGCCGCCACCACCCGTCCATATTTAAAATCCCGTGGCCTACCGGGGGAGGCGCTAGACTCTCTGTTAACGGTGGTGCAAACCTATAGCCCTGAGCGAGAAATGCTCCTTTTCCTGAGCCATGGTCGTTCGGTAGAAGTGAACTGGTTGCAAAATTTGGCGATCGCTCCGCCCGATTGTTACCGTCAAGTCGGCGATCGCTGGGATGAATTTAACCTAGATTCCGAGACGATCAGGGGAGATCAAGATGGCCCGCCATAGACCAAGACTTGCTGCCAAACAGAGGGCCGATCAGATCTCAACCATCAAAATCCGCCAGCTCCAACAATATCTCCATGGTCCAGGACGCATTCCGGCTGGGGCGCATCCCTTCGTGAAACAGGCGATTGAGCAAGCATCCCCTCAATCTTCTGCATCTCTGGGGGGGCAGCCGAAGCGCGGTGGCGATCGCCTCCCACACCAAGCCCTGAGTCAGGCGATCGCCGCATTATTCCAGTTGGCTAAGGGACGACCCTATCAGTGGATATTCCGCCTTTTGCCCAACCTTTTTCGCCCTGACGATCACCATCACCCATAACCCATTTCTCACGATATAAAAACCTAAAATGAATCTAACTAACCTATTGCTTTGGGGGCTAGGGATTGGTCTTTTATTGTCGATCATTGGCCTGTTCATTTACCTGCTGACCGCCCGTAAATACCAATCCTCCGCATCTGTCGCCCAGTCCTATGACGAATGGACCCAAGACGGCATTCTAGAATTTTATTGGGGAGAACATATTCATCTCGGTCACTATGGGTCCCCCCCCCGCCGGAAAGATTTTTTGCAGGCGAAGCATGACTTTGTCCATGAAATGGTGCGCTGGGGCGGCCTCGATCGCCTGCCTCCGGGCACAACGGTGCTGGATGTGGGTTGTGGCATTGGCGGCAGTAGTCGGATCTTGGCCCGGGACTACGGTTTTGAAGTGGTCGGGATTACCATCAGTCCCCAACAGGTAAAGCGGGCCCAAGCACTGACGCCTCCCGATCTCAAGGCACGTTTTCAGGTGGATGATGCCCTGAATTTATCTTTCCCTGATGCCAGTTTTGATGTGGTCTGGTCGGTGGAAGCGGGCCCCCACATGCCCGATAAGGCCCGCTATGCCCAGGAAATGCTGCGGGTGTTGAAGCCAGGAGGCATTCTTGTGGTCGCCGACTGGAATCAGCGGGACGATCGCCATCGGCCATTAAATGGGTGGGAGCGCTTGGTGATGCGGCAATTGCTTGATCAGTGGTCTCATCCGGCTTTTTCTAGTATTGAAGGGTTCGCGGCACAACTAGAAGCAACGGGCTTGGTCGGAGGACAAGTGACGGTGGATGACTGGACAAAAGAAACGCTGCCGGCTTGGTTAGATTCTGTTTGGCAGGGCATTCTTCGCCCTGGGGGGCTGCTGAAGTTTGGCCTGGTTGGTTTGATCAAATCGCTGCGAGAAGTGCCGACCTTTCTGCTGATGCGATTGGCGTTCGGGGTTGGGTTATGTCGCTTTGGTATGTTCCGGGCGGTGCGGTCTGTTGCCCCTAGGATAGCGATTGAAACAGTGACAGGGGCACAAAATCAAGGTAGTTGCGTGGGTCCATGATGACTCCACTGGACTATGACATCATCATCGTCGGGGGCGGTATTCCGGGCCTCACTTTAGCTTGTGGCTTGCGGGGTTGTGGGCTGCGCATCGCTGTCCTAGAAGCCCAGTCCGCAATTCAAGTGGGCGATCGCCCCCGTGCCTATGCCCTATCGCCGCTGTCTGCCAAAATTTTCCAGGCAATGGGGCTCTGGAAACAGCTCGCCCCTGCCATGACCCATTTCCCTAAAGTGGTGCTAGCCGATGGGCATTGTTCTCACCAAGTTGTCTTCAGACCAGTAGATTTGGGCGAACCCGCTGTATATCACTGTGCCGAGCATCGAATTTTGCAACAGGCGCTCCAGGGGCAAATCGCCACGGATCCCCAGATTACCTGCCACTATCAAGCGTGGGTTCAGACGGTTGTCTATGGTGAAATGGCCGCAACGGTGACGGTGGCGACAGAGCAAGGGCAACAGAGTCTGACCACTGCCCTGGTGGTGGCGGCCGATGGGAGGCGATCGCCCCTGCGCCAAGGGGCGGGAATTAAAACCGATGGTTGGGATTATTGGCAGTCTTGCATCACCGCTGTGGTGACGCCAATGCAGGATCACCAAAATATTGCCTACGAGCGATTTTGGCCCGGTGGTCCCTTCGCCATCTTGCCCCTACCCCACAATTGCTGCCAAGTGGTTTGGGTTCTCCCCCATGCCGAAGCTGAGGCGATCGCCGCTCTGCCCCCTGAACAATTTCTGGGTGCGATGGCACAGTGCTACGGCGATCACTCCGGGTCACTGCGTCTATTGAGTCAACCCCTCGTTTTTCCGGCGCGCCTGATGCATAGTCGCCGCTATTATCGGCCTCGACTCGTGCTTCTGGGGGATGCCGCCCATCACTGCCATCCTGTGGGAGGCCAGGGGCTGAACTTAGGGATTCGCGATGCCGCCACCCTCGCCCAGTTACTACTCAAGGCCCGAGAACAAAACCAAGACCTCGGTCATGTCCGGGTTCTACGGCGCTATGGTCGTCGTCGTCATTTAGAAAACTGGTTCATTCTCCTGTTTACCGATGTCCTAAACCGTGTTTTTTCCAATAACTGGTGGCCCATGGTGATCGGGCGGCGGTGGGTACTCTGGCTGATGAAATACTGGTCACCCCTACGGCGCGTCATGCTACACCTAATGACGGGTCTCTGGGGCGATCGCCTTTTTAAGTTTGTTGTACCAGAGAAGATTGACCCAACAGAACCTAAGGTCCTTGAAGTCCATGAACCTAATACACCCATAGACCCCGCTAAAACCAGTCGTAAAATTGGCCAAATAAATAATTAAGCCCAATCTTTATTTGTACACAAAAAAATTACCAACTTCCCTCTACCATTTGACTGAATTAACGACAGATTTTTAACCATAAATTGCCAAATCAAAAAAATGCAACAAAACTCAATACAAAACTGCATATGTTGATTTTTTTTGAACTATAAAAGAAAGCAAGTCTAGAGATCACTTGATGGAAAGTTGTGGAATAGTGCTTCCCTGAGAGGCATATAATTTTCACAAAAATTTCCATCAAAAAAATAAGTACATATCGTTTAAGTCAAATTAAATAGATAACTATAAAGAGTTATTTTGATTTCAAAAAACTCGTGGTTATTTTGCGACTTTTTACGATTCTTAGACCAAATCTGAGTACTTTTCTCTTAATTGCTTAAGTACTATTGGAGAATAAATTAATGGAAGTATCCACTTTTGAATTGTTAGTTAAGCGCATTGCTCCTCCGCCAGCTGCATCTGCTATTGCCCGGCGCGTAGTACAAGGCTACTTTCTTACTATTTCTAACCTTGAAAATGAAGCATTTCAGTATACTTTAGATTTTTATATCAGCCTGCCTAATCCCCCTAATTCAAACAGAACCTTGGTAAACAATGCTGTTGTGCTCATCGATGTTGCTGGGGCCAATCAACCCCTCACCTTAACGCCAACTAATGCCACTGTTAGCACAACTCGTTTTTCAACAAGTTTTTCTCTCGGAGCTAGACAGACTGCTTCTGTACAACTGCTGCCTAATCTCACCCCGGCACTCCTTGCAGAAACAAATCCTGATTTGGAAGTCCGTGGCTTTGTAGAAATTCGATTACCTGCCATTTTTAGACGAGCACCTTTATTCAGACGAGTACCGCAGAGTAACCGTCCTGTAAAAGTGCTACTAAACCCAGAAATTCGGGGTACATTTTTACCAAACAACATTACTAACACTGCGGATTTTGACCAAATCAATTATCCTCTCGCTTTAGCTAGTGGTAATGGACTCAATCAAATTGAGCCTGAACCAGGCGGGCCTATTTTGATCAATCCAGGCGTTATTGATCGCCTACCACAATTGGGTCAATTGCCCTTTGATTTCACCTCCTTAAGTGAAGTAGAACAAGCCAATATTTTAGCGGAAGTCATGGGTCAAATTGATCCGAATAATGACAACCTACAGAATGTAAATCAGTTGCTTTCAAATTTGAATATTCCTATTCGTATGAACAACGCATCTTAAATTTCTACTGAATTTTAGAGCAGGCTCTTAAAAACTAGAGCCTGCTATGCTAAACCAATGATTAAGCCAAAATTTTATCCTATTTCATTTAGTTGGGTGGCCTTCCATCCAAAACCACGAGGGATCATTCAATTTATTGGGGGGGCATTTTTTGGGACTTTTCCTACGATTTTTTATCATCATTTTCTTCAAGAGATATATCAAGCAGGATATAGTATAATCGCTCTACCTTTTCGTTTCTCATTACGACATTGGAATGTTGCTAATAGCTTATTAGATGAACAAAATAGACTACAATGCTCGTTGCCTAAAATAGCAGAAAATATGGAGTATGATCCAGAAATATATCGAAAATCAGCTAACTATCATTGGATTGGTCATAGTTTAGGATGTAAATATATTGCGTTGCTTGAATTAATGACTAATATCAATGATGTTAGAAATTCTTCATATTCTAAAATACCCTTTAATCTAGATTATGATGGAATTTTTAATCAAAGTTCAATCTTAATTTCCCCTGATATTAGTGATTTAGATAGCGCTATTCCTTTAGGCCCACTGGTTACTTTATTGAATAAGCTGAATGTGACAGTACAGCCTGATCGAAAAACAACATTAAATTTAATTCGCGATAGTCGTTTATTTCAACTGACAGGGATGATTTCTTTTGACAAAGATGATATCGCAGGCAGTATTAAAGATCAAAATCCAGATGTTAGTGACGTACTGTGGCTTTATAATTATTTACAAAAAAAATCTCATCAAGTAACAGAATTACCTGGTAAACATCTGGAGCCTCTTGGCTGGAAAATTGGCAGCTATATTGTGGATTTTAATATTTTTGATAAGTTTATTAAGCCTTTGAAGCAGTGGAAACTGTCTGGGACAGTCGATAGTTTTTTACAGGAGTTTAAACAGAAATTAAAAAATTAGCTATTCCTTTGATTTTTCAGGAAATGATAAAAAATCTAAAGGGTTTCTAAAAGATAAATTCAAACAAGTTTAATAGAGAAAATAGATTAAATTTATTAGTTTGTTTTTTATGCTTGATTGTAAAATGCAAAATAAGTAAGGAATAATTTGACAAATAAAAGCATTGAGACAAGTATCTTAGAAGCTTTATTGTCTCAATGCTTGGTGAGTTGATAAAGCTAATATTCAGCAACTAAATAAAGAGCATTATTCACTTTTCCATAGGCTGCAGCATGGGGGCGATCGCAATCATCACCATAACCATAGGTAATCAATCGATTTCGATTTAAACAGAGTTTTGTAAACTGGGGTGCAAGTAAATTAAATAACTCAAATCTTGACTTCAATTCGGGAAAACGGCTTTGATAATTTAAAATTGCCTGTCGAACTTGACTCCAAAACTTCCATTCAGAATAGTTGGCATAGGTTTCTAATAAATCAGAAAGATAACGGTGATGACAAATAAATAAACCTGCAAAAATAAATTGACATAATCCTTCTGGGGGTTCAGTTAATAGAATTTTGCGTAAATCATCAGTTAAGTTTTCGAGTTCGGGCAAGGGATATTCACTAACATTCACATCATCGACAAAATCTTTCATGGCTAGACGGTGAGGAGTATGGTTTTTCAATACTAAAATTGTATTTTCCCCATGGGGTGAAAACACCACTCCATAACGATAGAGGTAATGTAAAAGCGGCGGTAAAACAGTATTAAATAGGCGGTCTAACCATTGCTCTAAAGTTAAACCTGATTTTTCCACTAACTGAAGGATATAGGGAGAATTTTGATAGTCACAATGTAAGAGGGATGCGAGGGTGATGGCTTGTTCATCGTCTTCGAGATAGCTTAAAACGCTTTCCCGCCATAGGCAACCTAACATTTCCTTGTATTGATAGGGTGCGCCAGAGAGATTTTGATAATAGGGGTGATTGTAGTTTAAACTCGCAATTTCTCCGGGTAAAATGAGGCGACATTCTTGACTTAAAAATGAATCTTCGTCACAGATAGATTTTACCCACTCAGTTACTTTTGGGGCGACTTGGGTTCGCTCGTTGGGTAAGCCACGGTAAACCAAGGTATTTAAAATACTGAGGGGAAGTTTTACGTGATGTTTTTGGCGATGGCTAATATTGACAAAGGTACGAATAGATTGTTGTGGGAGATACTGGTCATGACTCTTGCCCAAATAAATAATTGACTTGAGGGCGATCGCCTCCGCAAATAAAGGGATCACAATATTTTTCCATTGCCAATCATGGACGGGGAGAAAATAATAATCTTCTGGGTTTAGTTGTTCATTGAGCAGAGTTTGCTTAAATGTTTGGGTTGTTTCGGGCTCTAATTCTTCTGTGATTAGCCGTTGATAATCTAATGATGGAATCGCATTAAAAGTGCTATCCTTGCGCGCGATTGCAATCCATGTCATACAAATTGGCTCTTTACTCTCTGGGGCATGGAGAAGATAGTCATCATAGCCAAATCCGATACGCCCCTTATTAAAAGTAATCCAGGGATGTCCTTCCATTTCCCCTTCAAGATGGGCATAATCCAAAGCTAATAAATCTACTTTTTTTGCCGTTTTATTCTGTTGAATATGAGCATCTGCTACCAAAGTATTACTCAATTCTTTAATTAAATGGGCGGTAGTTTCTGCCGTCATGCCTACGGTTTGATGAATGTCAATGGCAAACTGAAATGGACTTGTAGCAGTTTCCCACTCACCGTTTTCTCGACGATAAATAGATTCTGGCAAGACGCGGTAACTATCAAAAAGACGTTTTTTTGCTTGGAATTTGTAACTGATGCCTTTTGGTAAGTTTAGTTGATAGGAAATCAAAGAATCTCGTTGTTCAATGATTTCAGGGGAAATAATTTCCTCATAAAGAAACTCCGATACCATTTTTGCTAATAATTTTTGACTGACATCTTGCCAAATTACAGGGTTAAAAGCAGAGTTGAGAGTATTAAATTGCATGGTTTTTTCTCCTAATATTTGCAAGTAATTAAATTCAAAAAAAGATATGGATGTGAATGGAAATAATCCTATGAAAACCCTTCAGAAAGTTTGAGTCTAAAAACTGTTAATTTCGCCAAAGCTAAATTCAAAATACATAAAGTGGCGGCGGCAATGAGGGGGAATGCCAAACCATAGCTATTCACCAAACTAGAAGCCAGTAAAGGCGCACTTAGGTGTCCAATGTTGGCAAAGGAAGTAATCAGACCATAATTAAAATGTAGATGATTGGATTTACTATTTTCAAACAATTTGAGTTCTAAAACCCCTTGGGTAATCGCCAGAAAGAAACCATAAATTACCCTTGCCATAATGAATATAGGCAATGATTGGCTAAAACCTTGGAGGTATAAACTTCCAATTAATAGCATTATTCCCGTGGTATAAAGCATAGACAAACGGCTAGATGTGGCAAAATGGCGAATAAATGGCATAGATGCGATCGCCATTACACTGGGAATAAGAAATAGGAAACTACTGGTCATTAAATCAACACCAAATGGCGTAGGCTCTGTCACATAGGCAGTAAAATAAGGTCTTACTAAATTATTCGCTAGTTGAAAAGTGAGAACCACCAAACCAATAGCGATAATAAATCTCCACGGGTTTTTCCCTGAATCAACATTTTTAGCAATATTTTTTCGCTGATTTAACTTGGGAATATTCTTAAGTAGCATAAAACATAAAGTGAATTGTAAAACATCACCCAAAGCCACCCCATAAAACAAGTGCAAAGGATGCTGTAAATTGAGAACCCAAGCCCCAACCACTGTCGATGACACAATCGCCCCATGAAAAACCGCCTGATAAACTCCCGTTAATGTACTTCTCCTATGCTCCCCCCCCAATTCAATAATCAACGGATAAAGCAAAAAGTAACTACTCTTAAAAATAAGTAATAGAACCGTAATAAACGTAAATTGATAAACATTTTGTGTTAATGCCATCATTGCCGTCATTACCGCCGTGCCTAATTGTCCACCAGATAACAGTTTTCTCGCCTCAAACCGCTTCGCTAAAAACCCCCAAATGGGAGTAAAAAGAACCACTGTTAATCGACAAATAAAGATATAGTATCCTGCATAACTTAAATCCTCAACCCCGAAAACCTTACTAAAAAATAAAGGGTAAAAAGGAGACAGCAACACCTCCGAAAACAAAGACAAAAATACACAGAAAAACAAACCGATAATCATTTTTTGTGAAATAGTCTTCATCCAGAAACCCCAAACTCTTGGAAAACATTTTGAGAGGAAATAGGATAAATTTCTTCTTCCAATAGGGTATTAATAATCACAGAACTTCGGTGAGCGCCTAAGCCTAAATCTGGGGCGCCAATGCCATGGGTATGCAGTTCGCCATTTTGAACGAAAATAGAGTTAGGAATATCTTGGGTTAACTGCAAACGATAATCAAAATTAACACCATAGCGATGTTGAGAATCCCACTGAATTAGGGAATTTAATCCGTCCATAAATGAGGGAATGGAATGCTGATAACCTGTTGCCAAAATAATACAATCAGTATCATGGCTTACATAAGTATCCTCTTGACAGTGACGATAACTTAATCGATAACCTGCCTCAATTTCTTCGACTTCCTTGACTTCCAATAAAGGACGAAGACGCACATTGAGGGCTTTTTGACCAATAGAACGTTCATATAATAGATTGTAAATATCAGCAATTAAACTAAAGCTAATTCCTTTGTAAAGAAGGTTTTGCCTACTTCTGATCTGATCTCGTTTTTCCTGCGGTAAATGATAAAAATATTTGATGTAGTCAGGGGAAAAATGTTCTAGGCCTAACTTAGAATATTCCATGGGAAAGAATCCCGATGAACGGGTGTGCCATTCTAAATAGTAATGATACTTTTCTTGATCTTGTAAAAGCTGATAAAACACTTCGGCGGCACTCTGCCCAGAACCAATGACGGTGACAGATTTTGCGGTTTGATATTGATTTTGCTTATGTAAAAATTCTGCGGAATGGAAAATATTTTTCTGAGATTGAAAATTTTTAAAACAAGGGGGCATTGCAGGAGTTGTGCCAACCCCTAAGACTAAGTTTTTAGCTTTGTAACTGCTAGTTTCAGAGGTTAAGACATTTTTTGATTGAACCATAAAATATCCCCCCTCATGCCATGTAATAGACTCCACTTTTTCTGAAAAACGACAACTTTTAAGCTGTTGTGAAACCCATTGACAATAATGGTTGTATTCACGGCGATAAATTTTAAATTCTTCCAGAAAATAAAAATTATAAAGGCGAGAATGTTCCCGTAAATAATTCAAAAAGGTAAAACGACTACGGGGATCTGCCATAGTTACCAAATCGGCAAGAAATGGTACTTGAATGGTTGTTCCTTCCATCAGTAGTCCTTCATGCCATTGAAATTCTGTTTTTTGTTCCAGAAAAATAGTCTCTAATTGAGAAATGGGTTCTATGAGGGCGGCCAAACTCAAATTAAATGGGCCAATACCAACCCCTAAAAGATCGTAAATTTTTTCGGTCATTGTTGATTGTTTGTCTAAATTCTTAAGATGTACAAAACTTGCTTATTGAGAGGATCTAAAATAATGCCTTTAGCTCTTACTATGAGTTAATCAAAATTTGCCGATGTGAAAATATTTTGATCCCAAAGTTCTTCAAATTTGGTGCGATCGCACTTCATCAATGCACCGGTTTTGTCTGGTAAATCAATTTCTTTTTGGAACTCAAAGCCACATTTTTTAAAAATATGGATCATTTTTTGATTTCTGGCATCGGGTTCAGTCATAATTTTTTGAGTTTCTGGGGTCTGAAATTGAAACATAACCATGGCACGTAATAAAGGTAACGCCAAACCTTGCCCCAAAAATTGGGTATCCCCAATCAATAAATGAATGCCCTGATCAAATTTTTCTGCCGGATAGTAATTAGCAATAATATCATCGATCGCCCAGTAGGACTCCCAATAACTTATGGGAACACCATTTAATGAACCGATGTACAATGTTTGGTGAGGATCTGCGATCGCCTTAATGAGATGATCATACATTTTTTCTAAGGAAAAGTTCAACTTCCAAAAAGGAATCACATGGGGACAATTCATCCATTGATGAATCCGTTGTAAATCCTCCGTGAGAGTGACAGGGCGAAAAGAAATCTCTTTATCAATGGTGCGATCGTAAATAGTAAAATTTTTCTTCCTCGTTAAAATTGATTTAGACATAAGCACCTCCTAAAACGGGATTTTTCTTTTCTACTAAGGGATTGTGAATATCAACATAAACAGATTGAGTAGCCACAGAACCAACCAATTCGTCCATATTATGGAAGCGAGTTAACAAATTAGCTTTACTGCGTAGTGTGGATTGTCGTAAATGCTCTAGTAATAATGAACCAGACAAATTCTTATTTTCAAATTCTGTTAAATGTTTTCTTAGTTCTGCAAAAAGTAACGACTCGTCAATCAATCCCGCCACACCAAAAGCATTAATTGAACCAAAAATATTATTAATGAAGAGATAGTACATTAATCGTTCATCAATCACTTCGTCATCGCAGATTGTCTCGCTTTTTTCGCTAATATTGGGCAAGATACTGTTAAGCAAATACTGAAATGAGCGACGGTAATAATAACCTTGATTGTCTCGATAAAAAAATCGATGGGGATAACCTTGTTTCAACTCTAAAAGGCTATTTTGTTGGTGAGCTTCTAGGGCAATACCATAGGTAAAATAAAGCCAAAGAATAGGTTTTAAGGAAATCTGCAAATACTCTTGAAACCACTTTAAGCTAATTACCTCCGTAGAAACATTTTCTTTTTTGGCAAGGGTATGAATAATAGTTCCTAAACGGGAACTTTGACCTGTAACAGAATCTTGACAGAGGGCAATTAAACAGGTTGCATCGGTGGTGACGTTGGTAGGTTGAGCATTGCTATGGCTTTGATAATTTTCCGTGTGAAAAGGATTACTTCTCAAAATCGTGGCAAATCCAGATTCTAAGCCATCAAGGGGGATGGTAATATAAGCGGGATCTCGAACAATATCAAAGTTAGGAAAATGTGCATACAAATCCTCCCCAATGGGACTAGAAAGGATGCGATTAACTTCTAAACCCCGCTCTAATTCCTTATATAGATTTCCTCGAATAGAGTTGGTAATTTTCACATTTAAGGAAAGTTTAAACATGAATTGCGATTGAGAATTATAAACGGTGCGAATAGAGGAAGTTGGTTGATAGGCTTTGCCCTGTTGTCCTATGTCTTCTAATAAACCCCCGTTTAACAATTCCTGCACTTTGGGAGAATGTTTTAACCATTTTGCCTGCCATGGATGGACGGGAATCAGGGCGTATTCATCTGGGTTACAATATTTATTTTTAAAAGATTCACTGATGTTTTGATCTGTCCGTAGTTCCTCTTTGATCAATTCTGTGGCTGTTTTTTCGAGGGTTGAACCTTCGAGGACGATGGATGAATGGGCGCGAAAATAATGCAGGGAAAACTTACCTTGAGTTTCTGGGGAATAGATAGGTAATTCCTCCTCTAAAAATCCTTGGCGACTTTTGGGGGTGGGGTGAAAATGATGCCCAAAAATCAAAGATTGTTCGCTGTCAATAAAGTTTTGATGGAAGTCATATAAACTATCAATGTCTGGCTGACGATGGCTTAAAAACTGCTCGATGTTTTGGCAACTTTGGATCACCCGCAGAATTAATTCGTCACAGTTTTCTGAGCTATTACTATTTAAGCTTAGTTCTTTGGAAATTAGTGCAGTTAAGGTTACGTAGTCGAGTTTTAATAGTTCGCTGGTGTTTTGGGGCTTGTAGAAAATGGGAAAGGTAAACAAGTGGCGATCGCTCAATGACCAATAACGAACTCCTGCAAAAATATCTAAATTTTGATGGGGTAATGGACAACAAAGGACGACTTTTGCTTCGGTTAGTTCACTGATTTTGATTGCTAACGGCATATCAGGGGGTAATTTTTTATACTCTCTGGTTTCTCGCAGATAACAATTGAGAAAACTTTGAATAGTAGCTTGTTCAGCAATTTTTTTTGAGTTCATGGTTGTTTATATCTGTTGTAATGTTTTACCTAAAGATTTGATTTCGATCAGTAGTTTTTGGAGATCTTCCAAGGTTGTCAGAGGATTTAGAAGGGTAAATTTGAGATAGTTTTTACCTTTGACTTGGGTTTGAGCAATAATTGCTTTGCCTTCGAGCATCAATTTTTTTGGGATTTGTTCATTGATGCGATCAATCTCGGCTGCTGTTCCTTGACTGGGTTGGTAGCGAAATACAATAGCATTGATGGTGGGTATATTCGCCAACTCTAATTCTGTATCTTCGGCAATAATATGGGCGATCGCCTCTGCTAACTCGATGGTGCTATCGATCATTTCTCCAAAAGTTTTCACCCCCAAGATTTTCAAAGACAGCCATAACTTTAAAGCATCAAACCGTCGGGTAGTTTGAATTGATTTTGTCACTAAATCGGGAATACCCTGGGCTTCATTACCTTCGGGATTGAGATAGTCTGCATGGAGTTTAATCAAACTAAAATTAGCCTGATTTTTGAGCAGAAATGCACCGCAACTAATCGGTTGATAAAAGAGTTTATGGAAATCAACAGTGATGGAGTCAGCAAGTTCAATTCCTTTTAGTTTTTGACTATGGATTTGACTTAGTTTTAAGGCACCACCATAGGCAGCATCAACATGAAACCACAAATCATTTTCTTGGGCAATTTTTGCAAGTTTAGGTAAGGGGTCAATACTACTAAAATCAGTAGTTCCCGCCGTGGCAACGATGGCAATAGGTCGTAAATTACTTTCTTTGAGTTCCGTCAGTTTTTTAACCAAAATTGTTGGTTTTAGTTGGAAATTCCCATCAGTTTCAATGGGAATAACGGTACCTTCTCCTAAGCCTAAAATTGCTGCAGCTTGACGAACAGTAAAGTGAGCAACATCAGAGCATAAAATCCGAAATTGTTGGGCCTCTGGCGGTAACCCTTGCTGTTGAATTTGCCAGTTTAAGTGGGTTTTGGCATAGTTATCCCTCGCCAGTAGTAACCCCATCAAATTGGATTGGGTGCCACCACTGGTAAAAGTGCCATTAGCAGCATTGCTGTAACCAAACAAATCACAGAGCCATCGGGTTAATTGTTGCTCCAGAATGGTTGCACTGGGGCTTTGATCCCAAGAATCCATCGATTGATTCAAACTGGCAATGATCAATTCGGCGGCGATCGCCGGAATTAGGGGGGGACAGTGGAGATGAGCAATACAGTTGGGGTGGACCACCATGGCTGCATTGCCAATGATCTGAGATAACTCAGTTTGAATTTGTTGATAATTTTTCTGAATAAAGTTTTTGGGGCAAAAGTTCCTGAAGCTTTCCTCCAATACCCAAGGGGCTAGGCCAGTATAGGCTTGTCTTTGTTGAGATAGATTTGTAATAAGTAGATTTTGGGCAATGGCGATCGCCTGCTGATAACTCTCAATACTTTCTGCTTGATCCGTCAGAAAATATTGGTCAAAGCGGCGCGCCTGACGCGATGATGACATAGGAAAAATGGCTAGATTACTAAAGACAAAGATCCGCTAAAACCTTTATGGAGAAAGGGAGATCCGGTTTTAGATACAAACTTGACGGCGATCACCCTAGGCGAATGCTTGTTCTGCAACCTGTACCGCTTGGGCAAAAATTTCACTGATGATATCGATCTGATCCGCAGTGATGATCAGAGGCGGCAGGAAACGCACTACTGTCCCAAAACGTCCGCCCAATTCTAGAATTAAACCCCGTTCCAGACAAGCCGCCTGAATCCGCCGCGCCAGCTCTGGGTAAGCTGTTTGTCCACCATTGGGATTGATAATCTCTACCCCGAGCATCAAGCCCCGTCCCCGCACATCACCAATACAGGAATGCTGCCCTTGGATAGCCCGTAAATTTTGCTTCAGGCGATCGCCCAAAACTTGCACAGAATGGACCAATTGATTTTCAATAATATAGTTAAGCGTGGCGGTACCCGCTGCCATTGCTAACTGATTACCCCGGAACGTGCCAGCATGGGCGCCCGGTTTCCACAAATCGAGCTTCTCATCATACAAAACCACTGACAAAGGCAAAGAACCACCAATCGCCTTCGACAGTAGCAGCACATCTGGGGTAATTCCCGCCCGTTCAAACGCATATAGGTGACCCGTGCGTCCCCAACCCGTCTGGATCTCATCAATGATCAACGGAATATCCCGTTCACTGGTAATCCGTCTCATCTCCTGCAACCAAGCATCCGGCGCAGGAATCACGCCCCCTTCCCCTTGGACAACCTCCAAAATCATGCCCGCAGGTGGCACAATCCCACTTTCAGGATCTTCTAGCAAATATTCAATATAACGACTACCAATCTGTTGACCGGTCTTACCACCGACCCCAAACGGACAACGGTAATCATAGGGATAGGGCAGAAAATGGACATCCGCCATCAAGCCTGTCACCGCAGCCTTGGGCGCAATATTCCCCGTTAAGCTTAAGGCCCCATGGCTCATACCATGGTAACCGCCAGAAAAGGAGAGGATACTCCGTCGTCCCGTTGCCGTTTTGACCAGTTTCAGAGCTGCTTCCACCGCATCCGCTCCCGTCGGACCACAGAATTGAATCTTCGCCCGTTTCGCAAAATTTTCTGGCAAACTGGCGAATAATTCCGCCACAAAACGATCCTTGATCGGTGTCGTCAAATCCAATGTATGCAAAGGATAATTGCCTGTTAACGTCTGTTGCATTGCCTCAATGACCACCGGGTGATTATGCCCAAGGGCAAGGGTTCCTGCCCCTGCCAGACAGTCAAAATAGACATTGCCGTCCACATCCGTCACAAAAATGCCCTTTGCTTCCTGAATCGCCATCGGAATGCGGCGGGGATAGCTACGGGCATTGGATTCTCGGAGCCCTTGACGTTCTAGATAGGCCTGGGAATGCTTCCCCGGCAGCGATCGCCCCTGTATTACCCCTGGATTAGGCCCAGTTGGGATCACTCGTCCTAAATCATCACAAAGTTGTTGCATTGCTTTTCTTGGAATAAGGGTTCTTGATTTATTGAGAATCTATCTTAATAAAAACGCTCCTAGGTAAGATAACCCTAACTAAAAATATTTGTCAATAAATTTTTCGCACTCCAACCGAAAATCCGAATGATATGGAAGCAAAACTTTATTTTTAAATGGGCATAAAGTTTTTTACCCATTTAACTTTTTAACGATGTAATAACGACTATAGGGTCGGTCTGATCAGGGTGTGGTCACAGTGTTGTATTGAGCCGAGAGACGAAGAACCAGGAATCTCCGACCAGACCCGTCAGGGTTGAAGGGAAGGCGTTAAATCTAGAAAGCCTTTGTACACCAGATGAATCTCGGTGGTGTAGGATGAATAAGAATGATTATCATTTTTATATATGTCAACGCCATTATGTTCTTCTGAGTCTGCGTCAAATCCTATGGCAGAGTCAGCTTCCATTGAGGTCGCAGCCTGTCGCCCCCGTCGGCTCCGGCGCACAACCGCCCTGCGGCGTATGGTGCGTGAAACGGTCTTGACAGTTAATGACCTGATTTATCCAATGTTCGTAATGGAGGGCACAGAAAAGCGCGTAGAAGTCCCTTCGATGCCTGGTTGTTGGCGCTATTCTCTGGATCTGTTATTGACTGAAATCAAAGCAATCCATCGTTTAGGCATTGGGGCGATCGCCTTATTTCCGCTGATTGCCGACAACAAAAAAGACAATGCAGGGACCGAAAGCTATAATCCAGCTGGTTTAGTTCCTCGGGCAGTGCGTGCCATCAAAGAAACTATCCCAGACATGATAGTCATTACAGATGTGGCCCTCGACCCCTACAGCAGTGAGGGTCACGACGGCATCGCCAAAGATGGAAAAATTCTCAATGATGAGACCGTGGCAGTGCTGGTCAAACAAGCTTTGGTTCACGCCGAAGCAGGGGCTGATTTTGTCGCCCCATCAGACATGATGGACGGCCGCGTAGGGGCCATTCGTCGCGCCCTAGATGCAGAGGGTTGGATTCATGTGGGCATTCTCGCCTATTCCGCCAAATATGCATCTGCTTACTACGGGCCTTTTCGAGATGCCCTAGATTCGGCCCCTAAGTTTGGTGACAAAAAAACTTACCAAATGGATCCAGCCAATGGCAGGGAAGCTTTCAAAGAAGTGGAATTAGACATTCTTGAAGGGGCAGACATCGTGATGGTCAAACCAGCGCTGGCCTACCTCGATGTGATTTGCCGCATTAAGCAACGAACCAATTTACCCGTGGCGGCTTATAACGTCAGCGGTGAATATGCCATGGTCAAAGCAGCGGCCCAACAGGGTTGGATCGACGAGCAAACAGTCGTCCTAGAAACCTTGACCAGTATGAAACGGGCTGGGGCTGACATGATTTTGACCTATTTTGCGAAGGAAGTCGCCCTGGCTCTGCAGTCGGCATAATTTATTGCCCATCTAGGGCATCGCCGGGGGAAGCAATGACTGAATCCCTAGGCGATCGCCTGCCACCAAAACCGATAAACAATTAACCCATAGAATTTAATCCATGAACTTGCCCATTTCATTGAACGACATCCGCCAACAAGCGATTAGTACCGAAATTCAACCGCCCGTATCAGAGGCCGACATGCAAGCAGCCGTGCGGACTTTGCTTTTGGGATTGGGGGAAGATCCAGACCGCGAAGGTTTGCGGGATACCCCGAAGCGGGTGGTTAAAGCCCTCAAATTTCTGACGTCTGGTTATAACCAATCCCTCGATGAGCTGCTCAATGGTGCTGTTTTCCATGAAGATGCAAACGAAATGGTATTAGTGCGCGATATTGATTTATTTAGCTCTTGCGAGCACCATATTTTACCGATTTTAGGTCGCGCTCATGTGGCCTATATCCCTAACGGTAAAGTGATTGGTCTCTCAAAGATTGCCCGTATCTGTGAGATGTATGCCCGGCGTTTGCAGGTGCAGGAGCGCTTAACCCAACAGATTGCCGACGCCCTCCAGGGATTACTAAACCCCCAAGGGGTTGCCGTTGTCATCGAGGCGACCCACATGTGCATGGTCATGCGTGGGGTGGAGAAACCAGGCTCTTGGACCGTCACCAGCTCGATGCAAGGGGTCTTTGCCAATAATGAATCTACTCGCCAGGAATTTATGGAATTGATTCGCCATCGCCCGTCGTTCCACTAAAAACTTTGTCTTAACAACCCGAAAATCCCCTTAAACCGCCAATCTGGAGAAATTTAAGGGGATTGCTTGGAAAACAGCTTAATCAATCAACCGAAGCCCGCCGCTGTTCCGTAGCGCACCGTCCGAAAAATTACCTGATCATTATTGGGACTATAGAGGGTGTAGGTGGCTTGGTTCGGGATTCGTCCGACATTACCCACGCCAACGATCAGCCGTGCTGCAGCGTCGTCAGTTCCCGGGCGATCGCCCACCGTATAATTTTGAGACATCTGAGGCGTATCAAGAGTTGTTACCGTAGCGGCCAATTGCCCTGTGGTGACCTGATATTTAAATGTTTGACCCGATCGCCCACAAAAAAGACGGTTACTGCCTGTGCGAGAAAGGCGATCCAGCAAAATCAGCGGAGAAATGTCTGGGGTCAGGGTTTCAAACACCGTCAAACTACTGCCATGGAGCAAGAGACAGTCCAATTCCGCAAAGCCAAAGTGGAGCTGACTAAACCATTGCACCGTTTCCCGTGGGACATGATCCCAGAGTTGTTTGAGAATATGGCCCCCTTTTTCGACAAGAAAAGGATTGTCTTCGGGTTCCGCCGCTAAGCCCCGCACGATTAAACATTGTTCTTCCCAGGCTCCTTTACAAACCTGGGGGATGAGTTCGCCTTTTTTGGGATGGCGGATGCGCTCCACGACGGCATTCCCTGCGGGGGTGCCATCAATGAGATCGCCGAGGATATAAAGATCCGTGACCTTGGGGGTTTGTCGTCGAATATCCTGTAGTACCGCTTCATAGGCGGCTAAATTACCTTCGATGCCGCTTAAAATTGCCCATTGCATCATGGCTTTATACCCCCCGCTCACAGAGATGGGTTGGGTCATCGGCGCGTTCGGCAAATTCCATACCTTGGGCTAAGCGCCACGCAAAAATCGGCGGTAATCCTTTCTCAATAATCGCCGCACAGGTTTTTTGGTAGTCGTATTCCACTTCCCGTAATGCCACCTGATCGCGATCGCCGTCATAGATCACATAGGTGGCATTGGGGCGACCATGGCGCGGTTCACCGACGGATCCGGCATTAACGATGCGTTTGATGGGGGCAGTAAATTCTTGCTCTGGGGCGATCGCCTTAGCGGAATTCGTCTGGACAGAAAATTTCAGGGAAGCTTGGTCAAGGGTACGCACATAGGGAACATGGGTATGACCACAAAAGAGAATATCTGCCCCTGTACTGAGTACCCGTTCTAGTGCCAGAAAGCCATCCAATTCCGGCAGTAAATACTCATGCTGACTCTGGGGGCTACCGTGGGTAAAGGCAAATTGATCCTTCTTGAGCACCTTGGGCAATTCGGCGAGATAGGCACGGGTTTCAGCGTAAATTTCTCCGTCTGTCCATTGGTGGGCCAGTTTGCCCCGTTTTTCGGCTAGCAGGGAAGGATAACTGCAATCACAGGCATTTAACCCGTCAACAATATCCTCATCCCAGCACCCTTGCACCGTCGGAATATCCAGCGATCGCACTAATTCCACCACCTGATTCGGATAGGGACCATAACCGACTAGATCGCCGAGGCAATAGATTTGATCCACCTGTTGATCCTCAATATCATTCAGCACGGTGGTTAATGCTTCATAATTCCCGTGGATGCAGGAAATAACGGCTATTTTCATTAGTTTACGCTTAAATTTTATCGTTCAGTCAATTGTGTTTATTTACCGGAAAAACCCTGGGGAAGCTTAGGCAGCGGCATAGTCAGCTTCGGTGGTGTCTTGCCGTTGCTGCCGAATTTGTGCCTGATAGTAATCCAGCAGTTCATCACCTAAACAACAGTCAAGGAGAGTATTAGACATTTGTCGCCCGTCTAACTGCGTCCCGACTACTTCTAAACCGCTAAACCGTTGGGGTCTGCCCGTTAACCATTGTTGAACTGGGAGTTCACGGTAAAAACTGTCCTCCATGCCGGCCACATAGTCGAGATAAAACGCTCGGCCATCGACAATTTCGACAATGCCCTTGGCTCGCTGGATGTTGCCATAGGCTCCGGCGGTGAGTTCGTCCCAAAAAATATTCAGACTGGCAGGATCAAACACCTGACCACTGAGGGGCGATCGCCACACTTGAATCTCATTGCTGGGGAGGTGCATCGGGACTTCAATGATCTCGTTGGCCCAGTCATGCCAAGGGGAACTCGCCATCTGCTCGGGCACAAATGCCAACCGCTGGCAGGGAAAACCTGCCTCTTCCAATGCTTTTAGCAATTCTTCGCCGGAGGCGAGGGCCACATAAAAACCCAGCTCTAAGATGGCGATCGCCCCCTGTTCCACCGCTTGAACCAGTTCCACTTCCTGCCCCTCTTCTAAAAATTGCCAATGGGGAAATTCGAGGGCAAGACAATGGCGATCCACTGCGCAGTCCACGGTCCGGGGCGCGAAATAGATAATGGGCTCGCTGCTTTTTTGCAATTGTTGCCGGAGCCACTGGGTTTTGCCCGATCCTGCCAGTCCGGCGATCGCCACGATGGCTGTTTTTGTCCAATCGATCATCTGGGTTTTTCTTCCTGCCAGCCAACAAGCTAGCTTTTGATTTTGTGCTAAATTGCAATGGCATTATTTTGATAATGATTATCATTGTTTACGAAAAGCTTTCAAATGTCTACTCAGCAACGGTGTGATCTAGCGGTAATTGGGGCGGGAATCCAAGGTCTCACCTTGGTTTTACATCTCCTGAAAAAGCGGCCCCAATGGTACAAGCGCATTGCAGTTTTTGAGCCGAAAGGCCGATGGTTAGCCCAGTGGTCAGCGCAGTTTGCTGCCCAGGAGATTCCCCATTTGCGATCGCCTGCGGTGCATCATCCCCACCCCGATCCCTTCGCCCTGCGGCGGTTTGCGGAGGGGCGTCCCGATGAACTTTTCCCGCCCTACGACCTCCCAGGGACAAAGCTGTTTGAAGATTTTTGTCAGTGGGCGATCGCCGACTTTGCCCTCGATCAATTACTGATCCCAGAGGCAGTGATTGATTTAGAACCGCCAACTCCCAGACAAAAACAGTTCCAGCTGACCCTAGGCAATGGTCAGCAATGGCAAGCAAGGCGGGTGGTTCTTGCCACCAATCGCACCGAGCGCCAAATTCCCCCTTGGGTCCCACACATTTCTACGAACCATCCAGCGGATCGCCTTTGCCATAGTGAGGCGGTGGATCTGCGATCCCTATCCCTCAAGGGGGAAAAAGTTGTGATTATTGGTGGTGGTCTTTCCAGTGGACATCTGGCATTGGGGGCGATGAACCGTCAGGCAGAAGTCACGCTGATTGCCCGTCGTTCTTTCCAAGAAAAACTATTTGATGCCGACGCTGGTTGGCTAGGGCCTAAATATCTCAAGGGATTCTATGCCGAAACCGATTGGCAAAAACGCCACCAAATGATCCTGCAAGCTCGTAATGGCGGTTCTCTGACTCCTGCGATGATGCACCAGCTTCGCCGCGCCGAACGCCAAGGCAACATTACTTTAAAACCCTACTGTCAAATTCAAGCCGCCCACTGGCAGGACAATCACTGGCAATTACACTGCGAAAATGGGGAAATGATTAAAGGCGATCGCCTCTGGTTTGCCACAGGGACTCGGTTTACAATTGCTGCTGAACCCCTCCTCAAAAAAGTGAGTGAACAATATCCCCAAGCCACGGTCCAAGGTTTACCAATTCTCGATCAATATCTACGCTGGCAGGGCTGTGATCTATTTCTCATGGGAGGACTGGCCGCCCTACAAATTGGTCCCACTGCCCGTAATATCTCCGGTGCGCGCATGGCCGCAGGCGATCGCCTTGTGCCTGCTCTGACCAAAGCAAGTCTCCAGCGAATTTACAATGCCGTCGCCTGTTCCGGTATCAGCGCCTAAGACAAAACCCGAACCAAAGCAAGGGCCAACGAATAGAATCCCCGAGCTACCACAGATACATACTAGATTCTTGATTCATAATCTTGAGACGAAACTGTTCAGAGCAAGGCGTTTGCCCAACGCCATAACAAACATGCAACGGCAGCAGATGTTCCTCGCGGGGGTGGCAATAGCGCGCCCCAGTCGCCACTGACCAATGGAGCAAGCGTTCTGCCCGTTCCGCCTCCGTATAGTCAAGACTAGAACAAGTTTGTGCCAACCAGTCCTCAAAAGCCTGGTTGAGTGCCTGAGATTCCTTTGTTGTGGCACCAAAGAACGCTTTCAAGTTGTGGAAAGAAAAACCAGAACCAATCACGAGGACATTCTTCTGGTGTAGAGATTGCAGCGCTTGCCCCATCGCAATGTGAGTAGAAGGCTCAAGGGTATTCACCAGAGATAACTGCACACAGGGGATATCAGCCTCGGGGTACATGAGCTTGAGGGGGACAAAAACTCCATGATCTAGGCCTCTCTCCTCATCCAAGGCAGCCTCAATACCAGCACCTGCCAACAAATGGTAAATTTCCTGCGCTAAAGCGGGTTCACCAGGACAAGGATATTGAATTTGGTAGGATTCTTCAGGAAACCCGTAATAGTCATAAATGAGCGGCGGGTTTTTTCTGGCAGTGAGTGTGGGAATTGTTGTTTCCCAGTGGGCGCTGACCACCAAAAGGGCGTCTGGCTTAGGGATGCTGAGGGCGATATGTCGGAGACAGGCGACCATTTCCTGATGGCCTGCATCTCCTAATAAGGGCATCGGGCCACCACCATGGGAGAGAAAAAAGGCTTTGGGTATATGCGGCATGGTCAAGGGGAAGTGAGTCGTCCTAAAAATTATTCACGGATTTGGATCAGTCTATTTGCGGGTAATACTGAAACAGCAGATGAATATGATCCACCTCACCGTTGAATTCAATCAATTTGCAATTCTATTTCTCGCAAAGTTCAGACAGAATTTCATGGAACCAATTCAGTATCTCACCTGTAAATACCTTGTGTCGGTATTTAGTTGTTAAAACGTCAGATGTGGCTCTACCACTAAAAACAAAATCGTTTCTCATGGATGCTCTTCACTACAATCAGTGTAGTCTGGAAACAATGCGCTTATCTTATATGACGCTGACGTCCCTCTTTTGATGAAGTTGCCTTAATGGGTGAGCGATCCAATTGGCATAAGCAAAATCCCTGTGATATTAATGAATCCAGTCAGTGGGTGCCAAACAGCGATCGCCCCATGTCTACTTTTAACAAAACAGAGATTATTTAACCTTTGCTCGGAAACGAACGTAGCCATAGGCATCATTGGGTATACCAGAACCCGTTGAAGCTTTGACTTCAGGCAAGTTCACGCTAATCGTACCGCTCACATTTTCTGCAGCTGTGAGTGTTGCCGTGGGATTAGCTGGGTTTCTGCAGCCCGTCGGTTCAGTTCCTGGGATAAAGAAGCGTCCTGCATCACTATCATCAGCTCCGGTCAGATTAGTGGAGTTACTGTTGAACTGGAGGTTAATTCCCCAATCAGGTGCACCATAGGTATTGGGAATGTAATCCAGGAATTGCGATAGGCGATCGCAGATTTGGACATTGTTTGCCGAGGCATCTCCTTTATTGAGGAAATAAATTGTGTAATCAACAGTATCGCCTGGTTTTGCCTCTGTCGTTTTTGCCCCTTTCACAAAGTCCACAGGCCAATTAGCATTATCAGCCCCATCCTCAGAGATAACTGCCTGTAAATTCTGACTATTTCCATTGATCGCTGTAATCCGTTTAATAAGGATTAAATCAGGAGCAGTAATATTTTTACCAGTAACAGTCGTTATATCAGTATCAGTGTTGTTATCTAAATTCGGATCAGCTTCATTGGCAAAAACGGTTGCAAAATTTTCAAACGTATCCTGTGCGTCATCTCGTACATAGACCGTTAATGTTAATACTGTCGTACTGTTAGGGGCCAGGGTTCCGTTATAGCTGCACTCAATATCTCTCAAGTCTTCGGGGGTGGGTGGATTTGGTGCCGTAAAACTCACGATTGGACAAGTCCAATTTGTCCCTGTACCAGAGACATAGTAAAGATCATCTGGAAGCTGATCGACTAACTCTATATTCGTAGCATTAGATGTTCCATTATTTCTGACAGTCAACGTATAACTTCCTTGAGTACCTCGTGTGAAGTCACCAGTATGGGCTTTATCAATAGATAAATCTGCACTACCTGTAATGCTGGTGGGGTCTGTGTCGGTATTGTTGTTGGCATTATTATCTCCTGCCGTTATAACCGTGGCTGTGTTAGTGATGATGTCAGTCCCGATTGGGGTTGTTGAACCAACGCTAAAAACAAGATCAATAGTATTTGTTTGACCAGGGGCTAAATCATCATCACTGGTACAGGTGACGATCTCTTGGGTACTAGTATTTCCTTGGGTAGTGACGCTGCAAGTCCACCCCTGGCCAACAGAACTTACATAGGACAGATTTACGGGAAGTGTGTCGGTGATCGTAATAGGGTTAGTGACGGTGACATTCCCAACATTGCTTACTTCTAAGCTATAGGTGCCCTGACGACCGATTGCAAAGCTGTTAGCCAGGTGACTTTTGGTGAGAGCTAGATCAAGATTACGGGTTTGTACAGGGTTTGTTGTACTGTCGTTATCATTATTTGGGTCAGGATCTGGAGTTGTCACAGCATCAACACTAGCTGAATTCGTAATATCGCCAGTGGCAACATTATTTACATTGACAGCTAACGTGATCGCGGCGCTTTGGCCGACTGTTAAGCCATTAGTTTTCGTGCAAGCAATAGCTTGACCAGAGGCGTTACAACTAAAGCCATCGCCAGAACCGGAAACAAAACTCAAATTGTTTGGCAGATTATCTGTAACAGTAATAGCCTCGCCATTGGAAATATTAGAAGGGCCATTATTCGTTACTTTTAGTTCGTAGGTTGCTTGTTCTCCAGCTACTAAACCAGGAATGGCTGCTGGAGGGGGCGAGGAATTTGTAATCGTTGAAATTAATGTTTTAGTGATGCTGAGATCCGCAGCCTGTTGGACAGCAGTCGAGATAGTGTGACGATTTCGACTATTAGAATCGTTGTTATCCAAAATAATGTTAGCGCTGGGTTCTCCTGTTAGGCTTACTTGCGCAGTATTTGAAGTGGGATTAGTGGCAGTACCATCGACAAAAACATTGAGATTAATCGATGTTGTCGCGCCTACGGCGAGGTTACTACTACGGGTACAGGTCACCAGTTGATTAGAAGCCGAACAAGTCCAACCGGATCCGGTGCCGGAGATAAAAGTAAAGCCTGTCGGTAAGATATCGGTTACAGTAATCGGATTTGTCGTCGAGGCGATCGCCTCTGTTGGGCCATTGTTAAGAATATCCAACTGATAAGAAGATGTCTGTCCAATTGCAAAGCTACCGTTGGGGGCACTTTTTGTAATCTTGAGATCAAAATTCGGTGCCACAACGGGAGTCTGCTCATAGCCAAAAGGTTCTGTTAATCCGGTCGTTGTACCTGGTGCATAGCCATTATTTGCTGCATTCGTATCCCCCGTTGTACTCACCTGGGCAATATTCACAAAACTCACAGGAAAAGTTTCTGCTCCAGTCGGAATCCATGTCGCAATCGGCCTAATGCGAATAGTAATCATACTGGAGCTATTCGCTGCTAAAGATGTGCTACGAACGCAGCGCACAATGTTGTTATTGATAGCATCTGCTGCTGGGTTACTGACAGGATTAGCGGGGGTCGGATTTTCGACCAAACAGCTCCAGCCTGTCCCGAAAGCTTCGAGCACCTGGAATCGGTCCGGCACATCATCCACTACATTGATGTCATCAACCGTTGCACTCGAACCGAGATTATTCACCCTCAAAGTGTAAACACCTTCTGCTCCGGCGGTGAAACTTGTAGCACCAGGATCTGTTATTCCATTCACTGCGTCCGTTTTAGTAATACTCAGATCAGTAATATTTAAACGAATCGAAGTAGAAGAAAGATTATCATTTGAATCTGTATCAACAAAAGTTCCATCAGTCTTCGGTGCGCTAACTCGGTTAACAATATTGCTGTTGACAATACCTAATGCTTGTAATTGAGCTAGAGTTTTAATACTGCCCGTAAATGTATAAGTAACAACCCCCGTACCTTTGCTTAAAAAAGCTGTTTTATCAACTTGATATCTTGGGGGATTAGTACCAGATACTAAATTAAAATTGACAGGGTAAAGGCTACCACGCCCTGAATTAGAAACTTGATTATCACAGACTGTTAAAGCTTGACCCTGGCTACCAGCTGCAGAGCAAGTTACCCCCGTTATGTTGATTTCAGGCGGGATAAAGTCTGAAATAGCGACATTAACACCATTTGGACCACCATTGTTATTATTAACGACCGTAACAGTATATTGAATAGTATTGCCGGGGCTTACTGTCGCCGTACAGCTTTCGGTGGTTCCATAGTTGTTAATTCCATTAGATAAAGTACAAGTAGGACTTGGAGGAGCTCCATTAATCTGGGTTAATTGCTTCCGAATTCCAATGTTGTATTTATCATTATTACTAATCAACACAGGCGTAGATTCAGTTGCTGTCTTTGATTGGGTTACCCCGTCGTTAGGGTTATAAACTCCTACAGTATTGATCAGCGAGCTACTAGTCCCAGGGATTGTATTTGTTTGTCTTCCTCGCACAATTAGACTTAAGGTTACGGTTTGACCAGGATTTAAAGTGCCAGGATAGACAAAAGTAAAAAGTCCGCTATTGCCAACGGCACAAGCTGTTCCGCTTGCGGGTAAAACTGGATTATTAATCCCTTGGTTACAAGTCCAGTTAATAACTGAACCGTCTGGCCCTACTCCGGCGAAGGTTGTTGAAGCTAATTCAATAATATTGTTATTGCTGTTCGGTAGAGTTTCGGTGATAGCGATGGGGCCGACAGTTGGTGCAACGCCATTATTTCTTACAGCAATTTCATAGATTAAATTTTCTCCAGTATAGGTTTGACCAGAAAGATTGTAGGTAAAAGCTGCCTCAAAATCATTTTTTGTAATCGTCAAATCAGAAACTGGCAATGTAACCAGAAAATCATCACTGCTGGTGTTATCACTACTATCTGCTTCTGCTGTTGCACTGGTAACGGTCGCTGTATTTTTGATAACAGCGCTAGTACCCGAAGTAATCACACCACCATTCGCTCTGAAAACCAATGGCAAGGAAGGTGCTGTTGTATTACCTGCTAGAGAACCATTGCCCTCAGTATAAGTACAGGTCAGATTTTGGCCATCGATCGCACAATTCCAGGCCGTAGGAATATTCGGATTATCAGCCAAGCTAAAAGTAAGTCCCTCCGGTAGCGTATCTGTAATGACTACCGGCGCTGCAGCTGTTAGGCTACTCTGATTTTGTACAGTGAAAGTGTAGGTAATCGGAGATCCAGAGAGAACCACTGGGGCATTATTACTGGCTGGATTTGCTGCCGCATCAGGACTACTATCTGCTTTTGTTAGCTTCAGATTCGTTGCTTGGATAATGCTCGTGGGATCAATATCTGTATTGTTGGCGAGATTAGGATCAGTGGTTGGACTACTCACTGTTGCTTGGTTAAAGGTATTTACCGCCGCAGTTTCAGTAACATTGACGCGAATACTTAAAGTTGTTGATCCTCCATTTCCTAAATCATTAGGATTAGTACAGGTGATGTTACGTGTTCCTGCACCAGTACAAGTCCAGCCGGTAATTGTCCCTGATTGATTTTCTACGCCAATGGCAGGGCTGGAAGGATTGAAAGTAAAGCCCTGGGGTAATGTGTCAGTGATCACGAGATCACCCCGGGCTGTATCTGGGCCATTATTGATCACTTGGAAGGTGTATGTATTGTTCCCTGGTGTAAAATTACCAATATGGCTTTTGTTAATGACTAAGTCAGCGCTAGGGTTTGTAACATTAAAGTTCACTACCCCAACACCTGAACCAAAGCCGCCATTATAGTGAAAACTACCGCCAGAAAAATCGAGGATAAGATGATTAATTGTGTAATCACCAGCGCCTCCTAAAATCTTGAAGAGATAGCGGGTTTTAACGGTATTCCCTACTTTGCCAGCGTTATTTGGATATTGATCCGGTGTTCCACCTGGCGTAACTTCTGAATAATCACAGACGCTAGAACTTGCTAAATAACCCGGTACCGTAGGATCACTAATCCAACCACAGGCATTGGCGTAGATGCTGGAGTTGTCAGGGTCACCACTAACGTTACTATAATCTGTCTGAACATCTAAGATTTGGAAAATAGCATTGGGAAAATCGGAACTGACCGTTAATTGAGGGTAGGCTGTTGCAGTCCGAGTTGTCAGTTCAAAAGCATACGTGCCGCCGACTTCTACGTCATAGCTACTTCCGCTACCACTTGCACTATCGATCTCGCTAGCGTTGAGTCCAAAAATACTGGCAGCAGTTGCAGGAGCTAATTGGGTAAAACCAAGAACACTATTGCGAGATTGGGAAAGAATTTTTTCAATATAAATTTGTCGAGGATGGCCAGTATCATACTCATTTATAGTGCCTTGATACGGATCTGGATAGCTATTGGTGTCGACTGTCGCGGCGTTGTCAGCGAAAGCTTCAATCCGGTAACGTTGGACTCGATTATAAATATCCGCAGTGCGAGTCAAGGTTAAAACGTAATAAGCATCAAAACAGTTTTTTGGCCTGTTGGTTTGTTGATGATGGTTTAAGGGAGCCGTACCTGTAGTTGATGGGGAAAGATTTGGTACAAGCCATTGATCTTTATAAAGCCCTGTCGTGCTTACACTGATAAGAGGATTAAATGCACCTTCACGAACAAAGCGAATTCTGACATTTTGGGCAGAGGTTGTTGTACTGAGGTTACAAACCCTAGCACCCACGAGAAATTTGTCGGGGCCATCATTGGGATTGTTACTATCTAAGCCAATGATATCCCAGGTAAGGGGTTCGACGCTCAGGGGGCCAGCGGCGATCGCCGGCTGTATATGAAAGATTAAGTTTAATCCAGAGAGTTGAATTGTCAGAATTAGTGTGACAAAAAAGTTGAATAGGAAACGTGATTTTTTTTTCTTTGTTATATGTCTTTTTTTTCGGGTTGAGACAGCGATCGCTTCGGATTGTCGTGGTATGACTTGATTAGAAAAGTTTGATAAAATTCGCTTAAAAACAACAGACCAGCTAAAATCGCTCATAACAGCAAGTAAAGATAGAGGCCATAGCAATACTTTGATGAAAAAATCAAAGGATAGTGCTTTAAATACGTTTGAGGAGCCGATATTCTTTGCCATGAAGTTTTGAGAGCTTAATCTAACTAAAATAAAAACTTGGGTTGTTTAAATTGCTAAATTTTGTAGGAGGGTTTATGTGCTAGGAATAAAATTTTCATGAAGATTACTCATCCAGAAAAGAATTTGTAGTCCAAAGACGATCAAGGTCGATAGTTTGACCTAGCTCGCGACGCTGTTGTCGTCCGCTGATTTGGAATAGATCGTCTAAACGATTGAGGTCTTCGCTGAGTAGGAAGTAGAGGGCTGCTTCTAGGCGGCGGGCTTCTCGCCCAGAAAGGGTACTAGCTTGGGGAGCGAGGCTGAGAAGATTAGCTGGGTCTTCATCCAGACGGCGATCGCCTAAAATTTGCGTTGCCGGTTGAGGATCGTCGGGAAGTTCCCGAACCAGGAGGCGATCGCCTGAAATCTCAGCAATGGAGTCTCGATCAGGGGTCAGACTGATGGCAAATTCGGTGATCGGATTTACGGGGATAACCTCCGCAAGGAGCAAAGCGTCGGGATTTTCTAAGGGCGCAAATCCGATGATCCATTCAGGAATATAGGTAAAGTTGGGTCTGGATTCATTTAGGCGATCGCCCAGACGATAGCGACCTTCTGGGATGGTAGAAATTTCGTCACTATCGAAAACAGTGAGCCTGGTGGTAATTGTCAAGGGTTGAGGAGCAGACTGCTCTGTAATAGGCATAGACGCATTTTGGGTCACTGGGGTTAAGCTGGCCAATTGAGGTAGCCCCTGGTCGATCAAATTCCCGATGAGGGGATTGCCACCTAGTTGGGTCAAAATGGCCTGGAATGTTCCCACCGAGCCGCTCAGAGTAAAGGTCACCGGAACCGTCTGGGAACCACGCCCCAAGGAGCGAATCATCAGGCGATCGCCCCCAACGCCGCGACTAAGAAGATATTGACGAGCCGCCTGCAACCGCTGGGCCGTGAGATTATCAGCTGTGAGTTCTACTAATGGGGGCAAGTACCCTTGGATATCCAGCTTCAGATCAGAATATTGCCCCAAGACAGTGACCAAACTATCTAATACCCTCTGTCCTTCCAGAGACACATTCGTGCTGCCTTGATTAAAGGCGATCGCCTGGGATACATCTAGGCGGAGTGGCCCAGTAGCTTGTAGATCGGTTTTTGGCCGGGGAATGTCTGCCCGTAACTCCCGGATTTCTGGTCTTTGGGCGATCGGTTCCTGACGACCAAAGCCCCCAAACAAACTATCGAGTTTTAGGGTTACCCCCGCATAGAAACCGCCATCGGAGCGACTACCCGAAAAATCTCGGTCATTGTTCACTTGGCCAGAACTGTAACCCACTGCTAACCGTAGATTAGATGTTGCATAATAACCCACCTCTGCGAGCCAACCCATTTCGCTGTAACCCGCCGTGTGCTGGTTGAGCCAACGAATACCCCCCGTAATATCAACATTGCGGTTGAGCAGGTAAGTTGCCCGGAGCTGTGCCAAAGTCGCCGAACTGGCAGCTTCGAAGTTATCGGCCAGTTGGAGAGTAGAATTTCGGAACCCAAGCTTGCCATAAAATTCCCAGCGGTGGTCAGGAGCATAGATCGCCTCCGCTGCGAATAAATGTTCTGTGACATCTTGCCCCTGGCCGATTAAGAGCGTTTCGGGAATGGTATCCGGATTCTTGCGGTACTCATAGCGGAGGAGAGCGTTAAATTTGTCCGTGTAGGGATTGCGGTAGGCCAATCCTAAACGGAGATTTGTTGTAGGCGGTAAACCCCGAGTTGCTTGGCCCGCGGCAAAACGGCGGTCGAAATTTGCGAGGGCTGTCAGGGAGGGAGAAAGTTTCCCTTGAACCAAAGCATTGATGTTGCTGGTACTGCTGCCGCTCGTATTGCGGAACTCATAACCTGCTTCAGCCTGGAAATTATCCCCGCCCCGGTAGCGGCCTCGGATGGTCAGACTGTCACCGCCGCGCACGCCCGTCACCAGGGAAGCCCCTTGACCCACGGCCCCATCACCCTGACCAAAGAGGTTACCAACGACTTTTTCGTAGCCCAGGTCGAGGTCAAAATTCTCAAAGATTGCCCAGTTGTGCTTCAGACCGAAAGCGAGACTATCGCGCATCCCCACATCAAAGCGTTCAATGTCGTAGCGCGCCGTCAAGGTGGTGTTATGCCAGGGTTTGTATTCTCCATTGAGACCGACACTGGTGGTGCTTTGACCTGCGAGGCTGCCGCTGTGATACCAGTTTTGGTTCAGGTTAAGGACAATTCCTTCGGCGATACGCCAATCAAGGCCGATTTGACTGCGATCGCTAAACACTGCGTCAGAATTTGCTGAGAGGGTAGTTTGGTTCAGTAAACGTAGGTTGAGACGGGAGTTTAGGGGGGTAGTGAAGTTGGTGCGCAACTGGGTAGAGCTACCGTCATTCACCGGATTGATGTAGTCTGTGCGATCGCGGAACAGCAGATCGACATTGAGACTAGACTGACCAAAGCGTTGGGCAATACCCGCAGAAATAGTGGTGAGCTCATTGTTGACAAAGCCGTCGGGAATCCCTTCCTGGCCTGCATTGATCAGATCACCAAGGGTAACGATGGGGCGAATACTTACCCCTTGATTTTTTTCGTGGTCATAGCGGATGTTAAGGCGAGTATTGGGAGACAATTGGGCGTTGAGATCAGCCCCATAGCGGGTTTGCCCCGGCACAAAACTAATGGTGGCGTTGTTGGCAAAACTACTATCCACCCGGCGGTAGTAGGCGCGGCCCGTAAAACCATCGGCAAACTTGGCATCCAATTCAAAGCGGTAGGCAGCACCGGAGACAGCTCCCATTTCTGAAGAACTGTTTTGGCTCTGGGCGTATTCCCCAATAAATTTGTAATTTTCTCCCAGGTGAATCTGGGCATCGACACCATAGAGACGAAAATCCCGCTCCCCTTGACCTTCGTGGAAATAGGTCGCGCCGATCCAACTGGCTTGGTTGGGGGTGCGGTTGAAGTGATAGCGTAACCGTCCGCCGTAGAGGACATTATCTTCGCCGCTTTCGTTTTGGTAGGTGATGATGATCCGCCGCACGAGGATTTCCCCGTTATCTCCCACCTCAGTACGGCGCACTGGCTCGGTAAAAATGATCGTCCCTCGGTCATAGTCAATGTCATAGTCGAGACTCCGCTGGAGGCGATCGCGCCATACGACAATTCCTGGTCGTTCTAGTTCTTCGAGTTCAAAGAAAACCTCCTCGCTGCCAGGAACCACGAGGCGTTGGGTGAGGAAATAGAAACCACTACTACCATCGGGAATCAGGGTATCCCGTTGAAACGCTTCCCCCCCTTGGCTGTAGAGGGCCGAAATTTGCAGATCGCCGAGATTGTAATTCAGCTTTGCCCCTTGAAGTTGGCGGCTGAGGGCGCTGAATTCTTGGGAGCTGGTGGCAAATTCCTGGGCGGTACTATAGTCCCCCCACATGATGTAGTCAGGGTCGGTGGCTCCTTCGAGGCGAGGCGATCGCTCTAGGCGCAGGAAAAAACTGTCCTGGGAGGGGGTGAGGTTGCGGACGGTGGAGTTATCCCCATAGGTGGGATAGGGTTTTTCGGAGCTTTGGTCAGCGCGGAATAGCCGATTGGTACAGGTTTCACAAGTTTCATTGAGGGGGCGATCGCTATTCAAGGCCGCCGTGAGGAGCCAATCCCCAATCTTGCCTGTGGCAAAGGCGGCTCCGCTTAGATCAAAGGTAGTATTGCTGTCCCTATCGGGGTTGAGAAAATCGCGGTAACTGCTGAAATAGTCCGTATTGTCGGCCCCAACCCGGAGGCTAATCACCCCAGTGAGAAGACTAGGGCGCAAGGCCGCTTCGAACTGCACCTGAGTGTAGGCTTCCAGGTCAAACAGCCGGGCGCGAATCTGCACCGGGCCACTGTCGAGGGAGGATTGGAGTGTGGCGGTAAATTCCCCATCCTTAGCATCGACTTGAAACCCAGGCGCCCCGGGGCCCGCGTCTTCACCGAGAAATTCTCCGGCAGTGGCTTCGAGGGTGATTTGGCCGCTCCCATTAGTACGGTTGCCATTTTTATCCAGCAGCGTTCCCTGGATTGTCACGGGCGATCGCCCGTCAGCAGGAACCCGGGTTTCGAGGGTCGAGAGACGGAGTCTGGCCACATCACCGGGGGATTGCACCTTGGCGGTACTGGCGGCGGTGTTGCCATTGAGAGTCGCCGTCGCTTCCAGGAGATTATCCCCGGGGCCAAAGATCACCCCGTACCAAGTCTGGCGCACCATGCCAGTGCTATTGTTGGTTTCTAGCTGGCCGATCTGGTTGGGGTCAACAGAGCTTCCGTTGACACTGAGGGTGGTACGACTGCCCACGGGCACCTCGATCACCACGGCGCTGGAGTTGCTGTCTAAAACTGTGCCCTGACTGGGGCTAATAATTTGCACACTTGCTTGGCTAGGGCCAGGACTCACTGGAGAAATCTCTAGTTCAGACTCTGATTCGTTGAGGGGTGTTGGAATTACTTCTGGTTCCGTGTCCAGTTCGACGGTGACGGGATCAGGTACTTCTGCGAGGTACATTTCCCCTTGGACATTGCCAGTCAAAGTTTTGTCCAAAACAACTTCAAAAGGAGTCCCTTGGGATGTCGTCTCGGTAGGAGCAAGCATCACCCCCTGGATTTCGGCGGTGTTAATATCTGGAACTTTCGCGGTTACAGCATTAAACCAACCACCAAGGGCAAAAATCGAAGTGCCTAGGGGAACGGAGAAGCGTTTTTTCATGGGGCTGCTCCGGGAACCAAGGGAGTCACAGCGAAATTTAAGCGGGCTAACCCACCAGGTTCAAGGCGAACAGTACGGCTATAGCTGCGGTCTTCGGCGATAAATGTTTCGTTAGGGGCAGGGGCATAGCCAGGGACACTGGTCAGGTCAAGTGCTCCAGAGTGCCAGCCCGGAAGAACATTACTAATAGAAAATAGGCCGTTATTGTCAGTGACAATGCGATTGCCATTGTTGAAGAAAACCACAGCATTGGGGATGCCAGGTTCGCCATACTGTTGTTCCCCATCAAAGTTTTTGTCCTCAAAGACCCGCCCGACAATTGTGCCGAGGTCAGAAATGAGGCCATCACGGACGCCCATGACATAAATTGCTGGGCCGTCGCGGACGGTAAAGTTAATGTCTTCACGTTGTCCTTCCACAAAAGCCACGTTGCGGCCATCGCCTCGGATCGCATCGGGGGTGACTTCCACGGCGTAGACGATGCGGGTGAGGGGATTATTTTCGGGGGGTTCACCACCGGGCAGTGGTTCGAGAAAAGTAAAGGTAATATCCTGGCCACTGATGGCTGTATTTAAGGCGGCCGGATTTTCGCCGATCGCCCCTTGAACTGAATCTTCAATGAGCTGGAAACCAAGGGGAAGGCGATCGCGCACTTCTACATTTTCAAGGTTGGTGGTAGTGCGATTTGTGATCGCTAAACGGTAGATCGCGATGCCCCCTGGTTCTACGGTGGCTTGGTTGGCGGTTTTTTGAATGGCGATCGCCTGCTGTTGACAGAGAGGTACTTCTGCAGCAAGCAAATTTAGGGGAATCGACGCACCGCCTAAGGGATCTTTTAGGCTGGTTTTTCGGAGTGTTTTAGTTTGGGGTAAAAATGCAAGGGTTCTTGATTGATCGAGGTAGCCATTGGCGAGGGGGGGCGGTTGGTCATCAAGGGCAGTCACAGTGTAAGAAAAAGAAGTGTCTGTCACCGCCGTAATCCGGATTTGGATGGGCCGCTCATCGACGAAATTACCAGGGGCGGGTGTCACCATTAAAATAAATGCTTGACCAACGCTTACCTGGTCTGGCCGCAAGCGGAAATTGTATTGTCCCTGCAGGCTTGGATCTAGAAGCTCTGTGTCGCCCAGATCAAAGGGATTTTCGTTATTGGGGTTTACGCCAGCTGCCATCGGGATTAAAGGCAGCGTCGCAGCGGGGTCGAGGCTCACCAGAGGGCCCAAGTCCGTTTGTAGGGGGCCAGTCGCTTCGTAGAGCGCGACCTTAAAACCGCTGTAATCATTAAACAAATCACCATTACAAAGGGTCACTCGGCCAATACTCGGCGGGGTCGAGGGTTTGAGGGAACCATTGACACTCATGGGGTTGCTGCTGGTGCGGCTCGGCTGGGTATCGGGGCCAAATTGATAGGTGGCCTCGGCGCGATTAAAAATAATGCGGCTGGGTGCTTCAGGTTCAGTTGAATTAGTGGGTTCTTCGGTCTGGGCTAAAAGGAAATCTTGGCCCCCAGTGAGAGAAATCCCCATACAGGCGATCGCCAGAAAAGCGTGCCAAAATTTAGCTGGTTGATGATGTATAAAAAAAGCCATTAAATTCGGGGATTTCCTTCTTCTCTCGGTCACAACAAAAAAGTATTAACGGACACGCACCTGATATTGCCCACTCACGGCAGCGCGGGCAGGGACAGCATTGCGGAAAGTCCAGCGCACATGGGTATAGCGTTCTGCTGGGGCGGGGCGGGTCTCCACTCGGCCATTGGGCAGGGTCACTTGAATCGTTGGGTTAGCGCTATAGGTCTGGCCACCATCGATGCTAAAGGTCACGGTGGCGCCACCCACAGCAGCAGCTGAACCCATTACATAGACAGTGTTTTCAGGTAGATCATCGGTGAGCACCAAGCCAGAAAGCGGCTGATCAGTGCGGTTGTTACCATTAACGGTGTAGCGGACGATATCACCAGGACGTACCCGGGGAGCAGGCCGCATAAAGCCGCCTTCAAGACTCCGCCATGCGACTCGTTCCTCGCCCCGCCAATTACGTTCGGTAGTACGCAGGTGGCCTATCAGTTCTAGATTTAGGGCTTGCTGTTGTTGAGTTTGAGCAAAAACAGGCTGGGAACCGACCTGGCCGACATGAGGCGATACAACGCCAAAACTAAGGGAAATGCTCGCTAGGAGGAAAAATAAAGGTTTCTTCATCGTGCTAAATATCTCTTTTTCTAATTTGAGTAAACTGGCAGAATTTGCCTTGGGAGGCCGCCAGAAAGCAAGCTGGGAGAAAATCCCACCTGCACAAGAAAAGATCTGTTGTGAAACTCAATTGAGTTTCACAACAGATTTGTAAGGGTTAGTTAATGCGTCGCTGGAAGGTGAACGTACCCGTACCACCAGGATTCACAGTGCCCACATTGTTGATGTATTGGGTGACATCAGTAGAAGCTGTTGTGCCAGTTTGTTGGATACCTAGGACTGCAGGGTTACCGTTAAAGAATTGGATTGCACCAGCAGAGGCGATCGCCGTGCCGACCCCAGCATGGCTAGTATCGATAACACCATTGATGTCATTATCCAGAGCCCAGTTATTTCCGGTTCCTGTATCGCCCGCAGTACCACTAATACCGCTATCTTCAACAACAACATTGTTCGCCGGTAGAAGCGTATTACCAGAACCACCGCTAGGAGCTGGTGTCGCAATATTGGTGTAAGTAATGCGATATTCCAGGGTGTCGCCAGGGCCAGGCGCCGGGTTAATAATGCTTGCATCCGCAACAAAGTTAGATGTTGTGCCATTGCTGTAGCGTACCCGGACTTCTTTGTTCAGTTTCAGGTAACCAGCATAAAGGCGATCGACCTTAATGTTGCTAATCAGCCGTTCAGCATCTGCATCAAAGGTGTTGTTCTGGTCATTGTTGACATAGGCGATCACTGGGATGCTGTAAGCATCAAAGGCACTGGCACCAGGTAGATCGACTGTAACGGTGTAATTGAGGGTCTGACCTGCCGTCAAAGTCGCAATGGAAACTTGAGTCCCCGTAGTGAGATCAAAAGTTCCTGTACCAGGCGCTGTATCATCGTTCCAGGTATAAGTTGCAGATTGACCACCAAGAGTAATCGTCACGGTTGTACCGTCGGGAATATCGATTGCGCCGCCATTAACATCAACGCTGCCATAGTCACAGGTGGCACAAACTAGGTTGGCTTCTGTGGGACTGATGGGCCGCAACACGACATTGTTGAAGTCGGTGACCGAACCATTGGAGACGGAGTTATTGAAAATAACAGCAGCGGGGTCAGGAACGGCTTGACCGAGGGTGGCAGGTTCTGTGATCGACTTTTCAACGAAATCATCGTTATTGTTGGTTGGGCCGACGGCACCCGGTGTTCCGCCAGGGCCATTCAACAAATTAGCGGGCTGTGGCTGGAAGATATTGTTTAGATCCAGCTCATTTGGTTCACCCTTCTCAGTATCATTGCCACCACCATCATTCGGGCGATCGTCATAGGGGTCAGATCCGTCTTCTTCAGCAGCATTCCCTAAATCTGTGGCGGGATCGTAGTCACCATAAGGATTGCCATTACTGGGATTTTCACCCAAGAAGTTGTTGGGGTTTTGATCACCAGATTCATCGAAAACAATATTGTTATCTGGATCGCCGTTTGTTTGACCAAAGATTTGAGCTAAGTTTCGGACTGTCGGATTTTGTGCATTAGTTGCTTGGAGGGTAAAACCAGTGACAATCGTCCCAGCAGGAATTGCAGCATTGGGAGCTGCTGTACTACGGATGAAACCAACCCGGGTGATTTTAGAGGTTGCACCAGCTCCATTCAGTGCCGCTGTTGAAGTGTCATACCATCGCGCATCAAGAGCCGCAGTAGTCAAAGCTTCTGCGGTGTAAACGATAGTCCAACCTGTGGGGGCAATGGGCGGTGTTGTGAGAACAAAATCAGCGTCGGATGGTCTTGCATCAGAAACAAGCACATATTCACCAGCAGTTCCATTAACGGTGATCTGTGTACCTCTAAGACCAGCAGGGGTAAAGTTGCCTTCATAACCAGAAGGCAGCTCTCTCTCAACCCGGAAACTGAGGTTATAGGTGATCACGTCATCTGTGATGTCCGGATTTGTACCAGGATTGATACTGGATACTGACTTCAGCACGGTTGCTAGAGCAAGGGGCCTCGGTGCATTTTGACCAATTGTCAGCGGCTCAGAAGTATCGGCAGCCTCACGGTTACCATTGATCGCCGTTGCGGGTTCAATGGCGCCATTTTCTAACTTGACTGTCCGGACTTCATCATTATTAGAACTGTCAAAATTATCAGGTTGGTTCTGGCTCGCAGGGCTGCCATCGTTCGGGCCGGTGTTCCCAAGAGTGACAGAGACTTGGCCACTGGCTGCATTGTTGACAGTCCCTTGGACGATGATCGTGATGGTTGCATCAGCCGCAATGTTCGGGATAACCCAGCCAGCTCCTGTAAAGAAAGTGGGCGTAACACCAGGATCAATAGTCACTGGCGCTCCCGGTGAATATGCCCCAGCTGTTGTAGTCACCGCGTTGAGGATGCCATTATCTCCTAGGAAGAAGTTAGGAACACCATCACCATCGGTATCAATGTAAGTACCAGGATTTTTTGTCAGGTTTGTGCTGGCAATATTTGTGCTTAAAGGGATGAAGATTCCAGTCGAAGCGTTGCCTGTGTTTGTGACATTGAAGGGAAATTGGAGAATGTCTCCAGAAACGACGCTATTACCATTGAGATCTGTAGGCGCCTGGGCGATGTTGGTAAGACCCGCGACTTCGGCAACAGTAATCGTAATCTCATTGGAAATCGACTTGAGCTCAACACCATTTGGATCTTCGTAAGTTGCGGTGGCAGTATTGCGGATTTGGGTATTAGCTGCGGTCCCTGCTGCAAGGGCTTGGGGAATGAGCTGGAAATTGCCCGCAGCCATTAGTCCAGAGATAACGAGAGGACTGGCTAATTTATGGATTAAGGTTCTTTGGGGTAATTTTTTGGGCGATCGTCGGGACTGGGATTTCAAATTGGGACTCCTCTGGAAAAAAATTCGTAAGAGCATAAGCTCAAAGCAAGCAAAAAACTTACTTGCTACTTTGCCATTGGGCTGCTTTAAGCATATTTGGTCACTGATTTAGACCAGTTTTATTAATATCTATACGCACACTAAGGCAAAAATGATTAAAGCAAGTATATCCACAAAAATGATTTGATCAGTACATTATTTCTGTGAAGTTTTGATGAACCTCTACCTTAAAAATTCATCGGTTCTTCATCTAATTTTTCATAAATTACTGAAATCTTTAAGTAAAAGTATAATTGCAACCCGATTAGTATTTTTTTAGTGCTCTTAAATTTTCCTTAATAATTTTTAATTGCTTCAGTTTTAAAGAAAAAATTTATTTTCTAAGTCATATCTACTGCCTTTGACTTTAGATATTGTCAGAAAATTTTATTTTGACTTAAAATTTGATACTTTTTTTAATTACATTTATATTTCAAAATTGCTATGATTTTTTAGTGCTTGTAGAGCTTGTTTCTGATTTTATTTTGCTCTTAGAAGGCACTAGAATAGGGCATAATTATTATTGAATTTTCAGAAATAAAATTCAATAATAATTATGCAATGAACTTTAAATTTGACTTTCTGGATATTACGCAAGTAATGACGATATTTGAGTTTGACAGTCTAAGGTTTGACGAAGGTTACTCGAGTTCGACAATCACGAACAAAATGTTTAGAAAAAGTTAGTTTTAAGGATTCTAAAAAAATTGAAGCAACGTTAAATGTTCTGTAATAGGCCTTGTAAATAACAAAGGCATAGCCACCCAATACTTTGAATGTTTTGACTACATTCGTCTCTTTTAGGATTTCTAGATTAGGTTAATTTGTTCTTTTTTCACAGGTTCGTTCCTTCCTGGCACACATCATGGGTAAAGGCATGATGTGTATTTCACCAAGGATTGAGGTTCACCAGAAAGTTATCAATGACAGCGTCATATTAAACCGATATCCCATAGCTAGGCCCTGACATAACATTTTTCCTTGTTACTGTTCTGCCCTCGACAGTGCATATCTTTTTTGAGCCGCAACTAGGAAGCACCAAATAAACCACAAACCACAACACAGAGGTTATCACGATGAAATATGTTATTAAGCTTGCTTCCTTTTCTGCTGTTTTACTAGCAAGTATGGCTTCTCAATTGCCAACTAGTGCTCAGGTAGCCCCTTCGTCCTCCTTCTCTCCTTTACCCCAGTCGCCTATTGTGCGGCCCATTCCTCTCCCCAGACCTTTACCTCTACCATTGCCACCTGGTTTGACACCAATTCCTCAACCGATTCCCTTACCTATCCCTCCTTTTCCCGGTCCTGTTTGTTTGTCTTGTCCGCCGCCTATCTTGCCTAACAGTGGAGAATTGACCCCCTTGGGCAGTCCTTTACAGCCGACTAATGTACCGCCTCTCAATAACAGCATAAACAGCATTCGCTAATTGTTATGTGCGTGAACTACCCGACGCTCTATCGCCTTGTGATGAGCGCGGGCTTCCTGCTTCAGCGGGAACTGCATCCAACAAAACAGACGTTTTGCCGAGTTGTCTTACATTCTCTTGCTAGGCAGTATCGCTGGTTCCCAACGACAATATCTGCCAGCCTTCATTTCTGATATTGATTGACCCGTTGATGTCCTGGTCATGAGCTGTCCCACAATGCTGACAAGTCCGGGCTCGTACATCCAGCACCAGACTTCCTACATGGTTTAGGCATACATCGAGGGTGGCCTCTTTTTAGAGTGACAACTAAGGATCTCAAGCTAGACGATGTAGAGCTGGATAGATGGCTAACCCTATTTGATGAATTGGTAGAAATCCAACAGAATCGAGGCTACAAGCCAGCCTCGATTGCTTTTCAGTTGAGGAAATACAGTCCGCCTCTCTATATGTAGGAGTTTGTGACAGCACACTTGGGCTACAAGCGAGGATGGGCATGGCACGAACACCAGAAACATTTTTTAGGGGTAGCGTAATACTTAAATTAAAAAGTAATTATCATATTAGATAAGTAGATATTTTAGAGTGACTCTATTTCTGATTGCAGCGTATATCAAACTTTTTAAGCCAATAAAATCAAGACAATAAAAATCATAAACCGAAGAAACAACTCCCAATTGACCCTGTAATTTACTTTCTGAAAATCCCCTGAAAATCCCTTAAAAAATTTATGATTTTTCTTTGCTAAATACTCAATTTTGCACACAATAGAATAGTAAATAAAATAAATAAAACAATGGCTGTAAATTACGATATTGTTGTGATTGGCGGTGGTTCAGGAGGTCTAGTGCTAGCCAGTGCCGCAGCACAGCTCAAAGCGAAAGTGGCTCTGGTAGAAAAGGATCGCCTTGGGGGAGATTGTCTGTGGTTTGGTTGCGTACCTAGTAAATCTTTTTTGCATACAGCAAAGGTTGCCCATCAGGTACAGCAAGGTAGTCGGGTCGGGGTCTACACAGAACCCCCAAAAATTAACTTTGCAGAAGCAATGGGCCACGTGAAAAGAGCGATCGCCACCATTGAGCCCCATGATTCACCGGAGCGATTTGAAAAATTGGGAGTAGAGGTTATTTTTGGTGATGGCCATTTCCTAGATGAAAAACGTTTTTTAGTGAATGGCCGCCAGTTAACGGCCCGGGCGTTTGTGATTGCCACGGGTTCTCGCCCCAAGATTCCCCTCGTTGTAGGTCTGCAAGAAGCGGGCTTTATGACCAATGAACAGGTGTTTTCCCTCACAGAACAGCCTAAGTCTTTGGCGGTGATTGGGTCAGGGCCAATTGGCTGTGAACTGGGCCAAGCTTTTCATCGTTTGGGTACTGCGGTGACACTCTTTACCAGTAGCGATCGCCTTTTACCCAAAGAAGACCCCGATGCAGCGGCTATTCTTGAGCAACAATTTTCTCAGGAAGGCATTAAGCTTCTCAAAAATGCCCGCTTAAAACGTATTGAAATTGTCCAGGGAAAAAAATATCTTTACACAGAAAATAATTCCCAGGTGGTGGCGATCGCCGATGAAATTTTGCTAGCCACTGGCCGAAGGCCCAATGTAGAATCTCTCAACCTCGAAATGGCTGGGGTCGAGTATAACAAACAGGGCATTATCGTTAATGAAAAATTACAAACTACCAATAGTCGAATTTATGCCTGTGGTGATGTAATTGGTGGTTATCAATTTACCCATGTGGCTGGCTATGAAGCGATTACGGTTCTAAAAAATGCTTTGAATCCCCTGCCAATTTTTCTTAAAAGCATTGATTATCGCATCATTCCTTGGGCAACTTTTACAGATCCAGAAGTTGCTCGAGTTGGCATGACAGAAACTCAAGCCCGCAAGCGTTATAAAGATGTTATGGTCTTAAAATTACCTTTTACAGCGGTAGATCGCGCCCAGGCAGAAGATGCTACGGTGGGCTTTAACAAAATCATTGTGCGTAAAAATGGAGAAATTCTTGGGGCTCACCTAGTCGGCATCATGGCAGGAGAATTGATTCAAGAAATTGTACTAGCAATGACCCATCGACTACCAATATCTGCTCTGACAGGAATTCATATTTACCCGACCCTAGGGGAAATCAATAGCAAAACAGCTCTATTACTTTCTAAACAAAACTATGCTGAAAATCAAAAATTACAATGCTTTTTATCTAGATTCTTTAAGTTTTGGCGATCACTTGCTTAAATCTTTTTAATAGTCACAAAAAAAGCTTTAGAAGTTACATTTTAAAGCTTTTAACAAATTTAATTCTGAAAACAAAAAATTTGAATTTTTTATTTGATCACTGCTTCATTAAGTGCCTGCTTAGCAACTTTTGTGATATATATTGTCACAGTTACTGTCGCAATAAATCCGAGGATACGAATCGACCATTGGGCAATGGGATTAACGGTTTGATCTTCTGCACCTAGGGTTGCTAGGTTCCCTGCTAGGGAGCCAATGTAAACATACATAAGAGTGCCCGGAAGCATTCCTACAGAGCCAACAATGTAATCTTTTAGGGAAACACCAGTAACGCCATAGGCATAGTTCAATAGGTTAAAAGGAAAAATTGGTGATAAGCGAGTTAACAACACAATTTTCAGACCTTCTCGACCCACAGCTTCATCAATGGCTTTGAATTTTTGGTTCTCGGCGATCGCTTGACTGACCCATTCCCTGGCAAAATAACGACCAACCAAGAAAGCGGCAATCGCCCCTAGGGTTGCTCCAATAAAAACATAAATCGATCCTAGAGCAACCCCAAACACAACTCCAGCCCCCAAGGTGAGGACTGACCCCGGCAAAAAAGCGACTGTCGCAATGATGTACAACATCATAAAGGCGATCGCCCCTAGGAAACCGAGACTATCAATCCATTCCAAAGCATTTAATAGCCAAATTTGGGGATTGAAACCAGAATTTAAAAATCCTTTAGTAATCATTAAATCAGGACTAATCGCGGCTGCCACTCCAGTAAAAAATGCTGAAAAAGCAGCAATTTCTAAACAAATGCTAAAACCAAAAGCACCGAGGGTTAGGCCTGTAAAATTTTTCCGCCAGGATTGTTGAAACTTTTTTTTGAGTCGCCTTAAGTTCATTTTGAGTAACTGAATTTCTTCATTTTTTAGCTTCTCAGGACAAATTTTGCCATGATAAATTTAGTCGACTGTCCAAAGAGTGTCATAGTCTCGCAGGAGAAACAAAGTAAAACAAGCCGCTAACATGGGAAAAGCAGCAAAGAAAAGAAGATTATTAAATGGATCTAGATACTGCTTAAAGGAAATAACAGTCGAACTACTATGGAGTAATAACATCAAAAAATAGCTCCAGCGTTTTTGAAAACCAATTACAAAGCTTAAAATAACAAGCAATTGTCCAAGGCCAATTAAGAGTAAGATGCTATTATTTAAGCCTGCAACAAAATAAAAGTTCTCAAAAACGGCTCGGGCATGGTCTGGATTAACAATTTTGTCCAAGGCCCAGACTAGCATGACAAGAAAAATGCTTAGTCTTAAACACAAAAGTGAAAGGGAAATGCGTTTAGTTTGTTCCATGATTTTGTTTAAGCTAAATTAAAATTGTCGACTAATTAGTTTTAGATGCACAAGGATTGGCTTTAGATGCACAGGGATCTTCTTTTGCAGCACAAGGATTAGCTTTGGATGCACAAGGATCTTCTTTTGCAGCGCAAGGGTTGGCTTTGGATGCACAAGGATCTTCTTTTGCAGCGCAAGGGTTAGCTATTTCTGTCTTGCTAGCACAAGGATTTTGACTGACTGAACATCCAGTGGCTGCTCCAAGGCTTAAGAGAGAAACAGAAATAAGGACTGCTGCATAGCGAATTTTCATTAGCTTTAATTCCTGATGGGGATTTGTTTTTGTTTGGCTTGGCCCTATTAAACTGAGGAAAAATGAAATGCAGATGAAAGAAAACTAGAAAAATCCTAAAAAAAATCAGAATTAACTTTAGATAGACTTCAGATTTTAATCAGTTATTTTTCAGGAAACTGTGGCAATCTAAAGGAAAGATTTTTTTAAGTTTATTAGTATTATTTGGACAAAAAATATGACTGAGTGTAACTGGTTTGTTGATCATGGGGGTACACAGGAGCTATGGCCAACGGTTACACACTTCCCACGGACAACACCACGACCTTATCGACTCTATCGTTTACTGACGGATTTAGAAGATTTATTAAGCCATACATTAGATGATCAGCAACGATTAGAGGCGATATATCCCCTGGTGCGTTGTTTTTTAGCAGATTCAGCTTGGCTGCAATATTTTCCGATTGCACCAAATCCTGATACGGGCTGGGCGGTAGAAATTTTGTATGATGAACCAGATTTTCCTTTAACGGTGCAATTGGTGGCTTGGCATCCCCAACAGGTTTCGCCGATTCATAACCATGGGTGTTGGGGCTTAGTTGCTTTATTACGAGGGCAGGAAGAAAATCGATTTTGGGGGCGATCGCCTGCTGATCCTAATCAACTGGTGACTGCCGGTAGACAGGTTTTGGATGCCGGAGATTTAATTGGTTTTATGCCAGATACAATACATCAGGTTGAAGCACTGGGAGATGAGCCAACGGTCAGTTTTAACATCTACGGGGAAACGGACTACGATCAGCGTTTTGAGTTTGATTTAACCAATGGTACAGCCACCAATTTCTAGAATTTTCAGGATAAAAGATGAATGGGGTTTTTTACACTCAAGCGGGCGATCGCCCAACAATGTAAACGCTTTCAATTTTCGACCAGTTCTCTGCAATTTCGTCTCACCTTTGAGCTAGTTGCCCTGTCAGTTTGTGGCCTTGGGATTGTGGCGATTTGGGCTGGTTGGCAGATGGAACAAAATCTTGTGGCAGCCCATAAACAAACCTTAGATTACATCGCCTCACGTTTCCCAGAGCAACTGGAACTTTATAGCGAAATGGAAACGGTGGAGACTGGTTTGGTGCGTACCCTCCAGCGGGTTACCACTGCAGAGGTTATGGCTTGGGTAAAAAATCCTGATGGTCGATTGTTAACTCAATCGGCAGAAACAGCTAAATTTGTTGCTCAGGTTCCAGAAATGATGGCTTTTGACCTCAAGACAATGGCACCTCAAATCGTCCATGTTGGCGATCGCCAAATTATTCTTTGTGTCAGTCCCCTTGAAGTAGATGGAGAAACTGTAGGACAACTGTACCTTTCCCAAGATATCACCGCTGACCTCGAAAAACTCTACATCAGTCTTTGGCGTCTGCGTTTAGTCAGTGTGGGAACTATTATTTTGTTGATTGGGGCAATTATCCACCGTATTCAAAAAGTGACCAAGCCCCTCGCCCAAATGAGTACTGTGGCCCAGGCTATCTCTGCTGACGATCTCCAGGGTGCTCGCTTAGAGCTACATCAAGCACCCGACGAAATCCTCGGTCTTGCCCAGGTTTTCAATGAGATGTTGTCTCGCCTTTCAAGTGCTTGGGAAAATCAACGACAATTTGTCGGTAATGTCTCCCATGAATTAAGAACACCTCTAGCGATTGTTGAAGGTTATCTCCAAAGTCTCCTCCGTCGCAATAATGATTTAAATGAATATCAACAACAGGCGATCGCCATCGCTGCCACTGAAACGGCCCATACCATTCGTATGCTCCAAGACCTTCTTGATCTAGCCCGGGCCGATGGGGGGCACCTCCATTTTCGACACCAGCCCATTATGCTTAATACTTTCCTAGAAGAAATCATCATCATGGCAGAACAGGTCAGCCAGCGGTGCATCCAGCTTACAACCCCCCCGGAAGATGTGATTATTTACGCAGATCAAGACCGCCTTCAACAGGTAATGTTAAATCTAATTGATAACGCCATTAAGTATTCTGAGGCCGATCAAATTGTAGAGATTGATCTCGACATTGCTCCCCCAGCAGCGCAGATCAATGTTATTGATTACGGGATTGGGATTCCTCTCAGCCACCAAGGACGAATTTTTGAAAGGTTTTATCGGGTGGATGAGACAATGACCCGCTCCCGTGATGGGACAGGGTTGGGATTGGCGATCGCCAAAAGTTTAGTTGAAGGCATGGGCGGTAAAATCAGTCTGCGTTCCCAACCTCAAAAAGGAAGCTGCTTCACCATTTCCTTTCCCCTCTGGCAAGGTAAACCTAGAGCTCAGTAACATTACCAAATCCAAATAACCAAGCCATATATCTAATCCTTTGACCATGCCCCATCAAATTCTTATTGCTGAAGATGACAGAAAACTAGCCGCTCTCATTTCCTCTGAATTAATCCTAGAAGGTTATAACGTCACCATCGCCCACAATGGCATTGATGCCCTAAATTTTGTTCGAGAAAATAATTATGACTTACTTATTTTTGATTGGTTAATGCCAGGATTATCGGGCATCGATCTTTGCCTCAGGCTTCGTTCTAGTAGCATAGAACTTCCAATTATTCTTCTGACTGCTAAAGACGAAATTTCTGACCGCGTTTCTGGGTTGAATGCTGGTGCTGATGATTATGTGACAAAGCCTTTTAGTATCGAAGAATTATTAGCTCGTGTCAATGCTCACCTACGCCGCGCCCGTCGCGAGATAGTCGATCAATTAGAATTTGAAGACCTGACCCTAAATGGCATTACCCGTGAAGTATATCGTGCTCAGCACTTGATTCAACTGACCGCTAAAGAATTTGATTTACTAGAACTACTTATGCGCCATCCCAGACAAGTTTTAACGAGAGAACAAATTCTTGAAAAGGTTTGGGGTTATGATTTTATCGGAGAGTCAAATGTCATTGAAGTGTATATACGAGCTCTTAGACTTAAATTAGAATCACATAATATCAAAAGAATTATTCATACTGTCCGGAGTATTGGTTATGTCTTGAAATCCGATTAAAGTAAAACTATAAGCTAACCAGTATTACCATTAGTTTTAAACATATTTTATACATCAAATTCAAATCATTTTAAAACATCGAATGTGGTCTGAGAAATCAAGTCATATTCCCCAAGTGACTACCCATAGCAGCCGCTTTTTCAAACAATTATCAAATCGTGAACCTGATGTATGTCGAGCATGAGCACAACACAGCATGGTAAGCGATCGCCACACCCATCTGCATTGAGGGGTCAATCCGCAAAAGTTGCGCTACACTAATGGTTAGCTAACCTAACTATTAGTGTCACAATCTATCCCCAAGATGGATACTCAAGTCTCTGCTTCATCCCTTTGTGGCGCTAGCCTGATGACCGTCATTCCAGTAGTCACCCGCTTTTTACGGGCCGAACTCCGCGCCCATGGTCAACCCCACTTTTCCCTATCGCAGCTCCGCGTGCTGTACTTTCTCAATCGGCAACCCCAAGCCTCCCTATCGGAAGTAGCTGACTATCTAGATGTGACCCGTCCGACGATGTCGGCCATGGTGGAGCGGCTTGTCCAACGCAATCTGGTCCAACGTCAGCAAGATCCCCAGGAACGGCGGCGAATCATTCTGAGTTTGACTAGCCATGGCAGCGCTGAATTAGAGCGCGTATATGGGGCCACGCTCACCAGCGTCACCCAGCGCCTGGAGGCATTATCGGCAGACCAGGCAACCCAGGTGATGCAAGGACTTGCCATTTTAGAAGATGTTTTTGCCGGAGGGTAGCTCAAGCAATAACTAACGATGAGACTCCTTCCCTTACTCCCCAAGTTACAGACCCTACGCCTATTTACTTACTCACTCCTCCCATGTCTGTCATCACTACCCAAAATTTAACCAAATGCTTTGGCCCCAGAGCCGCTGTGAATGCTCTGAGTTTGTCCGTTGAACCAGGGGAAGTCTTTGGCCTCCTCGGGCCCAATGGTGCTGGCAAAAGCACCCTGATTAAAATGCTGACAACGCTGTTGCCCTCCAGTTCAGGACAGGCGACGGTCGCCGGCTACAACATCCAACATCAGCCGATGGAAGTACAACGGCGGATTGGCTATGTGCCCCAGGCCCTCTCGGTAGATGGCACCCTGACCGGCTATGAAAATATGCTGGTCTTAGCCAAACTCTATGGGGTGCGCCGTCGCCAGCGCCTAGAGCGGATCCGGACGGCACTGCATTATGTGGGCTTAGATACCGTGGCTCACCGCTTGGTGAATACCTATTCAGGCGGGATGATTCGTCGCCTCGAAATTGCCCAGGCGACTCTGCATCAGCCGCCAGTGTTGTTTTTAGATGAACCCACTGTGGGGCTTGATCCGGTGGCGCGCAAAGCGATGTGGGATTTGATTTTGCAACTCCGGCAGGATCACAACACCACTATATTTTTGACGACTCATTTTATGGATGAGGCAGATGTGTTGTGCGATCGCCTCGCCATTCTCTATCAGGGACAACAGGTGGCGATCGGCACCCCTGCCACCCTAAAAGCAGGCATTCCCCAGACAGATGCCACCCTCGATGACGTATTCATCCACTACACCGGAGACTATCTCACCACCCAAGAAGACGGAGGCTATCATGACACTTCAACCACACGACGGACTGCACAACGGCTGGGCTAAACCCACTCCTATTCAGTTTGCCGCAACCGAATTTTTTCACAAAACCCTGGTCACCGCTGAACTGGAGATCCGCAAGCTCCGCCATGACCCGGTACAACTCTTTACCCGAGCGGTTCAGCCAGTATTGTGGCTGACCATTTTTGGGCAGGTGTTCACCCAGGTGCGGGGCATTCCCACGAGCAATCTGACTTATATTGATTTTATGACCCCAGGGATTTTGGCCCAGAGTGTCTTGTTCATGTCAATTTTTACCGGGCTACTTGTCATCTGGGAGAAAGACTTAGGTATCTTGCACAAGCTAATGGTGAGTCCGACTCCCCGCTCAGCTCTGGTGCTAGGCAAAGCCATTGGAGCCGGGGTGCGATGCCTATCACAGCTTGTTATCGTCTATGGAGTGGCCATTTTTTTGGGGGTTAACCTGGACTGGAATCCCATGGCCATCCTGGGCGTGGCGATCGCCGTGATGCTGGGGGCAATTCTCTTTTCGGCACTATCCCTATCGGTGGCTTGTTGGGCGCAAACCCACGAACGGGTTATGGGTGTCGGCCAGTTGATGATGATGCCCCTGTTCTTTGCTAGTAACGCCATTTATCCGATTTCTATCATGCCGCCATGGTTGCAAATCCTCTCGCGGCTGAATCCACTCACCTACCTTGTCGATGCCCTACGCAATCTGATGCTGGTCGGCTCTGTAGAAAGCTATGGTTTACTCACAGACTTCGCTGTCCTCATTGGTGGCGCAACCGTTTTAGTGACCCTTTGCGGCAGGCTATATCCCCGTCTGGTACGCTAACCGGCGAAAATGTGCTTTCTGGATGAGGTTGATTTGTTCTTTTTTCATAGGTTCGTCTAGGTTCACCATGTCTACTACCTTTGAGCTTGTTCTGGTTGGCGCTACGGGATTTGTGGGGCAGATTGTTTGCCGCTATCTCCTTGAACATCGTGCAGTCGAGGATTTTCGTTGGGCGATCGCCGGGCGTTCTGCCGATAAACTCATGGCTCTTAAAAATTCTCTAGGGTCAGCGGCCCAAGACCTGGAGCTGTTAGTGGTAGACATCACTGATGCCGCCCAGGCCCAGGCTTTATGTGAAAAAACCAAGGTAATTATGACCACAGCGGGCCCCTATGCCCTCTATGGGGAAATGCTCGTCAAAACCTGTGCGATGACCGGCACCGATTACTGTGATTTGACGGGAGAAGTGCAATGGATACGGCGGATGTTAGATCGGTATGAGGCGATCGCCCAAGATTCTGGGGCCAGGATTGTGCATTGTTGTGGTTTTGATTCGATTCCCTCAGATTTAGGGGTTTTCTACCTCCAGCAGCAAGCCCAGAAACAGTTTGGAGAATATTGCACCACCGTCAAAATGAGGCTCAAAGATATCCGGGGGGGAATATCTGGAGGAACACTAGCCAGTGGCATCAATCTCCTCCAGGAGGCGATTGCTGATCCAGCCCTCAAGACTGCTTTGGGGAATCCCTATATTTTGTGCGATGGGGCGGAGGCACAACGGAATCATCCAGCCACTCTAATGCCGGTCCAGATAGATTATAGTTTTGGGGAATGGCTCACCCCCTTTGTAATGGCGGGCATTAATGTCCCCATTGTCCTGCGCTCCAATGCTTTACAGGGCTGGCAATACGGCCAGGATTTCCGATACAGCGAAGCAATTCTCACAGGCACCAATGTCTCTGGTTGTCTTAAGGCTTATGGCTTAAAATTTGCCCTCGATGTTTTTGTTGGCGCGGCGGCGATCGCCCCTAATTTACTGAAAAAATTTATCCCTGCCCCTGGTGAAGGCCCGAGTGAAACCGAGCAAGAGCAAGGTTTTTATGATTTGCGCTTTTGGGGCGAAACCGCTTCCGGCAAAACAATGGTTATTCAAGTAACAGGCGATCGCGACCCCGGCTATGGTTCTACCGCCAAACTGTTGGCCCAGGCTGGGCTCTGTTTAGCAAAAGATATTACAGACCAAAAAGGAGGATTTTGGACACCCGCATCCCTCTGCCAAGAACACCTTATCCAGCGCCTAAGCCAATTTGCAGGACTGACATTTCAGCCCCTGTAATCTGCCATATCCTTTTTTTTGCCAACCTGAGTAAACTCTCGGGGACTACCAACCGCAACAGCACGAGTAAATTCACTGGCTAGCTTAACAAGCCAAATAGGCTCTCAATGATCCTGAAGAGCTGCAACGAATTGTGCAGGAAGATGATCCGGCCTAACTCGACCTTACCCAAGTTAACCCCCAAGCCAACGGCTGGACGGAATAATTATCTGCTCTAGCAGCATAAAATAGTTAATTTTATATTTGAATACAATCTAAAATTCAAAGTATTTTTTTCATTTAAAAGTTATCTATATTCTCCTTAGATGCATCATCTGATGATGAAAGAGCTTTAGCTAAAACCTTATCAATCCTCGCCCCATCCATATCAACCACTTCGAAACGTAAGGACTTCCATTCAAAATATTCACCAGACTGGGGAATATGTTCAAGAAAATGAATCATAAAACCAGCAACAGTATAGAATTTAGTATTTTCCGGTAAAAAATCTTGCCCGAAAAGAACCCTAAGTTCGCTAACATCCAACGAGCCATCTAAAAGCCAAGAACCATCTTCCCGTTGAATAATCAGAGGTTCTTCATGGTGCTCTATGGAAGGTAAATCGCCGACCATAGCTTCCATTAAATCGTTTAGAGTGACAATTCCTTCAACACCACCATATTCATTTGTGACAACAGCAATGTGAATTCCGGTCTCTTGAAAATCTTTGATAACACTTAATACCTTTGCTATCTCTGGGAGAAATAAAGGCTGCTGAATAAAGGGATCAAGGCTTGTAACTTCTCCAGATAACTTAGCCATTAATAAGTTTTTACCACGGACAAAGCCCATACATTCATCTAGGGTGCCTTGACCTACAGGAAAGCGTGAATAATTACTTTCGATGACCTTCTGCAGATTATCCTCGAAGGCATCATTAATATCTAACCAAACTACCTCTAATCTTGGTGTCATCATTGCTTGAATAGGATAATCACCAAGACAAAAAACTCTTTCAACAATATTATGTTCTGCTTCCTCAAAAATACCAGAAGCAGCTCCCTGTCGAATTAAAATTTGGATTTCTTCTTCAGTGATATTGGGCTCATTTATCGTTTTAATTCCAAATACTTTTAATAATGTTTCTGTGGAGAAACTCAAAAGATAGATTAATGGAGTTGTTATCTTTGACAAAAAAGTCATCAAAGGAGCAGTCGCACAAGCAATTTTTTCAGGAGAGTTAAGAGCGATTCGTTTAGGTAATAATTCCCCAACGACAAGAGACAAATAAGTAATTATAGAGACAATAATAGCAACACTTAAAGTTTCACTATATGGCTCTAGTATAGATATCTTCGCAAAAATAGGCTCTAATCTTTCAGAGAGAGTTGCACTCCCAAAAGCACCACTTAAAATGCCAATCAAAGTAATGCCAATTTGCACTGCCGATAAAAAATCATTAGGAGAATTTGCTAATTTTAAAGCTTTCCCTGCTTGGTAATCTCCTTTTTCTGCTAACTTCCCTAGTCGGGTTTTACGTGCTGAGATAATTGCTATTTCAGAGCCTGAAAAAACACCATTAGCAACAATTAATAGAAAGACAATAAAAATCTCGACTAGAACTATAGGCATTAGGAGATACACTTTTTGTGTTGTTTGAATAATTTTTATTAATGATGATACTTTAAAAGTGATTCAAATAGAGCCTGACATTCATTAAAAAATTATCTTAGCAAAGATATTTTCTCATATAGATTTCATCAAAAGCCTGATTGAGTGTCTGAGATTCCTTTGTCGTGGTAGCAAAGAATGCTTTCAAGTTGTGGAAAGAAAAACCAGAACCAATCACGAGAATATTCTTCTGGTGTGGGGAAATTGCCTCTTCATGACCCGTAACTCAGCGGCAGTGGCTGATGAGCATTGTGTGATGGTCGAGTGGAGACCTGATGAGACTGTGCTAACCCTCCAGTGATTGCTTGCCCTCAGCCTGGTGGGTTTTCGCAACAAGTCAGATGAATCCGACTGTTATCGCCAATGGCAGGGATTTTTATTTTCTGGGGTTTTAGCAAAGCAGCACTAAACCGCCAACAGAGAGCCAGTAATCAAACACCAGCCCCAACAGTAATACCAATCTACCTTTTAGGGGTCACGCCATAAAACGGAAAAAATCGCACGCTAAGGATTTATAAATCGAATCATCTACATAAAGGCCTGATTTTAGATTAAGTGGTTGGTATGGCTTAAGAAGAATCTAACTTGCTTATCGGACGACAATAAATTTACTTGTCAGTTGACAACCAAAAAACAATCTTTATCTTACAAGTGAAGCATGGAAAGATAACGGCATCCTAATAAAGAAATTGAAGAGGCATTGCAGTATGTAGAATCTAAAGGCTAGAAAGTAGAGGCGGGTGACAACCCCTATTGTCTGGACACAGCAGCTTCCCAAAAAAATGCCCGCTGCCTGCCTCTACTAGATTTGGTCTACGCCCAAAAATCCCCAAGGGCATGCCAGAAATATTCGGAAACGGGTTGATGGCTGCGATGGCAATCAAGATAAAGAGGCATTGGAGGACTAAAACCGTGAAATGCTACAACTTTGAACTATCTTTCAGGCTCCCTGGTGTGAACACCAACCCTGAGCAATACTTAGACGCACTATTTGAAGCAGGCTGCGATGATGCAATGATCGGTACTGGGCGCAACGGGTTTATAGGAGCTGACTTTAGCCGAGAATCTGAATCTTTAGAGGCGGCCATCAAATCTGCAGTTAGAGATGTTAAAAGCGCTATTCCCGGAGCCGTACTGATTGGGGTTGGTCCAGATCTAGTCGGAGTTTCAGACATTGCCGCTATTCTCGGATGCAGTCGCCAAAATATTAGACAGCATCTGGCAATAGCTGACGAGAGTGGCCCTATTCCCGTATATCAAGGTCAGCGCGATCTATGGCATTTTGCAGAGGTTTTGATCTGGCTACGAGACGTCAAGGGGCTAGACATTGAGTCAGAGCTAATCGAAGTTGCAGCCCACACGATGGAGTTTAACTCGAAGCACCAATCTCAAAAAGCCAAGAAAGTTGCGGCACTGGTCTAACCACTGCACCACTCCAAAAATTTCATTTGTTCTTCCTTGGCGTAATCATTGTTCTTATGATCGCCGCTCGTTTTTGCTGGACTTACCCTCAAAAGTTTCAACATCTCAAAAATCCTTTCAAAATTCCGACCAGAGGAAATGTGCTGCCGACTATGGATATTGTGCCCCGTCAAAAAAAACTTCCAGAGGTGTATAAGGTGTGGGGAAATTTCCTCTCCATGACTCGTAACTCAGCGGCAGTGGCTGATGAGCATCTTGTGGTGCTTGGGTGGAGACCTGATGAGGCTGTGCTACCCATTCAGTGATTACTTGCCCTCTGTCTGGTGGCTTTTCTCAACAAGTCAGATGAATCCGACTGTTATCGCCAATGGCAGAAATTTTTATTCCCTGGAGTTTTAGCAAAGCAACACCAAACCGCCAACAGAGAGCCAATAATCAAACATCAGCCCCAACAGTAATACAAACTTACTTTTCAAACTTGAATCGGTGTCCGCCATTTTTTTATGAAAAGGGCTGAGCCGAAACAAAAAACCGTCGAATATCGGACGACTTAAAACACCTTTAGTGAAGTTGTGTAACAAAATGCGGGCTTTTATCCGTGTTTTATCCGTTCTTTCTGGGGCATTTCCTCTTCATCAGTAGGAGGAAAAAATTATGTCCAAACTCAAAATTGTGATTGACCCCGGTAGTAGTGCCACGAAGGTGGCCTATTGCCTAGAGAATGCTTCTAGCCAATGTTTTGTGATGTCCCCCTATTGCGCAGCAGTGCCTCCAGACTACCCGAGATCCTCTGGGTGGATGATGGGGTATACCCATGTGGAAAATGCTTGGGTATCCCATGGCGATGCCTGCTATCTCCTGGGTGCTGGTGCCAAGAAGTTTCAGGGTTCTGCTGTGCGCAACAATGACCTGAAATACATCAAGGCTCTGTACAAAATTCTGGGAGTCCTATCCCATATCCAAACCCAGCTTCAGGAATCACCAACCATAGACCTAGGGATTCTATTGCCCTTGGATGAATATGTCACAAAAGACCGCCTAGAAGAGAATCTCATGGCAGCCCAGGAGCAGTTTGAATACTGTGGGCGATTGCTCTCATTAGACATCAATGAAATCACCATCTGTCCAGAGGGGGCAGGACTCTTTCTCCAGGGATTACCAAGCAAAATTAATCCCCGGTCAGGACGGGTGGCAGTGCTGGTGATTGGCCATCGCAATGCCTCATGGCTAGTGACCGACAAAGGTTCTCCCCTAGTATCGGAATCAGTGACCAATAACCTCGGCTTTCGTTGGCTTGTGCAAGAAATGCAGCGTCGCACAGGCCATAAAGATGAAATTACCCTGGCCGAAATGATTTTCACAGGTAAGCATCACGATAGAGCAGTGCACCAGGCCATGGAAGTATGCCTTCCCCTCTACTGGCAACAAATCCAGGACTTTCTGGCAGAACAAAAACCTGTGGACTATGTGGTGTGTGGTGGCGGCGCAGCACTCCTCCTGAAGCAGGAAATTACCAGTCATCTATCAGGAAAGGTGAGTTGGGCTAATCATCTAGTGCGGGGACTGGTGAAATCAGGCATCAAAGACCGGGTAATGGCCTGTCGTTTGGTGGATGGTTACGGACTTTTACACAGCCTATAAAAAATAGAAGCAATGAAAAAAATGAGCAAACAACACTTTTTTCGCAGTGAGGCAAATAGTCCCCTGCGGCAGATCCTAGAAGACCTAAAACAGAGCGAGGGCCAGAGCCTACAAAAAGAACTAGCAGACGCCCTCCTGATTTTGCATTATCCCCGCATCCTCCAAAAACAAGGCGCTACACCAAAACAGATTAAGCGTCAGGCGGAACTATCAATCCGGCGACTATCCCAGGAAATCAACCAACTGACCGCTCTGGTGAATAGCCTTTCTAAACAATCGTCAGATTTAGCTTCAGCAACAGAGCCACGGACATTGGCACGATTTGAAGAACTCGATGGGGATGAAGATGACGCCAATGAGGAATCCCATTTCAATTTCAACCTATCTGCGAAGGACACCTTTTGAGGCAATTGACCCATGAATAAACAAGACATCATCAGCCAGTACAAAACATCGATGGCAAAGCTTAATGAGGTATTACGGGCTTTAGCAATTGACCCCAACACAGAGGTATTTACGCTAAAACAGACAGCCTTACTGGAGCAGGTCTGGCATTTCGTGCGCCAGGAGAATAAAACCTACAAACAAGCGATCTCCTTGGTCACCCATCAACCCATTAAATCTGTAGTGCTAGAGCCTAAAGTTACGGATTTTCTGAAACAAGAATCGAAGCTCTATGCCGACCAGGTCATAGAAGAGACCCCAGGCATCATCAAGGAACAACAGGCTGTAGCCCGTCAAATTATTGTTAGCTCCTTCTGGAAACGGATGAATGAGATTGGGTGTTCCGAGGAATTTCAGCGGAGATTTGATGCCGCCCTGTATGGAGACGAAACTTTAGATGTTTCCGATATCTCCATACAGCCAGAGGAATCAGCACCGCTATTGGAGAGCTCCCCGCCTGACAATGAATAGTCTCCTCAGGGAAGAATCAACTTCCCTTGGTAAATTCTGAGCATGGCTCATTCATTCATGACCCCCACTGCGGGGTCTTTTTTGTGGCAACTTCAAATATGGGACAGCAAAAAAACTAGCAAAGGAAGCAAATTAAATCAGTACGCTTGTTTGTAATTGATTCTGATGGCTCAGTGTTGGTTCTCTACTGGGGATTTGGTGGTGCTTTGCTAAAGTCCCAGCAGGCGAAAATAATTCTATTGGCAATAATCAGTGAATTATTAGAGCTTATTGAGAAAACCCAACAAACAGAGAACAGACAGTCATTGAAAAACCAGCATACTTGCACCGAGTTCCTACCACACAAATAGAAATAACCAAGCATCTGTTATCGATTACCTGCTGGTGATTAAGAGAAAATTTCCCCACACCTGACGCACCTCTGGAGGTTTTTTTCTGACGGAGGCAAAATCGCTACTATCGGAAGCAGATTGCTTCTGGTCGGAATTTTGAGAGAATTTTGCCGGAGTCATTGTGGCGATCGCCAATTTTCCAAAACAACTTGAGGAGAATCCAGATTTGCTCGAGCAGGCTTTAGTTTAAATCGGGGTTAGGGGAAAGACTAGGGGCGATCGCCGGAATTAGTCATTAGAAAGCTAACTTTGGTAGAGATTCCCATCTCACGCGTGATTCCTGATTTGACGACTGTACCTTGCGCCTGAAATGATTAACTTTTATTAAGTAAGTCGTTTTTGTCCAGCGCAATTCTTTTGCTTGGCTTGTCTTTTGGAGTAACAAATGGCTTTTGACTATTGGTTTATGTTTCCTGTTTCTGTGATGATCGCCACGATCGCCATGGCATCCGGAGTCGAGGGCGCTACCTTTTTTACACCTCTTTTCATTCTTGGTTTAGGATTACCGACTGACATTGCGATTGGTACAGGACTGATCACCGAAGCCTTTGGTTTTTCTAGCGGTCTCTATGCCTATATGCAGAAAGGTTTAATTGACTATCGTTTGGGGCGATCGCTCCTCCTAATCACCATTCCGATCGCCCTCTTCGGTACTTGGTTGGCACAAATTATCCCAACCAATTTGATGAAAGGAATTTTAGGAGTGGGGTTATTGGCGATCGCCATCAGTTTTTTACGCCCCGAGCCCGAAAACCAAATTCCAGTTGATCAAAATCCCCCAGAAACCCAGACCCAACTCACATCCCAAGCGGGCGAAGAATTCTTCTACACCATCCGTAACCCCCTCGAAGGACGTTTACTATCAGGGATCGGCGCATTGTTTCTCGGCATGGTTTCCACCGGACTAGGACAAATGAACGGTTATTTTCTCATCCAACGCTGTCGCATTCCTAGTAAAGTCGCCGTTGCCACCAGCGTTTTTATCGTCGCTATTACTGCCGTTCTCGCTTCCATCGGTCATGTGATGCAATTTTTCCAAGCAGGCGGAGATTCCCTCAGCACCGTTTTTAGCCTTGTCATTTTCACTGTCCCAGGGGTACTCATTGGTGCACAACTCGGCTCACTCGTCGCAAATTACCTCTCCGCAAAGCGTTTAGAACGGGGCATGGGCATTCTATTTATTTTGGTTGGTTCACTCATTTTGGGTGAAATTGCCTTACATCACCCAAACTTTACTGCGATAGCTGATAATTTAGCAGCTGTAGAATTTAGGAAACCATAAACCTAGCTTTGTATACCGAATAAGCATCGGAGTTAGAAGCATGTCACCTTATTGGCGTCATGCTGATATATTTGCGTAATGTTATTAGCAGATATAAATCTAAATTAAGCATGGGAGCGATCAGGCAATGGTTTTGGGTTCTAGCCCTGCTGAGTTTTTTAGCTGCCTGGGGTATATCTAGGGTCAATCAACCTTCTTCTCATGTAGTCACGGCTGTCTCACCTTCTACGGAGCTAATTACCCTTACGGTCTCTGCTGCAGCTAGTTTGCAAGATGTCATTGGAGCCTTAGATCTCAAATTTGAATCAGCTCACCCAAATATTCAAGTAAATTATAATTTTGCAGCTTCTGGAACATTGCAACGACAAATTGAGCAAGGTGCTTCTGCGGACCTGTTTATTGCTGCTGCCTCTAAACAAATGGATGCCCTGCAGGAAAAGAATTTGATCATCAATGATACCCGCCGTAATTTACTCACGAATAGCCTGGCATTGGTTGTTCCCCGTGATTCAACTTTGGGCATTAGAGAGTTTCAGCACCTTAGTGATCCTGCGGTGAATCGTATTTCGATAGGTGAGCCACGCAGCGTTCCGGCTGGACAATATGCCGAGGAAGTGTTTCAGGATTTAGATATTTTGGAGCAGTTACGTCCTAAGTTGGTGTACGGCAATTCGGTGCGGAATGTCTTGGGCACGGTCGAGAGTGGTAATGCAGATGCGGGGATTGTTTATGCTACGGATGCTCGAATTTCAGACCGGGTGAGGACTGTTACCACCGCGGCCCCACACTTGCATACCCCGATTGTTTACCCGATCGCCGTGATTGCGGCGAGTCGTCATCCCCAAGCGGCGCGCACCTACGGACAATTCCTGACAAGCCCAGAAGTGCAAGGGATGTTTAGTGAATATGGTTTTGGCCCTGCTGCGTCCTAGGCTGCCTCTGTCAACTGCATTACATATTTATGGTCACTGACTTAACTCCCCTCTGGATTTCTCTCAAAACAGCAGGACTTGCCACTGTTGTGACGTTTATTTTAGGGATTGGGGCAGCCTACTGGATGTTAGGCGATCGCCAACGTTGGAAATCACTTATTGAGAACATTTTTATTGCCCCCTTGATCCTCCCACCCACCGTGGTTGGCTTTTTGCTGTTGTTATTATTTGGCAATAATGGCCCTTTGGGGAAACTAAGCGCCCAGTTTGATTTCACAATTGTTTTTACCTGGTATGCGGCCGTAGTGACGGCGACCATTGTGTCTTTCCCCCTAATGTACAAAACAACATTGGGCGCCTTTGAGCAAGTTGATCGCCATCTTCTACAGGTCGCCCAAACCCTCGGAGCTTCTAGAGGATCTATTTTTTGGCGAGTTTTATTGCCCCTTTCTATGCCCGGGATTTTGGCTGGTACAACCCTGGCCTTTGCCCGTTCCTTGGGGGAATTTGGCGCCACCTTGATGTTGGCTGGGAATATTCCTGGTCAAACCCAGACGATCCCGATGGCCATTTATTTTGCCGTAGAAGCAGGGGCCATGGGCGAGGCGTGGCTATGGGTTGGTGTTATTTTAGTAATTTCATGGTCTGGCATTGTGGCGACCAATATTTGGCAGGGATGTGATCAAGGCCGACGATCTCATCCCCAAGAAGGGAGAAATCAATTAGTCATTTCACCCCAAGAAACAAGCAAAAATGGTCTATTTTTTGGTTCAAATCAACAGGTATCGACGCCAAGCATAAGCGTAAATATTCAAAGGCAGTTGGCACAATTCACCCTCAATATTGCTTTTGAAGCTCAGCAGGGAACCCTAGGGCTGTTGGGGGCATCGGGTTCTGGTAAAAGCATGATGCTCCGTTGTATTGCAGGTATAGAGACCCCAACCCAGGGACAAATTATCCTTAATGGTCGAACTTTATTTGACTCCAAACGGGGTATTAATTTACCGAGTCATCAGCGCAAGGTGGGCTTAGTCTTTCAAAACTATGCCCTGTTTCCTCATCTGACAGTAGCCCAAAACGTTGCCTTTGGTTTACAGCATCTCCCTGCCAAGCAGCGATCGCGGCGGGTTCAGGAGCAGTTGAGGTTGGTACATTTAGACGAGATGGGCGATCGCTATCCCCGTCAGTTATCCGGTGGGCAGCAACAGCGCGTCGCCCTGGCGAGAGCCCTAGCGCCGGAACCCGATGTATTGCTATTAGATGAGCCCTTTTCTGCCCTAGATACCCATCTCCGCAATGAACTGGAAAAGCAACTGCTCAAAACCCTCTCTAACTACAAAGGAGTCACCCTTTTCGTCAGTCATAATTTAGAAGAAGCCTATCGAGTGTGTCAGCAATTACTCGTCCTTGACCAGGGGAAAGTCGTGGCAGCAGGAGATAAGCAAGCCATTTTTGATCGCCCCAGCACCCTCACCGTTGCCCGACTGACTGGCTGCAAAAATTACTCCCGAATTCAACCCACCGATCGCCACACGCTCCGCGCCCTAGACTGGGGCTGCACCCTCAAAACCACTGATCCCGTTTCTCCTTTACAAACTCACATCGGAATTCGCGCCCATCAAATTACCTTCCTCGATACTTCTGAGCAACCCCATCCCCCAGTCAACACATTTCCAGGTTGGGTTGTTTGGACTAGCGAAACCCCCCATCGCATGACTATCTACCTAAAACTAGGATCACCACCCATCAATACAGACGACTACCATTTACAGGCAGAAGTTTTCAAAGAGAAATGGGAAATTTTACGGCATCGCCAACTGCCCTGGTCTGTGCAGTTGGACTCATCGCGCCTGATGCTCTTTTCTGACGAACTGCGATATACGTAATGGGGCTAGTTCATATAAGCGGCAAATTTACCCCAGGACATCGGGGGAGAAACCATGGCCGCTGACTCCATAGCACAGGACGTCTGCCTCTATTATGAACGACTGATTAGACGATGCCATATTCCGCAGCGCATTTCTCAAAATCAAGCGGAATTGAGTCCACCCATGGCGGGGAGGTAATTGGCACTGCCATCGGTTTCATTGGCATGGAGATAATTGGAGGTGACACTGATGTTGCTGTGACCGAGGTTGTCACTGAGGAGCTTGAGAGGACATCCCCCCGCAAGGCTATGGGTAGCATGGCTATGGCGCAAGTAGTGGGGCGAAAGTCTGATATTGAGGCGATCGCCTAAACTTTTGATGATGTTGTAGACCTGTTGCCGTGTCAACTGTGGCCCTTGACGCGAGCGAAACACATAGGGAGAATCCCCCCGCAATCGCTGTAAATATTGATAGAGATGGTCCGGGATATTGATGTGCCGCTGCTTATTGCCCTTACCAATGACCCGGAGGCGCATCCCTGTGTCCGTTGGGCTGAAATCTGACCATTTCATCTCCACCAACTCACTGACCCGTAGACCGAGAGTATATAAAGTCTGGGCAATCAACTCATTGCGATCGCTGTCCGCATGGAGCACCATAGCCTCCACCTGGGATTTAGTCAAAATCCGTTCATGGAGACAAGGGTGAGCATTGGGGGTTTTCAAGAGCACCACCGGATTAATCTGTAGATAGCCAGCCCGGTGGGCAAAATTGAAGAGACTTTTAATAATCGAAACTTTGCTGCGTTGGGTATTTTGGCTGTAGCGGAGAGAGAGCATTTGTTGCCACTGAATGAGGTCTTCGAGGGTAATCCGGTGGAGCGGCGCAAACTCAAAATGAAGCTGAAATTGACGAATAGTGGTGTGATAGGTCTGGCGGGAGCGAAGATTAACCCGAGAGAGCCAAAGTTCAATGACATTGTCATCCTGGGCAGCACGGATGAGTTGTTGGGTGGGTGATGGGAGGGATGACATTGGAGCGAAGCTAAGGTCTTCGCCCATTGTACTGGCCTTTCATACAGCATTAAAATCTAGCAGTTGTCTGAAAAGAAGAAAATCTGCACCTTCAATCCAGCAAATCATATTTTTTCTGGCTTTTAATGAGGACTTGAGTACAAGATGCATCAGGTCCTTCTTAGTGCGTACATTCGTTAACCGAAAGGCCTCTTCAAGCAGTTGATCATCGAGCGCTACATTATCAGTTCACATCGTTTTTTGTGTAAAAAGTATTAGTTTACGTGTATCAAATATGGCTCAAGGCCGACGGTCTTTAAGATCGGATTTATTTGTAGGACAAGCTGACTAGATAGGCAACTCTAAAGATAATTCCCATATGCAATCATCTAGACAAAGTGTTACAAAAACATTTTTTTTGCACCTTTGGGACTTGATTGACAAAAAACATATGTACTACTAACAGGTCAGCGCCTAAATTTAGAGGAGACAATAAATCACACTAAGTTGAGCATGATGCCTGGTGGCAAATTTCTAGCTGAATTTATTTATAGGTGCGTTGGAATTTTCAGCCTGTTTAGCAAGCAAAAGCGCAAAATTAAAACTTGTATGTCAGCTTAACAAAAGAAACGTTTTGTCAAGCTTAGGCTGATTTAACTTTACTTATATGTAGTTCTGCCTGACAATCAAACAACTACAGCAATATTCATTTAGAGAGAGAGCGATTTTTTATCTTTTGGGGGTAACTTAAGCTAAAAGTGCTTTAATATCCCAAATTTTCAGATTATCTAAAATTTTTATGAAAATCACTCAAGATAGTTCTATTCTCGTTACAGGAGGGACAGGGTCGTTTGGGAAACAGTTTGTCGCCACGGTACTCCGGCATTTCCCGCAGATTCGACGCTTAGTGATCTACTCGCGAGACGAACTCAAGCAATTTGAGATGTCTCAAGTTTTTTCACCTAGGGAATATCCTGGTCTGAGGTATTTTATCGGCGATGTGCGAGACCAAGCACGCTTAAGACGAGCATTTGAACAAATCGACATTGTGGTACATGCGGCAGCGCTTAAACAAGTGCCGACAGCAGAGTACAACCCCATGGAATGTATTCGTACTAATGTGCTGGGGGCAGAAAATGTCATTCAAGCAGCACTGGATATGAGAGTGAAACGGGTGGTGGCATTATCTACGGATAAAGCGGCAGCTCCCGTGAATCTCTATGGCGCGAGTAAGCTTTGCTCAGATAAACTTTTTATTGCGGCAAATAATATCCGGGGGGGACGTGAAATTAACTTTAGTGTGGTGCGCTATGGCAATGTTATGGGTTCTCGGGGATCAGTTATTCCTTTTTTCCTACAGAAGCGTTCTGAGGGGAAATTGCCGATTACAGACCGCCGAATGACCCGTTTTAATATTTCCCTTGAAGAAGGCGTAGAAATGGTACTTTGGGCGATCGCCAATGGTTGGGGGGGAGAAATTTTTGTACCGAAAATACCTTCCTATCGAATTACAGATGTAGCCACGGCAATTTGTCCTGAGTGTGAGCAGGTAGATGTGGGCATTCGTCCTGGGGAAAAAATCCATGAGGAAATGATTACGGCTTCGGATTCCTACACCACCGTAGATTTGGGTAAATACTACGCAATTTTACCGATCAATGAGCGTTATTCTGTGGAGGATTATTGTCAGGCTACGGGCGCGAAACAAGTGCCCATTGGCATGAGCTATAACTCTGGTGATAATGAACAGTTTTTAACTGTGGAAGAGTTACGAGAACTCATCCACGGCCATGTTGAGTCTAATTTTTCTTGATGAGTAGCTATATTCCCTATGGACGGCAAGATATTAACCAAGCAGATATTGATGCCGTGATCGAGGTGTTGCGTTCTGATTGGCTTACCCAAGGCCCGATGATCGAACGATTTGAACAGACTGTGGCGGATTATTGTGGGGCAAAATATGCCGTTGCTGTCTCGAGTGCCACTGCAGGTTTACATTTAGCCTGTTTAGCAACAGGTTTGGGGGAAGGGGATTACTTCTGGACTTCGCCGATTACCTTTGTTGCTTCTGCCAACTGTGGCCTGTACTGTGGGGCACAGGTGGATTTTGTAGACATCGATCCACGCACCTACAACATGAGTGTTGAGCGTCTTGAAGAAAAACTGATCACCGCCGAAAAAACAGGAAAATTACCCAAATTGGTCATTCCAGTTCACCTCGCTGGACAATCCTGTGTGATGGAACGGATTTATCAATTATCCCAAAAATATGGTTTTCAGATTCTAGAGGATGCATCCCACAGCATTGGAGGAAAATATAAAGGGAAGCTGATTGGCTGTTGTGAATTCTCAGAGATGGCAGTGTTTAGTTTCCATCCTGTCAAAATCATTACGACAGGCGAAGGCGGCATGATCCTAACCAACAGAGAAGATTTATACAAGAAACTGATTCGCTTGCGATCGCATGGCATTACCCGTGAACCCGACCTGATGACAGAACCTTCCCATGGGCCTTGGTATTATCAGCAACTGGAATTGGGCTATAACTACCGGATGACAGACATTCAAGCAGCCTTAGGGATTAGTCAAATGGAGCGATTAGATACATTTGTTGAGCGGCGGCGCTTTTTGGCTGGACGGTATGATGAGTTGCTTTCTGATTTACCCTTAACGCTTCCTTGGCAACATCCTGATACAGAATCGAGTTGGCACCTATATATTATTCGTCTGCAATTAGAGAAGCTTTATAAAACCCATCGTCAAGTGTTTGAAGAATTGCGGGAAGTAGGTATTGGTGCAAATTTACATTATATTCCAGTCCATACTCAACCCTACTATCAACAATTAGGTTATGAGTGGCAAAATTTGGCAGCGGCCAAAGCATACTATCAAATGGCAATTAGCATTCCTCTGTATTATGGCTTGAGTTCAGAAAATCAAGATCAAGTCTATAAAAATCTCAAGCAATTACTCCA
>NZ_AP040365.1:0-68608 GCF_055380235.1 Picosynechococcus sp. NKBG15041c
ATGAGCATCTTTCGGTTTCAATGGTCTAATTTATCCTACTTACTTGATATTCAGGTCAACTCAAGAAGAGATATCATGTCAATAATGACATTAAATAAAAAAGCGATCGCCCATTGGGGCGTAGTTGGACTAGGGGCAGGAATATTATGGGGACTGACACCATTGTTACCAGCTCAGGCTAATGATCGCTCTGTGCTCTGCAGTAACCGAGAAATGAATACCCAAGCAGCACTAACGACGCCAGAATATTTTGCCGCAATCTGTAGTCTTGGTTATCAGGACCAAAGCACAGGCTGTTATGTACCGACGGCATATTATTATGTTGGTCAATCCCGCAGTACAAAAAAAACATTAATGGTGCCAAGGGGCATTATTGAAGTCTCTCAACAGCCCCCCGTGACAGTTTATAAAGCAACGGAATATATTTACACCTATCAGATTGCAACGAGCGGCCCCCAAACTCGCCAGCCCTGGACATCACTATCTATCTTTGAGAATGGGCGACGAATTTACCATCACAAAGTGAATCATTATTTCGGCTATCGCCGCTGCCATCCCCAATCTGAGCCGTTACAAGTTTCACCACCTTCTTTTCAGACGCCACCGCCCAACTTAGAGCCTTTCTCGGAAATATCAGATGTGCCCTTAGTAACATCCCGTTTCGATTGACCTCAGGAGGATGTTTATTTACCTTCCTAACCGCTAGACAAAATCCTTGAGGATTTTAGTGGACAAATTGCGGTTAATCCTGACAACTTAGAGGCTCATTTTGCCCGGGGTAACCGCCATTATGAGTTAAAACGATACGAAGAAGCGATCGCTGACTTTACCCAAGCAATCACCCTTGATAATAACTACCTTAATGCCTGTACCAACTTTGGTATTGCTGACGCTGAGGGAAAATAGAATTGCGGACGGGCAATTTTTTACTCCGGGCGCACCAAGGAAAAGAATCCCCAATATGCCCCTGGTTACTACAATCTAGCCATTACTCATGCTGCCCTTACCCCCGAAAATCGACCTCTACTCGATAAAGCTGATTCATTTGTTCACTACTGACTGACGTAGATGAGCTGGCTCGCGTTAACTAGAGGAAGAAAATTCGTGCCTACTTTACCGATGCCGTGCTTGATTCTGCTTGCTTAATTATGGACTTGCAAAGGGTTCATCGCATTACCCAGGGCATTTCCGGTTGTTTGGAACCAGCGTTGATCGCCAAACGTTTAACCGAAGCGTTGATTGGAGACTTTAATTGTGCTTTTGCGCGAATTTGGTTAACTGAGCCAGATCGGCAATCTCTCCGGTTAGTGGCCTCATCGGGGTTGTCTGAAAATATTAACGGCAGTTTTGCATGGGTTCCCATGGGTGCCTATAAGGTTGGAAAAATTGCTAAAAATGGGATTCCGTTCCTGAGTAATCAATTGGCTGAAGAAGCTTGGGTCAAAGACCGTGACTGGGCGATCGCCAATCGAATCCAAGGTTTTGCGGGTTATCCCCTCGTCAGCCAAAAACGAATTATTGGTGTGTTAGCGGCTTTTAGCCATGAAACTTTTTTGCCAGAATTTTTAGAGGTTTTGCAGGTGCTATGTATGGCCGGGGCGATCGCCTTAGATGCTGCCCAAAGAAAACCCCAAGCGCCCAATAAAGGCCAAATAGGGGAATCTTACCCCCTCTCAGATCACCTGAGCAGCTTTTTAACCACTAGCCAGCTTAGTCTGATTGGCACGGAGCGACCCTTGACGCCCAGTTTGACCTATCTATTGATCAAAACCGTAGAAATCCTCAATCAATTCAACTGTCATTACTGCCGGCTCACTTACGGGGATACGGAAATTTGCCTCGAAGGAATTATTGCCGCCTCTACCCTGACGAAAAAAATCGGGCGATCGCCTTTTGCCGACATTGAATTTTTTGTACAAACCCTTGGGGGACAATGCAATGTCGGGATCGATTCCCAAGAAGCAGCCCACCAAATTAGCCTTACTTTGCCCTATGGGGCCACTACCCAAGCCCACACATCAAAGGATTCACTCTCTCAACGGGAACGTCAGATTTTAATTCTCCTCACAACAGGATTGCGCGATCGTGACATTGCCCAACAGCTCCACATCAGTGAAAGTACCGTAAAGTTCCACCTAAACCGCACCTTGAGTAAACTACAAGCTAAAAATCGCTATCAAGCCATTTATCAAGCCACAAAACAAGGTCTAATTTAAACGAGATCGCTAGTTCCACTATCCCCCAAAAGCCGATCCAATTTTGGAGGATGTCGCCCAACATCTCGATCCGCTTGCCGAATCAACAGAACGCGCTCTCGATTCATATCTAATCTGGCGATCGTTGCCCGCCCAATTTCTGTTAAGCCTACCACCATAACTCCATCTTCTGCCCAAACAAAATGATCAGCCCATCGATCACAACGCGGGTTAAACAAACGAACTTCTGCCCCTGACAGCAGATCAACTCCTGTCACGAAACTTGACTTTTTACGATTGCAATGAAAACAAGCCAACGCCAAATTTTCTACATCATCCGAACCACCTCGAGCCCGTGGAATGACATGATCAACCGTGAAGCGAACATACTGCCACAACTCCACTCCATGACAATACTCACATAAACCTTTAGCCCTTTCTCTGACTTTGTTTTGAATTTTTTCTGGAAGTGGTGACCTACCCATTTCCTATGCCACCATGCTCCCAGCAGCAGCATTACGAACTGTCCGATTCACAAAACTCAAATAATCATCAATTTCTTCATAACAGTCCAATTCCTCCTCCTCAGCCTCGGTCAATCCTTCAAACTGCTGCTTTTCCAACAAAACTTCAACCCGCGCCTGTACCTGTACCGAAGCTCGAAAAATCAGAACCCCTTCCACCAAATCAAGCCGAACAGCACCATCAAGCGGTATGGAATTCGACAAGCGTTGCAGCATAGGAAAAGCAGAAACAGCCATAATGTTCAGATCGAAAAACTACGACCATCATAACTTAGTAAACTGCTCGCCACTAAGTCAGGAACTCGGTTTTTATTCAGTTGAGGAAGTTTAGAATTCCTAATGAACGTCTTTCAACTGAAACCGGGTTAATAATCCTTCGTTCGGTTGTTAAGCAGAAGCTGGAACCAAAAGCCTTGCTGTAATCTGTGTCGCCAAATATTCTGCATCACGAGCGACACCAGAAAAGCGACCAGAACCCCAGGTATAGAGCCAGGGCAAACCGAGAAAATATAACCCGTCTACAGCAGTCACACCCCGGTCATGCAGTGGTTCTCCCAATTCATTAAAAACCGGTAGATCAATCCAACCAAAATTCGAGCGGAAGCCCGTCGCCCAGATCACCGCACCGATGTTGATTTCTTCGAGGTTAATAGATCGCGGTTCCATCTCTGGCTCCCAAATGGGCTGATAATGGGCCTCTGGAGGAGCAGCGAGGTGATTGTCGGCAATGAATTTGTCAATATTGCCCTGAATCTTTACCACGGTGGCATCAGCCTGATCTAAATTTTGTTTTAAATCATTCCCGAAATGGAGAGTCTGTCCGGTAATACGTTGCAAGCGGCCATAGAGGCGCATTCCTTCTTGGGCAAAGCGGCGCAGATCAATATCACGACCCCCATCCCGTCCTGTAACGTAGTGATTGGTTTTATGGCGAACCATTTCTTTCTGGGGGTGCTGGTCGATGGGGAGGTCGTAATAACCCATGAGTTCTAGCCACTCCACCACATCCTTGCCCCGATAACGACGCGGTGCCCGGGGCGCACTACCGGTGACAAGATGAACTGTTTTCCTCGCCAAATGAAGATCTTCGGCAATTTGACAACCCGACTGGCCAGTGCCCACAATCAATACTTCGTCGGGAAGATCCTGGGGATTTTTGTACTGCACGGAATGGATTTGCTGTAACTCACGGGGAAGTTGGGCGGCGATGGGAGGAATTTTCGGAATGTGGTATCCACCCGTGGCGATCGCCACTTGATCAGCCGTGTAGTCACCGATGGATGTTGCCACTGCAAACTTGGTTCCAGACGAACTCACCTTGGAAACCGTTACCCCCTCTCGAATGGGCGGATTAAAAGAATGCGCATAGGCTTCTAAATAAGAAACAATCTCTTCCTTGGCCATAAAGCCATTAGGATCAGGCCCCGCATAGGAAAAACCAGGGAGCCGACATTGCCAATTGGGGGTCACTAAACAAAAAGAATTCCAGCGTTCATTACGCCACGCATGACCAATTTTGTGTTTCTCAAAGATTAGGTGGTCAATATTGTTTTGCTTGAGGAGATAGCTGAGGGCAAGTCCTGCCTGGCCACCCCCAACAATTATTACCGGGTAATGGGTTTGCATTGCCGTTGCTCTTAGGTGTATTTGGCTCAACTGTAAGCCTAGTCAACCCCTGTTCCTGTAAGGATTGTTACCGATCCCATCAGTTTGTCACTACCCATAGGCGATCGACGAACTATTGCCAAATAGCCGCTATTTTGGTGGTCTAACCTAGCGAAATCAATAGTTCTTTTTAGAACACAATCACCACACCTTAATTGGGGTAGAAGTACCAGATATTCACCATTAAACAAGCTTAAGCTTAGTTAGAAAGCCAATGTCTGAATCACTCTTTCCATCAAAAAACTATTGCTTTACATAGAAGGTCTTTTTTTGTCAGCGATGATACAGGTTGTCTTGAATTCTCCCCTTAAAGTGAGGCACAACTCGACACATTAAAACCTAAAAATCAAAGGAAAATTTCCCATGCCTGAAGTAACAATCCCTGCCCATCAGACCGGTGACTTTCTTGTAGATTATGAAGAAAAAGTCTTTCCTGATGTCCAAGCAGATCCTGGCGAAAAAGCATTGATCACCTTTCACACAGTAGCCTTTGAAGGTTCCATTGGTTTAGTCAATTTATTACAAGCAAGTCGCCTCATTAAAAAAGGATTTGAAACCTCTGTGCTACTGTATGGCCCTGGGGTGACTTTGGGAGTACAGCGGGGCTTCCCGAAACTTGGCGATGAAGGATTCCCAGGTCACTTAGCCATGAACGATCGCCTGGTTAAGATTATGGAAACTGGCGGAAAAGTCTATGCTTGTCGCTTTGCACTGCAGGCTCTTTACGGTCATGGGGAAGCTTCCTTGATTCCTGGTATTCGCCCGATTAATCCCTTGGATGTGATGGATTTAATTTTAATGCACCGTAAAGAAGGGGCGTTTATTCTTGATACTTGGACCATGTAGAAATCAAGGGTTTTATTTCTGAAAATCCTAGAGAGTTTATCGGGCAACCCGCAAATTTTTTATATTCAATAAAAATTTCTGGATATTTCAATCACTTTTTTGAAATATCTTTGGTTGCCAAATTCGTTTTTTGTGAGTTTGTTGTTTCCCCGGTAGCGACTATGCTTGATTACTCGAAAACAATTCGGGCGGCAGCGGCACAAATTAGTCCGGTTTTGTTTAGTTGTGCAGATACAACAGAAAAAATTCTGGAGACAATTACCCAAGCGGCCAAGGAGGGAGTGCAACTCATTGTTTTTCCAGAGACCTTTGTTCCTTACTACCCTTACTTTTCTTTTATCGAGCCCCCAGTGCTGATGGGCAAAAGCCACCTCCAGCTGTATGAACAAGCGGTCACAATCCCTGGCCCAGTGACGACAGCGGTAGCTGAGGCGGCCCAAGCCCATGGCATGGTGGTGGTTTTAGGGGTAAATGAACGGGAGGAGGGTTCCCTTTACAACACCCAATTGATCTTTGACCATAATGGGACATTACGCCTTAAACGACGCAAAATTACCCCCACCTACCACGAACGGATGGTTTGGGGTCAAGGGGATGGCGCTGGTTTAACGACGGTCGATACAGCTGTGGGCCGTGTGGGTGCTTTAGCTTGCTGGGAGCACTACAATCCCCTTGCTCGCTATAGTCTGATGGCCCAACATGAGCAGATTCACTGCGGTCAATTTCCGGGATCCATGGTGGGGCAAATTTTTACGGAGCAAATGGAAGTGACCATGCGTCACCATGCCCTCGAATCCGGCTGTTTCGTGGTCAATGCAACGGGATGGCTCTCGGCAGAACAGAAGGCTCAATTGACCAGCAATGAAAAGATGCACAAGGCCCTTAGTGGTGGTTGTTATACGGCCATTATTAGTCCTGAAGGCAAACACCTCTGTGAACCCATTTATGAAGGGGAAGGTTTGGCGATCGCCGATTTAGATTTTTCCTTGATTACCAAACGCAAGCGAATGATGGATTCGGTGGGACATTACTCCCGTCCTGATCTGTTCCAGGTGCAACTCAATACCGAACCTTGGGCCACCCTCAAAACGAGTTCTTTACCTTCTCCGCCAACAGTAACGCCACTTCCCAATTCCTCAGACATTACCGCCTCCTGTCCCTAATTTAGCGCGCCATCACCAATCCCTATGACTATGCCCATGGATAAACAACGTTTAATTACAGAGCTCCAGTCCCACGGTCTCCGCCTCACAGAGGCCATGATGACTGGACGCCAAGGGGGGGCAGGGCCTTCGGATCACCGGGCAGTGACCATTGGCGGGACCACCGTGATGGTTCCTATCTATACGAATACCGCTGGGCGATCGCCTTACCATGCCACCCTAGATTCCCAACGGAGTGAAGCCAAGCTCCAGAAACATCACCAAGAGATTGCCCCCATTATCCTGCAAGGACGTCCCAAATTCTACGACCTAGAGACAGCGGAGGGGATTCCTTACTGGAAAATTGCCCTTCTCCATAGCAACAATGTGCTCGCCACAACGGTGCAACAAACCTGTATGCGCTACCGGGACGAAAGTACAGCCTGTCAATTTTGTGCGATCGAAAAATCCCTAGAAGCAGAACAAACCATTGCCCGCAAACTCCCGGAACAGTTAGCAGAGGTTGTGGAAGCGGCGATGCGGCTCGATGGCATTGAGCAGGTGATCATGACTACAGGGACTCCCAACACAGGCGATCGCGGCGCGGCTTACCTGACCAAATGTGCCGCTGCCATCAAAGCAAAAGTCGATATTCCCATCCAAGCCCAATGTGAACCCCCCGCCGATTTTGTCTGGTTTGAGCGCTTAAAAGCCGCTGGTGTCGATAGTTTAGGAATGCACCTAGAGGCCGTGGATCCCGCAGTCCGTGCCAAAATCATGCCTGGCAAAGCAGAAGTCCCTGTTTCTTACTACTACCAAGCCTATGAAGCAGCTGTGCAAGTATTCGGTTGGGGCCAAGTCAGCACCTACCTCCTAGCCGGTTTAGGAGATAGTTTTGCAACCCTTGTGACGGCGGCAGAGAAATTAGTCAGCCTTGGTGTTTATCCCTTTGTGGTGCCTTTTGTCCCCATTTCTGGCACGCCCTTGGCAACCCATCCAGCCCCTGATCCAGAGTTGATGTTCGCTCTCTACCAAAAGGTGGGTCAAATCCTTAAGGAAGCAGGCATGTCTTCTAAAGCGATCAAAGCCGGTTGTGCGAAATGTGGTGCCTGTTCCGCATTGTCTACCTTTGAAAATTAGGGAGGTTACGGGAAATGAGCAGTCAACGATTTCAGTTTGAACTGGCCCAGTCTGCGGCGGAAATTCGCGCTTATTTTGCTTTAAGACAGGACATTTTTTGTGAAGAACAGGGAATTTTTACGGGCAATGATTTTGATGACCTCGATCAGGTTGCCTATCCGATTGTCGCTTTAGATAAGAGCTCATCCCCCCAGAGCAAAGTGGTTGGGGTTGTGCGCATCTACGAAAGTGAGCCCGAGGTTTGGTATGGTGGCCGCCTGGGGGTACATCCAGAGTTTCGGCGGGTGGGACGCATTGGTAAGGGGCTGATCTATAAAGCGGTCACCACTGCCCATGGTTGGGGCTGTACTAAGTTTCTGGCGACGGTGCAGCTACAGAATGTGCGTTTTTTCCAGCGGCAACATTGGCATTCCCTGGCGGAAATGGACATTTGCGATCGCCCCCATCATCTCATGGAGGCAGATTTAAACTTTTATCCACCGGCAGTAAATTCCCGACCCCAACTTGATTTGGGGACTTGGCTCGTTTCTTAAAGGAATAATTATCAAAATACTTGACGTGAACATCACTTTACCCCAGTTGGCAGAGACCCTACGCCACAATCTGGGCCTTTTGCATAAACAGGATATCCAACTCGCTTCCCGGCACTTTCAACAGCAATTTACGGCCCAGGGGCAAGCCATTCTGCTTGGGGATGATTGTGCAGCCATCCCAGACCAAGCTGGCTTTCTCCTGCTGGCGGCGGAGGGCATGAGCCCCGCATTGGTGCAGCAGGATCCGTGGTTTGCAGGATGGTGCGGGGTGCTCGTAAATGTCAGTGATATCTATGCCATGGGGGGACGGCCCTTGGCAGTTGTGGATGCTCTGTGGACCTGTGATGACCAGCAGGCACAGCAAATTTGGGCCGGGATGCAGGCAGCGGCAGAAAAGTTTCAGGTACCAATTGTCGGGGGTCATACCAATACCCACAGTGAATATGATGCCTTGGGGGTCGCGATCCTTGGCCGGGCAAAACGGCTGATTACCAGTTTTGATGCCCAGGTGGGCGATCGCCTCGTGTTAGTCGCTAATTTTCAAGGGCAACCCCGGCCCCAACTGCCCTACTGTTGGGATGCTGCCACCCAAGCAGATCCGGCTCAACTTCAGGCCCAATGGGATTTATTACCGCTCTTGGCCGAACGGGGTTTATGTAGCGCGGGTAAAGATGTCAGTATGGGGGGAATTATCGGCACAACTTTGATGCTCTTGGAAACATCTAATTGCGGTGCCGTCTTGGATATCGGCGCTATTCCCTGTCCACCACAACTCGATTTACAACAGTGGCTCCTCAGTTTTCCAAGTTATGGTTTTTTACTGGCTGTGCCCCCAGAGCAGGTCTCTGAAGTACAAACCCTATGCCAAGATCAGGGGTTAGTCGCCGGGGCGATCGCCACCATTACCCCAGGCCATACCTTAACCCTCAAACTGGGGGAAACCAGCCTCGACTTTTGGCACCTCGACCATGTTCCCCTCACTGGCTTTACAGGAAGCCCTTAGATATCTATGCCAGCCGTTACTTTTGATATTGTTTGGCCCGATGGCTCCCAGGATCAGTTTTATTCCCCCTCCACCGTTGTCCATGACTACTTTCAGGCAGGACAATGCTATGGTCTGACGGATTTTGTACATCGCTCCCAAACGGCTCTGACCCTTGCAAGTAAGCGGGTCGAGCAGCGCTATGGTCGTCCCTGTTCCCTGGCTCTCAAGCAACTCCAATATATTGAACAAAAAGCCAATAAATTCACGGATCAACCAAAGGCCCAGGTCAAAATCTTAGCCGATGACACTGAGTTCGACTAATCTCCATTGACCATCCTCCGAAACAGTGGACAGTCTCGATCAATCGAAATTGAAGGGGAATATCCCCATTAAAAGCACAGAGATCGAACTAAAGGTGGTAGACCACTTAAAAACTGCCACTATTGAAGACCTCTTTTTCTCTCGCGAACTTCTTTAACTGTGCCGCGATGGAGGGCGATCGCCATCCATTATCTTGTGGATGCATACAGTCAAATTATGTTAGATAAAATTGACAGGGGATACTTTAATTTGGACTTTCTTCCGTAGGCAATGCATCAATAGATTGCAAGATAGCGCGTGTAATTGCCTCTCTTTTATAGAGATCGTCTAATCGATTTGGTGTATCGATATTGAGAGCGAAGAACACAGGACCTGTTGGCCACTCGACCCATCCTACCCACCAACCCCAGCGCCCTTCCCAGCCAGTTTTAGCCCGTAGAATCCAATTCTGCTCTGCTTCAACGATCATAATATCCTTGACTAATCGTTGGTGCTCAACCTTAAAAGGGAGCTCGTTTCGATACAGCTTTTGTAGAAAATCAACTTGCTCTTGTGCCGAGATTGCTAGCGCTCCATCAATCCAATAGGCACCTCCGCTAGTGCTTGGGTCTGCGTTGCCATAGTCAATTTCTGTTAGATACTCTCTTGCTTTCGCTTCTCCGATTTCCTTAGCAAACATTTCGTAAATCCAAACGGCTGAGTTTCGCATCGCTGAGCGCAAATCTTGATCCTGATTGTGTGGCGTAAAGTCCCTTTCCACGCCATCCCACTCAAACACTTGAAATTCATCCCGAACAACACCGGCATCGAGTGCAAAGAGAGAATGCGGAATTTTAAATGTTGATGCCGGAGAATAGGCCCTATCAGCCCGTTCCTGGTCGTAGACCCACAATTGCTGAGCACCTCCGCGCTGATCTAATATCACGATAGTTCCTTGAGCCTCAGCGCCGTCGAAGAAACTGGCCCAATCTGGTCGCTCTTGTCTTTTTACACTGCCCAAAGAGCTATCATCTACAGCGGTCGAATGACTTATCCTTGGTCGCTGTGCAATCTGCGGAGCATACAATCTATTACTCAGCTCTGCTGAGACAGGTGAAGTAAGTAATATGCCTGCACTACCTATAGCTAAAGAAATGGGTAAAAGAAAACGATGATTCATAATGCTATCTTGCTGGGATAAAAGTTTTCACGCTATGTGTAGGCGGCAGTTCTAGCGACAGTGCTACCACCTACACATAGCTCACGAAATAATTGCAGTAACACGAATTTCAATTCGCATCGTCGGTAGCCCTAGAGCTGCAACTCCTACTTGAGTCCAAATGGGGGCGTGGTTAGGCATGTAATGGCGATATAGTCTGACCATCACATCGTTAACTTCTGGGGGCAACCCCCCAACATGGTAAGAATTAACGTGGACAACATGCTCCCAACCTGCACCAGCAGTTGCTAGGGTTCGTTCTACGTTCCGAAATGCCTGGGTAATCTCATCTACCAGCGATTCAGGAATTTGCAGGTTGTCATCCCAACCACCTTGGCCGGATGTCTCCACGCGATCGCCAATTTTAACCGCTTGCGAGTAATGTAATTCATTCAGCATGTATTCCCCATAGCCGGGGGTAACAAAAAACTCGGGCTTATTCATGGTTTTTCTCCATTCAGTACGATTGTCGATAAGGGGTTCTAGATCCTTAGATTTGGCGCTGGGGCGTCTGACTAGATGCTGCTTGACTGATAAAACTTCCGAAACTCAACCAACCAACAGGGCAAACTTTTGTCAGTCACTCAAGACTAGAGAATGTAGCGATCGCATCTTCTGGTTGCAGCACAATGCTTTTCTCCTCGTTGTGTAGACCGATTGATCTCAGAGGCATACAAGCTACTTTTAAACAGAAGAACGACACGTCATGACGCCTTCTTTCTGGCCACTGGCATTGGGATTGCTACCCATGGCTCGAACGGCGATCGTGGGTTCATAGCCGGGATAACAGCGAATTAGAACGGTATCTTCAGTTCTGGTTACATTCAGTACATAAACAGGTCTGCCTCCTAAAACAGCCTGAACAAGGTTAGGGGGAAGAGGAGCAGTTGCGACAAGCGTTGACTGGTTTAGAGAGGCTACAGAGATTTCAGATAGGGCAGGTTTTACCTCAAAAGATTGTAAACACATCAGCACCAATGCAGTAATCGTAACTAACAAGACAAAAACTTTAGAAGATAGCTTGAACATGATTGATATCTCACCTTTTCTATTTGTGGCGTTAAACACGTATATGCTCCTTTTTGATTGAAAACCTTTCGCTAAGTAGTTCGTCCTCAATAAGAGGCAACTAATACATTCCAATGTGGAACAAAACAAGGGGTGACGATGGGCAGAAGACGGCACTGTATGGCCCTATCGAGGGTGATGACGTAGTAGCCATTGCAGGCAAATTCCGGTGATGATGCCGTAGCCTAGCCAACCTGCCCCATAGCTCAATGCTGTCAGGAATGGTTCTGGTAGTAGCCCCGGCTGCAAAATATACGCGACAGTTGAGCCACTTGCTCCTTCTAGCGCACCTCCTAAAGCGCTGACTAGAATCCACCAATGCGCTTTACGGACAAATCGTCTCAAAATCGGAAATTGAGCCGCGCCAAAAATAGCCAGTACAATCGGCTGTTTGACCAAATTCATCCAAAAAACTTCCCACGCGCCCAGCCTATTTAGGAATTGAATAAGCGGATCAAGGGTTACGTTAGGACTCACCAGCAAGAGCCCAAAAGTCCACCCCAGTGTGCTAACCACTATCCACCAAAAGGCTTTAGGAATGTACTGGCGCAAAACGAGCCATTGGGCTATGCCAATAAAAAAACCTGTAAAAACGATGGTTGCTATAAACTGAAATCCTGACTCTTCCAGTGCTCCGACGATTACCCCCGCAATTGTAGTAGCCAATGTCCACCAGAGCCACAGGCGCGGCGCGATCGCCAACAGTCGTGTTTCATCTTGTTTTTCATGCTGCACCATAATGCTCACCCCAGAGTTGCACTTCAACTCCATATCTGTACTATTTGGCCTAGGCTGATTGGGCTGCGTCTAGCCAAACATTGCTGCGTAGTCAGAGGCGAATGTTTTAAAACTGCGCGGCTCTTTACCAATTGCGTCCTGTATACCAGACGAAACTGCCGCAGCCTCATTGCGTCGGTAGTGCGCATAATCCTCAATCAGCCCGTCTGCTTGCCAAGGTGGCATCCCAATGTTGAGCAGTTGATCGCGCATTACTTCAGATGGAATATCAACAAATGCAATCTGACGATTGAGCGCAGCCGAGAGTTGTTCTGCCATCTCAGCATGAGTCAATGCCTGTGGTCCGGTGAGGTCATAAACCTTTCCCTCATGCCCTGTTTCTGTTAGAGAAACTACTGCAACGTCTGCAATATCGCGCACGTCTACCACGCTGACCTTTACATCGCCAATTGCTGCATAAAAGGCGTTTTGGCTCGCGATTGTCGATTTAAAGCTTAATAAGCCCTGCATAAAGAGGTTGGGACGCAAAAACGTGTACGTCATTCCTGATGCTTGAATTGCCGCTTCGACTGCGGCATGGTAACGCAAAAAGCGCACAGGCGAATGGGCATCGGCTGCAAATTGCGATAATTTGACGATATGCTTGACACCACTCTGACGAGCCGCATCAACAAACGCGAGTTGTTGGGCCTCTGCGCGTTCTGTAGAGTTCGTTAAGAGAAAGGCACGGTCTACGTCAGTCAGCGCCTTCAATAAGGTCTCAGGGCGATCAAAGTTCCCCTCCACTACTTCAACATTCGGGAGCGCAATCTTCTTGGCTCGATCATGGTCATGAACCATGGCGCGGACTTGCACGTTCTGTGCTGCGAGTCGCTTGACAATCTCTGTACCGTTGCTTCCAGTTGCACCAGTTACTAAAATCTTCTGGTTCATTGAAAACCTCCTGATGGGGTGTTGCAGTAAGCTTTGACTAAAAAAGCGATGCCTCAAGGGCTCGAATTAACGTTTTGTACAGGCATATTGCTCGGCATCATTCGATTTAGACCCTAATGTTCAGAATTCACTTGTCTTATAATCACAATGTTTTCAGCAAACCCTAAAACAATGATTAACCGCGAAAATGCTCCTAAAAAAGCTTCCATCGCCCAGTTCTGACTTTGAACCTCCCAAATCATCCCAATAATAGTGAGTCCAATCACCAACGAGGATAGGATGACCGATGAATTGCGGCGGCGATAGAAGCGGATTGTTCTCTCCCGCAAAAATGGATTGAAAATACAAGCGATGTAGGATACTCCTGCACTGATGAACAAGCTGGTTTGAAGACCCGAAGGCAGGTTTGGGTATCCAAACGCGATCGCCGTCAGACAAACTCCCAGCGCAAGATACAGGAAAGTAAATAAGGTAGATCGTTTCATTATTTCTTCTCCGGTGAAGCTTATTCTTTGTACCAAACACGCACACATTGAAAGCACTTGATTGGAAGACCCTGACTGATCATCACTGGGTGGAAAGCATTACTAGTCGTCACTCCGTAGATATCATCACTGGTGCCTTCGAGGCGATCGGGTAAAACAACAGTTTCAACATTGATCACCTGTGTCGTTGTACGTTCGATCCACTGATTGACAGCACTCACAACCTCCGAGAAAGATTCATACTCGGAAGCTCCGCCGAAGGGTCCCCGTTCAGTAATTCGAGGCGCAAAATCTTTGTACTTAATCATCTGATTCACCATCTAAAATTGCAGAGTTAACAATCGATTCAAGAAACAATCATGGTTTGGTCTGTTTAGCGCTACAACAACCATTGGGTCAGCTGAGGGACCAGGTAGCGGAGCGAGAACGCCTCCCAAATCGCGCCGATGATGAACAGTGGGAGTGTGGCCAGGCTCAGCCAACCGAGCTGTTTTAGCCCACGGACGTAACCCTGACGATGGTTCCGAGCACCGATGGTGGCAGGGCGAACCCAAGACCGACCGAGGATGTATGCGCCAAACATCAATAGGGCGTAGGCTTGGAGTTCGATGAGTACCGTCAGCGAGTGCGGGATCAGGGCCACCGTCATAATCTCGGTGGTCGGAGCCATGGCTAAACCTAAAGTGAATGCCTTATACGCAAATAGGGCGATACCAGTAAAGGGAACGATCAGCGAAGGGAGCACGATCCACTGTGCGCCAGTCATGACGTTGACTCCCAGGATGGTCAGTGAGAACAGCCATGGATTATTGAATAGCGATCGGACAAGATCCGCCGTTCCGTTGTCTTCCAGGGTGGCCAACCGAGTTGCGCCTAGGTCGGGGAAGACCATCGCCGCTACCATCCCGATGATGACCAAGCCATACACAATGGTGTTGATGATGAGGTAGGCGCGAAAATTGGCGCGAATGATCTGGAAGGATTTGCGAAGCAAGCGGATGTGTCTTGCTTCATGATTCGCGTGAATTAGGTGCTTAGTTGCGATCGCTTTGCGTGACATATTTTTATCTCCAATGTTTGGTGATAGATGCAGTGATGCTTAAGAGTGAAACTGCCGCGTAGAGCAGCGCTGTCGATGAGGCAAATAAGGGTGTCTAAATCCTTAGCCGATGAGGGCCAACACGGCATGAACCGTCAGGTGGGCGATCATGGCGGTCTCTAGCCCGTAGCGCCAGAATAAATACCCCGCAACCCCTGCAAACAAAGAATTTTGGATCAGCAAGAACCCTAGCAAGGCTGGAGTTAAGGGCAGTCCTAGGGCGATCGCAGCGGGCAAGTGGGCCACAGCAAACACCAGGGAGGAGGCGGCAATGGCGACGACCACCCATCGAGCCTGGGGTTTACCCTGGCGCTGCTGCCCAAATCGCCAGCCCAGCCAGAGCAGCAGCGTCATCAGTCCCCAGCGAATTAGGATTTCTTCGGTGATGCCGCCGTAGAGAAATCGCACTAGCAGCGGCGTGGGCTCAGCCGCCCCATAGGCTGGTGGCAGCAGCGGGCGAGACAGGAGGGCGATCGCCGTCAGTAGTCCGCCGCTGATCAACCCAGCCACCACGCCGGGCAACAGTTGAGGAATCATAGCTTGCCGCCATGATCGCCCTGCGGCCAGCGCCTCTGTCCCCGGTGCCGTTAGTTCTAGCCGGTGGGCCAAGCGCACGCCTATCAGCACCGCCACCGACAGCAAAATCGCGGGTTGCACCAGCACTAGCAGCCTGACCACGGCAACAGGTGGGGCACCCTCTGGGAGCAAGGGCAACGGCACCAATACCAGGGATATCACCCCGGCCATACCTGCCAACCACAGCAACCCAAACAGTCGTAGCCTAGGGTTTCTATGTTTAATCATGACTCTATCCTCAATGTCATTCCAAAATTGTTTTCAAGCCTTTGCGATTTTGCGGTTATGGCGTGCAGGTTGCTCCTCCGTCGGGCAGTTCGAGGTCAAGGAGATAGTCAGCGACGACATCGTTGACGCAGGTGTTGTCGGTGATGAGGGCGTTGCGGTGGTCTTTTTTGACTTCCATAGGTGGCTAGAAGAAAATTTAGACATGAGGATCAACTCCTTTACTCTTGTTGCTGATTTCAGTTGTTAATTGGTTTAAGGATCGACAGGATCGCCGACCGCCCCACCTGTAGCTGTATGCACGGCGCGGGCCATCTGCCCAAGCATGTTGCCAAGCGAGGTGGGATCGGCTCCTGCCATCAGGGCCGCACTGATGTCTTCACTGATAACGCGCACGACTGCAGTGGCCGCCGCAGCGTGCAGCCGCACCTGGATATCGTCAGGCGATCGCCGCAGGCGATCTGCGAAGATCTCGACTAGAGCGTGCTCTATTCGGTCGTTGGTCATTAGCCAGGCTGTCCGCAGATCAGGCTCTTTTTCGGCCAGCACAGTCATTTTGATCACAGCCTGATCAAAGGACTGCTGGTCGGGATCTTGAGTACGATTCATCGCCCACTCGACAAGGTGATCTTCCAGGGAGACATCCCGAGGCCAGCGGCGCAATAGCGCCACAAACTCTTCGCCATCCTGCGCCAAGACCGGCTCGACACAGCTCTCTTTATTGCGGAAGTACCGCCAGAGAGTGCGCACCGAGAGACCCACTGCAGCGGCGATTTGTTCGCCGGTCGTGGCAGCGACGCCTTGCTCCCAGAACAAACGCGCCGCCTCCCGCGAAATCTCCAGACGTATCCGCTGTTGTCGCTGTTCACTCATCCTCCCTGGCTTGCGATCACTCTGCTTTGTGTCTTTGGTAATGTCACTTTCCACGACAGTCTCCTCTTCAAAAAACATGTCATTAAGTGACAATATAGCGCTTAGTGACGCTATCAACAAGGGATTGCTTTACTAATCAGCACATTCAATTTGAGCCAATAGTTATTCAAACCCTGGCAATGCCAGTAAGGGAATGACATCTGAGAGACTCCGCCACAATCGGCAGGGGTGAGGTCACCCCTGCAACGGCCACTATCAACGGGATTGTTAGGCGGTGTTTATATACTTTCCCTACAGGTTGCCTTTGTCTCAGCTAACTTGAGTGTAGTAAGTTCCAATGCTCAACTTCTTTCAAATTCTTACGGTGATTTAGCAGATTCTTCTGGTGTTAGCGAACCTGTCTCGGTGTCATACCAGTAAGACGCTTAAACTGTTGCGTTAGATGACTTTGGCTGGAGAAGCCGACCTGTAAGGCAATATCTGCGATCGCCAAATCCGTTTTTGACAACATCAATTTCGCCCGTTCTACACGCTGTCGAATCACATACTGGTGGGGCGAAATTCCCATTTCTTGCTTAAACAAACTCGCAAAGTAAGTTGGGCTGATGTTAACAACACTGGCCAGTTCAGTCAGGGATAAGTCTCGATTCAAGTAAGTTTGAATGTAATCAATCACCTGCTGCATCTGGATACGAGAGAAGCTGCTGTTTTGGGATGCGATCGGCTGCGTCAGATTCGAATAGTGTCGCAGCAAATGAATCACCAAAATTTGAGCAAGTGATTCGACATAAAGTTTCCCCATGACCCCACCTGATCGCAACTCAGCAAACAGCAGCATGCCTATTTGGTGAAGTTGCAAATCTTGCTGACCAAAACAATGCATAAACTCGAACCGTCTTGAATCAATATTAGAAGCTTCAGCAACCTGTTGAATCAGTTCTGGTTTCAAGCAAATGAATAGTGGAGAGCAGGTGATACCACTTTTACCTTTATACCAGTAGCTTGGCTGTCCAGCTGGAATAAAGAGATTGTCCCCCTCATGAAGGATTGATTCATGTCGGCGATCGCCCCGTTTCTGAATCAAAGGCGTAGAATTCCCTAGGTGTAAGCTGAGCCAATGGTCTGAGAGGGCTGGAAGTTCTACCTCATAGGTTGAAACAGGACTTTGACACTGCTCAACCAAAATGCCACTCCAGTTCATTTGACGACTAGAGAGCATCAGTGGTTTGTTGAACCGTTGGCAGAGTTCAAGTGAGTTGAGCTGGTTGCTGGCCATGGGGCTTGGTCTCACCGATTACTTACAGTTACAAATTGACATTTCTCAACCTCACTCTGGCGCAGCCAAAATGGTCGCCAGCCAGAATCCAGCCAATGATTACATGCTAAAACCTGATGCCGCGATCGCTGCCTCTCCCATTGGAGGGATTTCGCCAACTCAATAAGCAGATCAAAAGACTTGTTCTGTAATCATTTTGCTGATGGCATCTGCAATCATCGTTTGCCCCTTGATTGTTTGAACGTGGCTTCCACCTTCAAAAACAACATGACCAGAATTGAAGCCGCGCATCATTTCGCTGTAACTGTTAACGGCTTCAGGCGAAAAGCCGAACCTGGACATCGTTGATTGCCATTCGCTTTCAGGGACAGCGACAGCCTGCACGTCGCGTCCGAGTGCGGCAGCAAAAGCAGCGGCAACATCGTTTGGCGAATAATCTGCTGCACCGTGCAGTTCAATGATGCGCTGGCACGTCCAATCTTCGATCATCGCTTGGGCAACGGCACGTCCGATATCTACGGCGCAAACCATCGGAATCTTGCGCTCAAGCGGTGTGTAGAAGCTCGGCAAAATGCCTTGCTCAGCAGCAACCTGCGCCACGCTGCTCCAATTTTCCATAAACGCCGATGCTCGCAAAAAAGCAACAGGAATTTCCAATTCACCGAACATCGTCTCCAAAATGTGCGTCGTCAAAATGTTTCCCGTACCTGAAGCATGTTGCGAGCCGATCGAAGACAGCAACACGACTTTCTGCACGCCGGAATTTTTGATGGCGGCAACGTAACGCTCACCAATTCCTTTTGCAACTGCAAACATATCAACGACATTGTATGCAGGCGGGTTCATCGCGTAGACAGCGTCCGCATTCTCCATCGCATGGGTCATCGCCTTTAAATCGCTGAGATCTGCAAAGGCAACGTCTGCGCCTTTTGCCCGCCAAGCGGCGGCGGTTTTATCCGAGCGCAAAACGACCCGCACCAACTGATTTTTCTCCAGCAAGGCATCAGCAACGGCGGAACCCGTCTGTCCAGTCGCACCAAAAACTACATACACAAGATTTTCCTCGTTACTGCATGATGGGTTTACATCGTCTGGCTGATCGAGCGGACGATCACTTCATTGACATCAACATCGTCCGGCTGAGACACGGCGTATAAAACGGCTCTGGCGATCGCCTCTGAGGAAAGGGCAGTTTTGCGAAGTTCTTTTAACAAGTCCTTGGATGACTCATCGGTGATATCAGAGCCAAGTTCAGTGGCAACGACCCCCGGAGAAATAGTAGTGACACGAATAGTTTGTGATTCCTGCCGCAGTCCTTCAGAAATTGCCCAAACTGCATACTTGGTTGCACAGTAAACTGCTGCCGTAGGTACGACCACATGGGCACCAATGGACGCAGTATTGATGATTTGCCCCCGTCCTTGCGCTTCCATAATTGGTAGCCCCGCTGCGATACCATTCAATACGCCCCGGATATTCACATTGATCATGTTGTCCCACTCCTCGACTTTCAGGGCATTCATCGGCGATAGGGGCATCACACCTGCATTGTTAAAAATGACATCGACGCGACCAAATTTGGCTTTGGCAAACTCCACAAATGCTTTCACATCGTCGCGATCGGTGACATCGACCGCTTTGAACTCTGCTATGCCACCGGAGGCATGAATCTCCTCGACTAGCCTTTCCAGTTTATTTGTCCGCCGCGCTCCCAAAACGACTTTTGCGCCATTTTGGGCGAGCAGCTTCGCGGTGGCTTCACCGATACCGCTACTGGCTCCGGTGATAGCAATCACTTTATTTTTTACATTCAGCATAAGAAGTTTTCCTTTTGTACTAGATCCCTTTTGTCTGGCAATTGTGAATTAAGAAGACATACCGCCAGAGGCCTCAATTCTCTGAGTATTTACCCAGCGGTTATTTTTAGAAAGTAAAGATGCGATCGCCCTGACAATGTCATCGGGAAGACCCACTCGACCTAACGCAGCTTGCGAAGCGATAAAAGTGTAATTAACCTGAGTGTAATGATTTCCAATACTCAAGTTCTTTCAAATTCTTCTCTTGATTTATCAGATTCTTATGATATTTTCAGAGGTCTTCGAAAACTTCCAAATACAGGCAGTCACTAATCAGAGATGATGTTAATGAGTCAGCTATCCCCACAGGGACCGGATTCCTGAGCGGCGGTTTATTTTTAGAGCAATATTGTGCTTCTCTCTCAAGGAATAAATAAGGATTTGCGTCCCGAAATTTAAGGAAGAGTGAGAATTTCTACCCCTTCCTCAGTTACAGCAACGGTATGTTCAAACTGAGCAGAGAGTTTTTTGTCTTTCGTAATCGCAGTCCAACCATCCGCAAGAAATTTAAGCTCGTGAGTCCCTTCGTTTAGCATCGGTTCAACCGTAAAAACTATGCCTGGACGCAGTTTCAAGCCGCTACCTCGTTTGCCATAGTGAGGAATTTGCAGCTCTGTATGCATTTGTTTGCCTATGCCATGTCCAACCATATCTCGAACAACTGAGAACCCCTTCGCCTCGGCATAGGCTTGAATTGCAGCGCCAATATCACCAATTCTTGCCCCAGGCTTGATTTCAGCAATGCCTAGCATCATCGATTCTTGAGTGGCTTCAACTAGTTTTCGGGCTGTTGCGGATACATTACCCACCAGGAATGTTTTAGACGTGTCGCCATGATAACCGTCTAGCCGTGGTGTCACATCGATATTGATAATATCTCCATCTTTGAGAATCTGCTTTGGATTCGGAATTCCGTGACAAACCACCTCATTAACGCTGGTGCAAATTGAACTCGTAAAAGGGGAATGACCAGGGGGTGCATAGCCAAGGGTGGCACTGATTGCCCCATGGGCTTGCATCCAATGCGCTGCCTCATCGTTTAAAGCTTGTGTACTCACCCCAGGTTGCACCATTGATTCCAAATGCTTGAGGAGGTTCGCAGCAAGCTGTCCAACCCGCCGCATCTTGACCAATTCTCTACTCGAAAGCAAGACAAGGCCTTTAGGGCTCTGGGGTTGGACAAAATCTCCGGCGATTGAGAGCAAATTCTGACGGTTCATGGATAAAGCTTTGATTATTCGTGCTATGCCATGCTGTGCTAGCATGGCATAGCACAACACAGGCTAGGCTATTGCTGGTATCTTGGAAGCAAGAAAATCAGAAGTAAAGCTTAAAATGGGCGGTAAAACAGACTTGGAGCGAGTAGTTGCTTACGTTTCTCCAGAGTTAAAGCAAGAACTAGAGGAATGGGCACAGACAGATGAAAGATCTGTCTCTTGGCTAGTTGCAAAATTGATTGATAAGTCTTTGCAAGAACGGCGAAAACAGCGGAGTGCTTCGGAAGTAGTCAATATGCGCTGAAATTAGAGTTCTTGTAGAGTAGGCTGCTCTGACTGCAATGACATTGACCCAGCTCTCAAGCAGGCCGGGCCTGCTGATTCACAAAAAAAGCCACTTGAGAGCTAACATTCTTCAGCATCTATCGTCACATAATGTACTAGGCGTCTGATGGGCTATCGAACCCATCTGGACCGCTATGACGTCCAATGCTTACCCTAGAAGAAGCATTACTCGCTTATTCCCAAAACTGATTTTTCCAGTTGATGAAAAAGATTAGACAACTTCCAAAACTGATTTGGTTGCTCGATTACCCCTCAACATTGAAAAATTTGGTGCATTAAAGCCAATATTTGAACATCAGTGGGTAACCGAGATTTATAGCAGATCCATATCCCCTGAAAATATGGAGAATACAGAGGTATGGATCTCCGGTGAACTAATTACTCAGCTTGATATTGAGTCATTACCACTGGAGCCAGATCCACCACCAGAATCTGTGGAACCTGCATCACCCAAAAAACCTGTCTATACAATTAGGAAAAAATGAGCTTTTAGGATGATATTCGATGGCTCACCGGCACCATCAAAAAAGTATTGACTGGGACAAGAATACCAAAATATTTACTAGAACCGATGGAAACAGGTCATAACTGGTGGCGTAATAAAAATAATTTAATTCCTCATCATGGCTATTTACTATGACCAACCGTTGTCAGTAATTGTGAGAGGTTGATTGGTTTGAATGAGTTCTGTAATGAGCTGCTGTAAATCAAGAGGAAGTTGCTTTAAGATGATTTCCATTTTTTTGAATTGATAATTATTTTTTACAGAGTTTAGCGATATCAAACAGATAGGATGTGTCCCGATTCATAGATAGTTTGTGCGGTTTCTAGGATGTTTTGGCAACGGATCCAGTTATGGCTATTTTCAACGGCGCGTTTTTTGATGAGGTCTATATTTGTGTCCGGTGAGGTCTTCGAGTTGTTGCTGGATGCCGACGAGAGCCATTAGGCTGTAATGGGTTATTTGTTGGCAGAATTCTGTAATCGCTTGGGAAGATAGCTTAATTCGATTTTGGAATGATTTGAGAGTCTAGAGAATGATCATTTTTATTCAATGATTTCGTCATATTGTTCGGGGTTTACCGTCATTTAAAGATATGTACGTTATATTTAAAGATATGTACGTTAGGGGGAGATGATGATGAAAAGTGTTACACCAACGGAATTACGGGGCAATCTGTTTAATCTTTTGGATGAGGTTTTAAATACGGGTTTGCCTCTGGAAATTAATCGAGGAGGGAAGCGTTTAAGAATTGTGCTTGTGGAAAAGGTAGATAAGTTACAGAGCTTGGTACGTCGCCCTAGTGTCATTTTAGGTGATCCTGATGATTTGGTTTCCCTCAGCTGGGAGCAGGAGGTTAATCTTGATCTACCTTGATACGCATATTGTCGTTTGGTTGTATGGGGGGCTAACGGAAAAGTTTACAGATATAGCGATCGCCTTAATCAATGACCATGATCTCTATATTTCGCCGATGGTGCGCTTGGAGTTGCAATATTTGTATGAGATTGAGCGGGTTACGGTGGCGGCAGATGCAATTGTGATAGATCTGGGCGATCGCATAGGTTTAAAAATTTGTGATCGGGATTTTAATCGAGTGATTGGCTGTGGGTTGGGAATAGACTGGACTCGTGACCCGTTTGATCGGTTGATTGTGGCGCAGGCGATGATGGGGCAAAATATTTTGCTCACAAAAGATACAAAAATTCTCGGCAATTATGAAGGGTCACGGTGGGAATGAACAATATTCATTCTTTGCCTAAACTAACCGAATACGCCCAGTGAGCAACTCTCGCATCATGCCCTGTTTGATCTGGTGGGTTTTGTTAAGTTTTTCTTCTAGCATCGTAATTTCGTGATCCATATCGGTCAAAACTTCGGCGATCGCCCCTTAAACTTTATTGATCGCGATAATGAGATAGGATCACTTTTCCAAATTATATGGATCTATTCGATCACAGTGCCCAGCAACACCGTCAAACCCAAGCTCCCCTAGCGGATCGGATGCGCCCCAGAACTTTAGATGAGTATGTCGGGCAAGAACACATTATCGCGCCGGGTAGATTACTCAGACGGGCGATCGCCTTAGATCAGATTTCATCCTTGATTTTTTATGGTCCACCGGGGACAGGAAAAACAACGCTAGCAAGGATTATCGCTAACACCACCGAGTCTTATTTTGTCAGTTTAAATGCGGTGTTAGCTGGGATTAAGGATATCCGGGAGGCGATCGCCAAAGCCCAAGAACAGTACAAATATTTTCAAAAAAGTACGCTGTTATTTATTGATGAGGTACATCGGTTTAATAAAGCCCAGCAAGATGCGTTGTTACCATGGGTGGAAAATGGCACAGTAATTTTGATTGGTGCGACGACAGAAAATCCCTATTTTGAAGTCAATAAAGCCCTCGTTAGTCGCTCAAGAATTTTTCAGTTAACCTCTTTAGAATCCCACCATTTAGAACAGGTTTTAGCACAAACATTGGGGGATAAAGTGCGGGGTTATGGTGAACAAAAGGTCATCATTGTACCAGAGGCAAAAGCTCATTTAATTCAAGTCGCTAATGGTGATGCAAGAACTTTATTAAATGCCTTAGAACTCGCTGTTGAAACAACGGAACCACAACCCAATGGCGAAATTTTAATTACCTTGGTGATCGCCGAAGATTCGATCCAGCAGCGGGCGGTTTTATACGACAAAGAAGGAGATGCCCATTTCGATACGATTAGTGCCTTTATTAAAAGTGTGCGAGGTTCAGATCCAGATGCTGCCTTGTATTGGCTGGCGCGGATGCTCTATGCAGGGGAAGAACCAAGGTATATTTTTCGGCGATTACTGATTCTTGCCTGTGAAGATATTGGATTAGCTGATCCCCATGCGGTTACTATCGTCAATGCCTGTGCGGAAACCTTTGATCGTATTGGGATGCCGGAGGGTCGTTATCCCCTCGCCCAAGCGACTTTATACCTTGCTACTGCCCCCAAATCTAATAGTGTAATGGGCTTTTTTGATGCGATCGCCACCGTCCAAAAAGAGCAAATTTCTGATGTCCCAAACCACCTAAAAGATCCCAATCGCGACAAGGAAGAATTTGGTCATGGCGCAGATTATCAATATCCCCACGCTTATCGAGAACATTGGGTAGAGCAGCAATATTTACCAGATTTTTTACAGGGAAAACAATTTTATGATCCGTCGGAACAAGGCTATGAAAAACAAATCAAAGAACGAGTATTGCAGCGGCGTGAGGCACAAATTGCCGCATTTTCTGAAGGGTTAAATCATCATCGCTTGGAAGTTTTAACCTATGGCAAAACGGATGCAGCGACGGAACGATGGTTGCAACGGACACTCTCAGAAACAGGTCAACAACTCGGCGAGATTCGCGATCGCCTATTCTCTGATCTCACCATCCAACGGCATGATGTCATCCTTGATCTCAATGCTGGCAACGGTTTACTCACTTGGGAAGCCCTACGGCGATCGCCTGAAGGTGGCGTTTATAGTCTCGTATGGAGTCTTGATGAAGAAAATAATTTGGCAGCCCAAGCCGCCCGTCTCGATGAAGTGCAACGACCACAAATTATTCGTTGTGAACCCACTGATGTAACTGACCAATTAAACAGAATCGCCCCAGAGATCACCTTCGATAAAATCATTGGTCGTAACGTTTTTATGGGTGCAACAAATAAAGTGGCGATCGCCACCCAACTGAAATTACTCCTCACAGCGCAAACATCCCTGCGATTAGTAGAAGCGATTCCTTGTCTTGGGCAAAGACTCTACAAATTATTAGAACTTGAGGAATTGACCCCTCCACTCACCAAAAAGCTCATGGCTGCAGAAGAAGCGATTTATGACAATCCTGATGATGCCATGGTGAATTGGAATGCAACAACGTTAAAAACAATGTTTGCAAAATTAGATTTAGTCTGTGAATTGCAGCAGGAAAGCCAAACCACGCAAATTTATATCAGTCCACAATTGATCAAACGTTGGTTTACGCCAGCCAAAACCCGTCCTGCCTACATCGATCACCTCAGTACCCACCTTACAGCCCCAGAAATTCACCAAATCCAGCAACTATTTGAGCGGCAACTCCAAAACAAACAAGTCAATTGGCACAGCACACTGCTTTGGATTACGAAGAATTAGGGGTCAGCTTTTATATTACCTATCCACAACAGTACATAAAAACTTATTTTGGCTTCACTTTTGAGATTTGAAAAACATAGACCATTTCAAACCCTTGTAATGAATGCAATTACATACGATTAGTCATAACGTTCATTTCCATTCTCAATTCAAGCGATCGCCATGATGGTACTTTTTATTCCTTTTTCTGCTTTAAATTGTCTTGGGAAACTCTTTAAATTTCTCTGAATCTTTCCTGATTTCTATCAGACATCAGGCGATCACCCCAAAAGAAAAACAGCAACAGCACAAATAGTTGAAATTTACTATCTTTTTTAACAAGGGAAAATTAGCCTCAAAATATAGATATTTTTCCCCCATCAAAAAAATCTTCCAGAGGTACGTAATATGTGGGGGAATTTCCTCGATCTGATCAGTGAATGATGCTTTCCCCATGCATAGGATTTGCTATAGATTCCCCCTCTTTTGATCATTAATAAACCCCTGTTTTCTGTGAATTATTGAAAATTAGCGACTTCTATGGCATTTCCGCCGCCCCAGTGAGTGCGTAAGTTGTAGCAAATCCTCTGTATCGCAAAAATTAGTACAAAATTACTGTCTTTCTTTTTTGAATCTATTGATGAATTTATATAAATCAGTCGATGATGAGACATCGGGATCCAAAAATTCGATAACCGATTCGGGTAGGTTCTGAAAATTTCAGACGGCGATCACCACTGCCTAATCTTTCGTTAATAATCCATTCTTACGGGTTAGCGGCTCCTCGTCCTTTAACTGGAGGAGTCCTCGATCGCCCCTAAAGATTGCAGATTGGCGATCGCCCCTGGAGCTAACCCCCGCAGACCTGTGATTTGCATACCCGCATAGAGCCGTTCCGGTTGTAGGGTTTGTTGACACAGCCCAGTGGTAATGTCCCAAATTTTTAAGGTTTCATCGGCGCTACTGCTCACTAGTTGCAGATTGTTATCTATGCCATTTTCCATAAATTTAAGACCCAAAATCGTTTGGCTGTGACCCTGAAAACAGCGGTGATGGTCTGGTTTGACAACTGCCCACAGGTGAATGCACTGATCCTGCCCTCCCCCGGCTAACCATTGACCATCGGGACTAAAGCAAATACTCCGTACCCAAGAGGTTGCACCCCGGTAAGTTTGCAGATGTTGACCCGTGGTGAGATCCCAAGTGGTGACTTCCTGACCACAGGCGATCGCCAACAGCGCTTGTTGAGGATGGAACGCGACACTCCAGACCCAACCTTGAAACTGATCAAAAGTCCGCACACATTCCCCCGTGGCAACCGCCCAAATTTTTGCTGTCCCATCTTGGCTACCACTGGCTAACCATTGACCATCAGGGCTAAAGCATAAGGAACGCACCCAATCTTGATGGGCTGCCAAACGACGAACAACCTGCCCCCGCTCCACATCCCACAGACAAATCTGATAATCACTACTCCCACTTGCCAGCAGCGGCGCCGTCGGACTGAATTGGAGACCTAGGACTTGACCATGATGTCCCTTGAGAATTCGCAGGGTTTTGCCACTGGGATAATGGTGGAGGTGAATGGTATTGTCGCCGCTGCCACTGGCTAAAAGGGTTTGGGCAGGGTTGATCGTTAGACAAAGTACCCAACTTTGATGACTTGATAAAATGCGAGTTAACTTGCCGGAAATGGCTTCCCAAATCCCAATAGAACCATCCCCTAAACCTCCAGCAATGCACTGTTGGGGGAGTAATTCCAGCGACCAAACCCATTGGTTATAGCCGAACCAAGTGCGTTGTAAATGTCCCGTTTTGACCTGCCATAGGCGGATGGTGTAGTCGCTACTGGCGGAGAGCAGGGTTTGACCGTCGGGGCTGAAGGTCACGGTACGCACCCAGTTCATATGGGCTTGGAGTAAAGATTGTGGTGCACCGCTCTGGCTATCCCACAGGCGAATGGTAAAGTCACTGCTACTGCTGGCGATCGCCATGCCATCGGGACTAAATTTGACCGACAACACATGGGAAGAATGCCCCGTTAGGGTTTGGAGTAATTGACCGGTGGTGAGATCCCATAATTTCAGGCAATGATCACCGCTACCACTAATGAGGCGATCGCCCTGGGGATTGATATCAATGCTATAGATGACTGAGGTGTGACCTTCTAAGCTTGTACCGCTTGCCTCTGGGCTACTCCCCAAAGTTTGACGCAGATGACCCGTGCGCACATCCCAGCAAAAGATCTGTTGATTGCTGCCCGCCGTCGCCAGCATAGATCCATCGGGACTAAAACAAACCCCATAGGCATGGGAGCCATGACCCGCAAAGGTATGGAGCATTTCGCCCGTCGCTAAATCCCACAGTCGTACCGTGCCATCACCACTGGCGGAGGCTAAATAGGTTTCCGTCGGATCAAAGACAACTTGATGGAGTTGATCCCCATGACCTTGGAAAACCTTGGCTTTGGTGCCATCCTCCCGATACCACAGACTAATTTCCCGATCCCCCGTGGCAGCGGCAAAATAAGTTCCACTCGGACTACAGGCGATCGCCCAGACCCAGGCTTGGCAAGCACGCACTGCCCACATGAGCTGACCATCCTGCACCCGCCAGAGACGGAGATAACCATTAATTTCTCCCGTGGCAAAGTACTGACCGCAGGGACTAAAGGCAACGGCAAACACTGCACTAAAGGTCTGCGCTAACACAGAATGGCTGACATCACTGTAACGAAAGTCCGTTTGGGGCAAGGGAATTTTCGGTAAATAGCCCTGCCACACAGCCAAACCTGCACAGTTAATCCCCCGAAGATCCGCCTGCAAATGAACTAATAAATTGAGCAGATTACCCGCCCCATAGCTGGGTTGAGGTGCTTGCTGTCCTGTCAAAACTTTGGGTTCAACCTGTTGTTGGAGCTGGGCTAAGACCCCCTTGAGATGATTGGCGATCGCCCCTTGGCAACCAAAATGGGACTGGAGTTGCGCCACTAATGCCCCCACAATCAAGCGCTCCTGACTGACCCGAATCATCTCCTTCGCATTGGCAAACAAAATGGCATGGCAATGGAGCAAACCCCGGGTCGATGGCTCGTTCGGATCACCATTGAGTCCCCAATTGATTAAGGCGCAACAAAGCTGTTCCACCAAGCTTTCCGTCATATATTCCATCACCAAGGGCTGTTGGGTGTAGCGTTGACCTTGAATCTGGATGAGCGATCGCCAATGTAAACTCGCCAAGGCTTCCACCACCGCCCCCAAGGGCACAGGCGGCAAGAGATAACCCTGCAATTCCGCCAGAGTGACCCAATCCCGGGCGATCGCCAACCAATACATCAAAGTCTTTTCCAGGGGAGACAACCGTGCGAACTGCTGATCCAACAGGTGACGAATACCACCAAACAGCACCATCTCCTGCCCTAAAAATGCCGCCATATCCCCCGCAAACACATCCTGAATCACCGTGGCAATCATCTTAATCGCCAGGGGACTGCCCCCATACCTTGCCGCTAATTGCGCCAATTGTGTCGGTGTACCTGTTAAGCCCTTCGCCTGTAGAAGTGCCGGAATCGCTTGGTTTGCCCCTTGTAAATTGAGCGATCGCACTGGGTATAATTCCCCTTCCAGGGTGATAAATTCCAAAGACTTCTCACGACTGGTCAAGATCAAACAACTGCGGTGGGACACTTCCCCAAACAGACGAATTAATTCTCCATAATCCTCATAGCCCGGACGATAGCGCCCCGATTGCCCCGTATTTAAAATCGTTTCACCATTATCTAAAACCAACAAACAGCGGTGTTTTTGCAGATAGGGCAGGAGATTTGCCGTCGTTGCCATGGAGTCTTGCTGACGGGAAACCAGGCTAATCCATTCCCCTAAAATTTGCGTCAGGGTGGGGGCATTACGCAGCGATCGCCAAATCACAAACTCAAACCCATAGGCACAATCCACCGCCTCCACCACTTGATGTACAAAGGTCGTCACCAAAGACGTTTTACCAATACCGCCCATCCCAAAGATGCCAATACAACGGGCGGGCGCATCCCCTTGTAACCAGCGATGCAGTTGGTTTAATTCCTCGTCTCTGCCATAAAAGACTGAAACATCGGGCGCTTCCCCCCAGTTCACCGTCAGGTTTTGGGTCGGTGATGCCCCAGTTTGGGGACTCATAGCAGAGTCGGGATAGTCATAATCAGTCAGTTCTAGGACTAACTGAAACGCAGCAAAAAATAGCTCCAGACTTTGTTTATCAACGGCAATTTGACGACCAACAATTTTCGCGACGGTTTTCTCTGAAAGTTGGGTGTGTTCACTTAACTGCTCTAGTGTCCAGGCGGTTTTTCCCTGGGAGGTTTGTTGGGCAAGCTGCAATTTGGCAATCTGTAAGCGGCGATCACCACTGTCACTTAAAACAACACCCCGTTTACGTCCCATATCGCCCTAACTCTAAGATTCCGTTTGGTTGCTCCTTAAGTTGCTCTTGATCTTTCCCCTTAAGTTACTCCTTAAGTTTACTTATCTTCCCTGGAATTACAGCGAGGGAAAACGCAAACTAGAAGATATCCAAAAGAGGTCCAAAAGATATCAAACAGGATATTTACAAGACACTCAAACCCCATTTAATGGAGAGATAACAATGCTTCACCATCTTTCTCTTGCCACCCATCAACCTGCCCGAGTCGCAAAAGTCCTAGCTGAACTCATGCACGGACAATTTTTTGAATTTCCCATTCACCCAGGTGCTTATATTGCGATCGCCAATGATGCTCATGGTACAGCGATCGAAATTTTCCCTGCCGATGTCGTTTTGATCCCAGGGGATGAAGCAGTGGATGCGAGCAAACAGGTCGGCGATCGCTCCAATTTCACCCATGTCCATGCTGCCCTATCTGTGCCCATTAGCCTATCCACCATTCAGGAAATTGCTGCCCGGGAAGGCTGGATCTGTCGTTTCTGCGATCGCGGTCCCTTCGCGGTGATCGAATTTTGGCTCGAAAACACAGTTCTTCTAGAACTCCTCACCAGTGATATGTCAGATCGGTATCTGAACTTTATGGTAGGCGATGAATATGCGAAATTCTTAGCCCAAGTCCAAGCTGCCCCTGCGTTAACCCATGGGTCATAACCTATCAGCTGAAACGACATCAAGTATCAAGACTCGTCTCAATTACTGAGATCACGAATCCTGATCAAACACTCAACTGGGGGCGTTACGGCAATGTCCCTTTTTGCTTTTGTGCTTCTACTCTCAATAAATAAGCATTCCCTGAAGTGGACTGAGTGAGTCTTGCAGGCATTGAAGAGGGCAGTGAAATGGTGAATTTATAAGAAGCTAGAGGATGTGCAGAGGGATATTAGTGGATGGATTCAGGGATTATCTGTATCCGCAATTTATTGATTTGGTATAACGCTACACCGAAAATGGTAATACTCTGTAATGCAGAAAGAAAAAATTTGTTAAAACCTACGTCGATTTTTATATCGGCTGTTGTTCCAACACATAGATTCAGTGTGAGTTGTAGTAGGATAATCCTGCCTTACAGCGTTATAGAACGACTGTACCCACATAAACAATGCCAAAAGTTTTGCCGGCTGCATTTATTGAAGAGGCCCGCGATCTCATTGAGATTAAGAAGCTTGAGAAACAAAAGGCCACTGAGGAGCGGCGGCGGTATCAAGAACAATTTGAGGTTAATGACGAGGAGCCATTCAACCTTATCCAATTGGCCTTAGATCACAAGGTTTCTGTTCAAATGCGCTCGCTAGTCCATATGGCGAACCGTCAAAAAGACTTTCATCTGAGGACAGCTCACAAACTTAGCGACCAGATGCAAACCATTACGAGATAGTTTTGACGTGAGGATAGTTCAAGATTTTTTGATCGCAAGTAATCAAAGGGACGTCATAGCGTCAGGCGATCGCCACTAATATTCGGTCAGCTAGGTCTTTATGAAATTCTCCAGGGAGGTTGGCACTGTGGATAGCATCGAGGGGCATAAGAAGTTCAATAGTTGTACCAGGTTGTTGTTGGGCTAGTTTAAACCATTGGTTAATGGGTAAGGGGAGCTGTAGTTTATTCAGGTTCTGTTTGGTAGCAATTTCCCAGACTGAAATACTGGAAATAAGAATACTGTTACTGTTTTCAGCTTCAGTGATGATGCTTTGGGCTGGGGTAGATAATTAGTCAGGATCATGGAGTAACCATAGCCATGTATGAGTATCTAGGAGAATCATTCTGCTAATGCCTCCCAGAGTTCGGGCATGGGATCGTCAAAGTTTTCGCTAATGGTGATGGGTAAACCGCGTAGGGGATAGGTTTTCGGCGCAGTAATTGAGGCAGTAGTATCCTGTTGGATGGCATTTAAAAGGGTTTGGACGAGCTGCCATTTATCTTGGGTTGATAATTTCAAGATTTGGGATTGGATATCTTGTAGAGTCATGGCGATCGCCTTCTCAGTTAGGTTAACAAATCTATTTTAGAAAACAAGATCACCCATCATCCTTAACGTGCAGCTTCCTTCGAGCTTGGTCGGCAATCGTTCTAATCCCATCTTTGGCGGCTTGTATGCGTTCCTTCAGATTCTCTCGCAGTTTCAGACGATTTTGCTCTTGCTCTAACTGCCTTAACTTTTCATCAAGCTGTTTTCGCTTGACTTGCAATTGCAATTTGGCGATCACCTAAAACTCCTCTGATAATAACTTCTGCCGTAAAACTTCCAAACGCTCCAATTCATCCGACGTAAAAGTTAGTTTATCTGTATTGAAAAAATCTTATTTGAGCGGAAAATTTAGTGTGTCTTGCTTAAATCGCAACTTTAAGACAAAGAGTGCCGCACTTTATTAGACATAGTCTAGCTCTCCCGAAGTATATCTTCAATCACATTAGACTACCGTGAAATTTTATCCATTGCTACAATTCGTCATTATCTCTTTATTGCTACCAGTCCAATATTTTCAAGTACATCATTTATACTTGGAGTTAAAAGTCAAGGTCGCTTCAATGTTTCTCTCAAGATTTCTCACACACTGGACATCTCATTTCATTTTCCTTGGGATTTTTCCTTTGCTCTCTTCTGGCCCTGTATTAGCACAAAATTATTTTGGTGCTATTTCTTACTCTCCAAAGACAGGCACCTATGGGTACTCCTATGATTATTCCAATCAACAAGCTGCCATTAATATTGCCCAAAACCAATGTAATCAAAGATCTAATGGGACAGGTGATTGTGAAAGTCTTGTTTGGTTTAGCAATGCTTGTGGTTCACTAGCGGTTGCTTCTAATGGTAGCTATGGTTCTGGTTGGGGTGAAAACCCAGATCTCGCAGAATACTATGCAATTGATACCTGTTCTGATTATGGTGGCTATGACTGCGCAGTTCTTGAAACAGTTTGTACGAGTGGCACTTCTTTCTAAACTTTTATCTATCGCAGACCCCTCTAATCTAAATTGAAATCCATTACTCAACTCGTTTACTAGAAAATACTTTTGCAAGGAAAAACAGATCTAGTAATTCACCTTCCACTGCTCTTTGTCTAAATGCCTGACACTAGGCTTCGATTCTCTTTTTCTGTTCAGCCAAGGAGAGTATTATCAGGCTGACTTTTAGAAGAAACTCACACACATCCTAAAAGTGAAACTGCTAGGATATATCAGGGTTTCCAGTGAATCGCAGGCAAAAAACACCTCCTTAGCAGAGCAGCAGAAAAAGATTGAGGCTTATTGCTACGCCTTCGGACACGAACTTATCGGCATTTTTAAGGAGGTTGGTTTAGGTAAGCAGACTGGCGATCGCCCCCAATTCCAAGCGGCCTTAGATATGGTTCGGGATGAGGCGGATGGAATTATCGCGGCTAAATTAGACAGACTAGCCAGAAATACCCGTGATGTTCTGACACTGGTAGACGATGTTCTACAACCTGCCAAAAAAGCATTAATCTTTTTATACTACAGGGCCACAGGGCTACATGATCCTCACTATGATGCCTGCTGTCGCCAAACTAGAGAGAGACATTATTAACGAATCCAGGGGGGTAGACGCGCCAAAGCTGAAAAGGGCGGTTATGCCTATGGGTCACCTGCGTTCGGGTTTGAATCAGTCGATGGGGAGCGGGATATCTCAATGCTGAAGGTATCCCCACAAAACGAGGTAAGGCATGGTCAGCAATGCAAGTTAAGCGGATTTGCGATCGCCTCAAATCTCAGAAAGCAGCGGCATAGTTAATCAAAGATTCCGCCTCAGGGATGGGGCAGTTTTGGTTCTGAAAACAATTGTTTCCATTCTCAATTCAAGCGATCGCCATGATGGTACTTTTTATTCCTTTTTTTGCCTTAAATTGTCTTGGGGGCTTCTTTAAATTTCTCTGAATCTTTCCTGATTTCTATCAGACATCAGGCGATCACCCCAAAAGAAAAACAGCAACAGCACAAATAGTTGAAATTTACTATCTTTTTTGACAAGGGAAAATCAGCCTCAGAATATAGAATATTTTTCCCCCATCAAAAAAAATCTCCAGAGGTGCGTCAGGTGTGGGGAAATTTTCTCTTAATCACCAGCAGGTAATCGATAACAGATGCTTGGTTATTTCTATTTATGTGGTGGGAACTCGGTGCAAGTATGCTGGCTTTTCAATGGTTGTTTGCTCTCTGTTTGTTGGATTTTCTCAATAAGCTCTAATAATTCGCTGATTATTGCCAATAGAATTATTTTCGCCTGCTGGGACTTTAGCAAAGCACCACCAAATTCCCAGTAAAAAACCAACACTAAGCCATCAGAATCATTTACAAACAAGCGTACTGATTTCATTTGCTTCCTTTGCTAGTTTTTTTGCTGTCCCATATTTGAAGTTGCCACAAAAAAGACCCCGTAGTGGGGGTCATGAATGAATGAGCCATGCTCAGAATTTACCAAGGGAAGTTGATTCTTCCCTGAGGAGACTATTCATTGTCAGGCGGGGAGCTCTCCAATAGCGGTGGCTGATTCCTCTGGCTGTATGGAGATATCGGAAACATCTAAAGTTTCGTCTCCATACAGGGCGGCATCAAATCTCCGCTGAAATTCCTCGGAACACCCAATCTCATTGATCCGTTTCCAGAAGGAGTCGATGATATATCGACGTATGGCAGCCTGTTGTTCCTTGATGATGCCTGGGGTCTCTTCTATGACCTGGTCGGCATAGGTCGTTGATTCTCGTTTTAGGAAATCCGTAACTTTAGGCTCTAGCACTACAGATTCAATGGATTGATGGGTGACCAAGGAGATCGCTTGTTTGTAGGTTTTATTCTCCTGACGCACAAAATGCCAGACCTGCTCCAGCAAGGCTGTCTGTTCTGGCGTAAATACCTCTGTGTTGGGGTCAATTGCTAAAGCCCGTAATACTTCATTAAGCTTTGCCATCGATGTTTTGTACTGGCTGATGATGTCTTGTTTATTCATTGGTCAATTGCCTCAAAAGGTGTCCTTCGCGGATAGGTTGAAATTGAAATGGAGTTCAGCATTGGCCTCATCTTCATCCCCATCGAGTTCTTCAAATCGTGCCAATGTCCGTGGCTCTGTTGCTGAAGCTAAATCTGACGATGGTTTAGCAAGGCTATTCACCAGAGCAGTCAGTTGGTTGATTTCCTGGGATAGTCGCCGGATTGATAGTTCCGCCTGACACTGAATCTGTTCTGCCGTCGCGCCCTGCTTCTGTAACAGCCGGGGATAGTGCAAAATCAAGAGGGCGTCTGCCAGTTCTTTTTGCAGGCTCTGGCCCTCGCTCTGTTTTAGGTCTTCTAGGATCTGCCGCAGGGGACTATTTGCTTCACTGCGAAAAAAGTGTTGTTTGCTCATTTTTTTCATTGTTCTTATTCCTATTGCTCCTATTCCTATAGGCTGTGTAAAAGTCCGTAACCATCCACCAAACGATGGGCCATCACCCGGTCTTTGATGCCTGATTTCACCAGTCCCCGCACCAGATGATTGGCCCAACTCACCTTTCCTGATAGATGACTGGTAATTTCCTGCTTCAGGAGGAGTGCTGCCCCGCCACCACACACCACATAGTCCACAGGTTGTTGTTCTGCCAGAAAGTCCTGGACTTGTTGCCAGTAGAGGGGAAGGCATACTTCCATGGCCTGGTGCACTGCTCTATCGTGATGCTTACCTGTGAAAATCATTTCGGCCAGGGTAATTTCATCTTTATGGCCTGTGCGACGCTGCATTTCTTGGACGAGCCAACGAAAGCCGAGGTTATTGGTCACTGATTCCGCCACTAGGGGAGAACCTTTATCGGTCACTAGCCATGAGGCATTGCGATGGCCAATCACCAACACTGCCACCCGTCCTGACCGGGGATTAATTTTGCTTGGTAATCCCTGGAGAAAGAGTCCTGCCCCCTCTGGACAGATGGTGATTTCATTGATGTCTAATGAGAGTAATCGCCCACAGTATTCAAACCGCTCCTGGGCTGCCATGAGACTCTCTTCTAGGTAGTCTTTTGTGACATATTCATCCAAGGGCAATAGAATCCCCAGGTCTATGGTTGGTGATTCCTGAAGCTGGGTTTGGATATGGGATAGGACTCCCAGAATTTTGTACAGGGCCTTGATGTATTTCAGGTCATTGTTGCGCACCGCAGAACCCTGAAACTTCTTAGCAGCAGCACCCAGGAGATAGCAGGCATCGCCATGGGATACCCAAGCATTCTCCACATGGGTATACCCCATCATCCACCCAGAGGATCTCGGGTAGTCTGGAGGCACTGCTGCGCAATAGGGGGACATCACAAAACATTGGCTAGAAGCATTCTCTAGGCAATAGGCCACCTTCGTGGCACTACTACCGGGGTCAATCACAATTTTGAGTTTGGACATAATTTTTTCCTCCTACTGATGAAGAGGAAATGCCCCAGAAAGAACGGATAAAACACGGATAAAAGCCCGCATTTTGTTACACAACTTCACTAAAGGTGTTTTAAGTCGTCCGATATTCGACGGTTTTTTGTTTCGGCTCAGCCCTTTTCATAAAAAAATGGCGGACACCGATTCAAGTTTGAAAGGTAAGTTTGTATTACTGTTAGGGCTGGTGTTTGATTTATGGCTCTCTGTTGGCGGTTTGGTGTTGCTTTGCTAAAACCCCGGGGAATAAAAAATCCTGACATTGGCGATAACAGTCGGATTCATCGGACTTGTTGAGAAAATCCACCAGACAGAGGGCAAGTAATCACTGGAGGGTTAGCACAGTCTCATCAGGTCTCCACTCAACCATCACACAATGCTCATCAGCCACTGCCGCTGAGTTACGGGTCATGAAGAGGCAATTTCCCCACACCTTATACACCTCTGGAGGTTTTTTCTGGCGGGGCACAATCTCCATAGTCGGCAGCACATTTCCTCTGGTCGGAATTTTGAAAGGATTTTTGAGATGTTGAAACTTTTTAGCGTGACTCTGACAAAAATGGGCAGCCACGATTATGGCCCTAATCCAAAGTCGGAGATTCGATGCTTAGCCTTACAATGACAGCAAGGATGGTACCAAATTTAAAATTTTGGCACTGAAATAGATATGCAACAACTAAATCGAGATTGGGTACTACAACAACTCGCTTTACATCGCCCTGAGTTGGAGCAAATGGGGGTGACATCACTCCGACTCTTTGGCTCTGTAGCCAGAAATGAGGCCACCGAGGGCAGTGATTTAGATTTTTTGGTGGAGTTTGAAAATATACCTTCCCTCTTTGAATTACTCGCAGTGCGTTATTTTCTGGAAGACTTATTCGGCTGCAAGGTAGATCTGGGTATGGAGCAGTCTTTGCGAGAGCACCTGCGAGAACCCGTTTTAGAGGACGTCATCCGTGCCTTCTAAGACTTCACGGGATTGGCAACTCAGAATCCAGGATATTTATTCTCCGAGCAGCCCAAGACATCACTGATTTTACAGCGGGGCTTACCTTTGAGGAATTTGAGGATGATAAAATGCTGGTGCAGTCGGTTTTATATAACTTCGTTATCATTGGCAAAGCAACGGCCAACATCCCAGAAGAGATTAAGCAACAGCACCCCGAAATTCCTTGGCGGATCATGACAGGCATGCGCAATGTAATGGCCCATGAGTATTTCCAGATCAATCTAGGGGTGGTTTGGCAGACATTGAAACGTAGTTTGCCCCCTGTCGTTGTTCAGCTAGAAAATTTACAAAGTTAATGCCATTTTTCAAAGGCGATCGCCCGTTTTAAAGCCCCTCATCCATGGCTGCCTGCTCATTTTACTGATGGGTTATTATCTAACTAGATATAGTCAGGTCAAATAGAATGACTTCCTTTGCAGTTCCTTCTGGCGACGCGACGCCCCAAAGTTTAGAGCATCTTCAGGCCTGGAAATTAGAGGATGCTAAAGCCCGATTTAGTGAAGTAGTACGTCTGGCACGGGATGCTGAGCCACAACTGGTCACAGTACGAGGAAAGAATGCGGTTGTCGTCATCGCAGCGGATCAGTTTGCTCAACTTTTACCACTCATGAAGCAACCCAATATCCATGAGCTGCTCTCCCAATCCCCTTTCAGTGATCTGGACTTTGAGCAGTCAGGTGTCCGGAGTCCTGTTAGAAAAGTAGCGCTATGAAGGGCTGGTTACTAGATACAAACGTTATCTCAGAACTGCGGAAACAAAATTGTCACCCAGCGGTAAAGACTTGGAGCGATCGCCAGGTTCCCCAATCGTTCTATCTCAGCACCGTGACGATGGCAGAAATTCGCTTTGGGATAGAGCGAGTAGAGGATGAGCTTTTCCGTCAAGAGTTAATCCAGTGGCTAGAACATACCTTACGCCCTTGGTTTGGCGATCGCCTATTGCCTGTAGATGAGGATGTAATTTTAGAGTGGCGCTGGATGGCCGAGGGGGGACGAAAGCAAAATTACACATTTAGCCAGCCGGATCTATTCATTGCGGCGATCGCCTCAGTCCATGACCTATGTGTTGTGACTCGCAATGTGGAAGATTTCGAAAAGGCAGAAGTGGCGGTATTCAACCCGTTTCTATCTACCGAGTAAAGCTACTTACAAAAAGGTGACCAGTAGGCGATCGCCTATCGCTATCCAAATTCGATGTGCTGATCCAGAAAATTTATTGTAATGTGGCTGTTAACCCACAACTATCAACTTTCGATGAGATCAAAAGATCATGCTAAAGCTGCCTAGGCAGCAAAAAACCCCTCAATCATCCATTGCTTGCCGGCGCGGAGAGATTCAGAAGGGTTTTTTGACTGTTATTCATTTGCCCCATCGCTGGGGTCTTCCGCTCGAATACTCGATAAGCGGGGGGTTAAAGAGCCCATTAGTATCTGGAACTAATAACCCGGGGGTATCTGTATGCTAACCCCAAAGCTGACATTTGGCGATCCCTTTGGCCAAAAAATTTCTGTAAATCGTCTTGGGATGGGGGTGAGCCATGGCTAACTTCACCCTCCTCAAGGGCGATTGCCCCATCTGTAGCGGCATCCGCAATGGCAAGCGCAAAGCCGATTGTAAGCAATCTGGGGAATTGATCCATTGCTTCAGTCACAACGATCCACCCCCTGGATTTCGCTTTGTCGGTCAATCGACCATTGGTCAGTCTCTGTATGCCCCAGAACGGGAAAAAGGACTAGATCCAGAACAACACCGCGCTGAATTGGCAAAACTCCGGGCCGAGCACCAGGCCCAAGCAGCGGCACGACGGGAGCAACTGCCCACCATTTCAGAGCGTCACCAGGACATTCTTGGGTATCCAGCCCAATTAACCCCGGCCCAAAATGAGGATTTATTGCGGCGGGGACTGTACCGACAGGAAATTGACTTTGCTCTCGCCCAACACTGGCTCTTTGGCTGTCAGGGCGGCTATGGCATCACAGCAGTGGATGCTGTCACGGGGATGTTTTGCGGTGCCCAGCGAGCCTTAGATGACCGCTCCCAGCGTAAATATGACTGGGCACTGTTTGCGGGACGTAACCAGCTCAAGGAAACAGGCGAAAATCCCTTATTCGTTTGGAAGTCTCCAGACTTTGACCCAAGCCAACCCTACGAACTCAAATTCTGTGAGGGCGCTCTCAAATCCCTAATCCGGGCCTTCCTGGAATGGCGGCATAGTCCCCAGGTGATCCTCGTTGGGGCTGCGGGTGGCATTTTTGGGGAGCAGTCTGTCCAAAGGTTGTTAGGAGTCTATGACAATGTTTGGCGTTTTACCCTCCTTCCTGACGCCGATAGCCAGAATCTCAGGAAGAAAAATCTCTATGCGGGTTATGGCAAGTTAGCGAAGGCCATTCCTGCCATCAAATTTGCCGATTGGGGCCAGTGGCAGGATAAGTCCCAAGGCGATTGTGACGAGGGTCTGCGGGATTATGTACGCAGATCACCTAACGCCTGGTTACAACCCTTCAAGCTGGCTGAGGCAGCAGAAAAAACCCTCCAGATTAACCAACGGTTTGCCATTACCCCAACAGTCACCATCAACGATGGGGCGCAATATCTCCCCGATGATGTGATTCCCCTGCCCACAGAAGCCCGGGTGGTCGGTCTGGAGGTGCCGAAAAATTGTGGCAAGTCCTACCAACAGGGCCGGCACATCGAGAAATTGCGTCGTCTTGGCTATTACCCCATCCAAATGTCTCACCGTCGCGGTTTGGCGGCGGAGAAGGCGAAGGAATGGCAGATGACCTACATCGAGGCGGATAGTCCTTTGCCCCTAGAAATGCCCAGCAATGGCCTCAGTGTGGTGGTGGATTCGGTGCTCAAGCTCCGGCACTACGATTTCTCTGGTCAGAAGGTAGTGCTGTTCTGGGATGAGATTGAACAAATCCTGGAGCACATCTGCCACAGCACCACCGCTATCCGGGAACGTCGCGCCTCGGTGATGGCCTATATCGGCGAACTCATGGGCATCGCCCACCAGGTGATCCTCGCTGATGCTGACCTAAAAACCATCGCCGTGGACTGGGCTGTTTCCCTGACGCAATCTCGACCGTCGGAAGTTTGTCTCATCCGCAAGCAATACCGTCACAACCGGAAAGCGATTATTTGCTCTGATACCACCGATGCCTTGGTTTATGCGGCCCAGCAGCTCCAAGAAAATAATCCCACCTACATCGCCGTGGCAGGTCAGAAGGCCAATAGTCGCTTTGGCAGTCAATCTTTGGAGCAGTATCTCTCTGGTCAGAGTCTCTCAACGATTCGCATTGATAGTGATACCAACCGTGACCCTTCTCATCCGGCCTACAAAATCACCAAGAACATTGAGGTACTCAATCACTACCAATTGGCGATCGCCACGGCGGTAATTGGCACTGGGGTCAATATCAAGGGCAACCACTTTAAATCTGTGGTCGGTATTGCGGCTGGTCATGAATCCGTTGAATCCTTCCTCCAAAAATTGGGGAGAGTCAGGAATGATGGCGATCGCCTCGTGGCGATCAGCAGCACCGCCAACAGTCTCTCCCAACGCTATGGGGGCCACACCAATGTGCAGGAGTTATTGCTCGATGATTTCAAGCATGGCCAGCTCCTTCGTAAGCACCTCAAATCCTTTGGTGATTGGGGCGATAACTGGCTCTTTAACCCCTGGCTCAAAGCCTTTGCCGAGCGCATTTGTCTCAACAATGAGCTGGGTAAGGACTACAGAGCCTCCGTCATCGCCCAGCTCCACAAGGAGGGTTACCAGGTCATTGAGCAATCTTTCTGTGACAAGGGCCAGCGCAAGAAGATTCGCAAGCTCCTCGATGGTGGTTGCCACCAGAAGGTGCAGCAATACATCGCCGACATTCTTGCCAGTAAACCCAAGCTCGGAGAGGATTTAAAGGCTTCCAAAGCTACCTTTGACCAAACCTACCCCGATAAATGTGCCGAGGTTCACGGCGACCTACTCACCCTCTATGGAGATGATTCCGAGGCGATCGCCCAGGCCCATCTCACCCAGCGCAACTTCTACCGCAAGCTGCAGCTCCACTTCTGGCTCCAACAGCACCAGGAAGCTGTTAAACAGCGCGATGAACGCAAGCTTCAATTCTTCCGGGAGAGCAATGAAGGCAGGTTATTCCAGAATGATGTGAATCAAATAACTTTTTCTGTCACCGTAGCGGCGATGCGGAAGCTTGGGTTAGCCGATATCCTCAACCGGGGTTACATAAGCAGTGATTGCCCCCACATCGAGCGGATTAAGCAGATTCTCAATGACGATGACCAGCGTCAGGACTTTTCCCGCCAGCTTCGGCTCGGTCTGGATGACTGCCCCCGTAAATCCCCTGTGGCGATCTCAGTCTTCCTCCTGAAGAATCTCCTTGGTCTTGATGTCACCAGAGATGCCGAGGGTAAAGCCGTCCGCCAAAAACTAAATGGTATGTTGGTCACCCCTATCGACTTCGGCGATATTGACCGGGAAGCCATCTTCCAATTCTGGGAAGAAACCACCATCCTCGAAGACCTGGAGGAGGACGCCGCACTCGTCAAAGCGGATCATTTTTGGAAAACCAATAATTTATCTATAGAGAAAAATGATCCGGTTCCTGAAACAACCACACAACAAGGGTTACAGCCAGCGGATCATTTTTTCCCCAGTTCAAGATCCAGCTCCCCAGACCCTGAAAATGAGCGGCAAAATCCAGCGGTTTTAGCGGCTAATGACGACTCTCCCCCAGCCCAAATACCTGATTACCCTGTTTCACCTATTCCGTGGGACATTCTCAGGCCCATCCAGGATGCAATGACGGCTTTAGTGAAGGGCGATCGCCGACCTTTATGGAAGCTGGTGGTGAAATTCCATTACCCGATGATTCAGCGGGCAGCCCAGCAGTTGGATGCGATGCCGGGAGGTTCAGGATTTATGGCCTGTTTGCTCTCCCGGTGGATGGCCTCTACTGTCCATTAATTCTGGCTTAGTATCTAAAAATCCATGTGTTTTCGCTTTATCCCACATATTTTTCTCAATGTTTAGAAGAAAAAGACACCGAAAGACTCACCGTTGGTCTAAGTCTCATCAATCTTTGATGACTGCCATCTTGATTGGAAGCGCGATCGCCGTTAGTAGTAGAGATTTTTTCTATTTCAGCAATGGTTCTGGCGGAGAGGATTGGTTGATTGGAAAACCGTTAATCAGCTTATTTGACGCCCATCAACCCCGCTCTCTAGTAGAAAGTCGAGCATTGGCTCTGGAATTGGTGAATCGCGATCGCCAACTCAACAATCTTTCTCCCCTAACCGAAGATCCACTACTATCCGAAGCAGCCCAGAAACACGCTGAAGATATGTTGGCAAGGCAATACTATGATCACATTACGCCAGAAGGAAAAACCCCAACGGATCGTTTTGCGGACTTAGGCGGTCAACAAGGTGTTGGTGAAAATATTCTAGAAATTTCGGGTTCGATTGGCGCTACTTTAAATTATCGTCTGATTGAAGAGTCTCAGAAAGGTTGGATGTATAGCCCAGGTCATCGAGAGAACTTATTGACTCCCGACTATCAACGCTTTGGCTATGGTGTCGTCACAAATCCAATTACAGGCCAAGTGTACGCCGTACAAAACTTTTACTAAAGGAGTGCATATCTTCAATAAAAAGCGATATCGCCATTAACTTTTGGTGATTTTCACTATCTGCTACTGTTAGCGTATGCCTGGATTAACTCCGGGTACTCTTCTGGCAGCGGGAGCTTTTTAAAACTACGCTTTGCACCTGTCGCAACCCACTCTAGCTTCTCATCTGTATAGGTTTCCATAAATGGCTTGTAATTTTGAGGGTGATCTAGCATCGTCGAGCGGACATTGACAAAATCATCTAGACCTTCAGGTCGTGTGAATAGCCAACTCATGCAATGTCCACAGAAATAATGGCGTGTTTTCCCATGCAGTCCACCAATAACAGGTGAACCAGATATGACCGAAAAAGCATTATTCGGAAATAATGCACTGAGGCTAAATGCACTTGCAGTCATTTTCTGACACCCCGTACAATGACAAGCCATAGTGATTAGTGGCTCTGATGTAACTTCAAATTTCACCTGGCCACAACGGCACTGACCTTTTACTGGATGAACTACGGTATTCATAATAATTTTTCTCCAAATTTTCTTGAATTAAAAATCGTCTTGAATTGTAAAATCTATTTTGTCTGCTCATGTAAAAGTTGTCCAAGTATAATCATTGCTTGCTGAATTTCCTCTGTGAAAGGTAAACCAAAATTCAGTCGAAAACAGTTACGATAGCTGCCAGATGAAGAAAACATACTACCTGGAGCAATGGCGATATTATGACGTAGCGCATCTTCGTATAGCTGAAGAGTATCAACTATCTCTGGCATCTCGATCCAAAGAACATAGCCTCCCTTTGGCCTAGATACTTTGGTCATTTTAGGAAAGTAATGACAAATTGCTTGAGTCATATTTAGCATTTGTGACTGGTAAGTGCGTCGTAATTTTCGTAAATGACGATCATAACCACCGTTTGCTAAAAATGCAGCAATTGTCAGTTGTGGAGCAACTGCTGTCATATAGTTGGTCGTCATCTTTAGTTGCTCAACTTTTGTCTGATAACGTCCTGGTACAGCCCAACCAATTCTTAATCCAGGTGATAATGTTTTACTGATAGATGAACAATACAAGACTAAACCCTGAGTATCAAAAGATTTAATTGCTTTTGGGCGATTTCCAATAAAGTTAAGATCGCCATAAATGTCATCTTCAATGAGTGGAATATTATAGCGATTGATTAAACTAATTAACTGTTTCTTTTTAGAATCACTCATGCAACTACCTAGGGGGTTGCTAAAATTTGCAATGAGGACACAGGCTGAAATTTGGTGATTTTTCAAAGCATCTTCGAGGTGTATTAGTGAAACACCATGTTGAGGATGGGTAGGCAACTCCAAAATCTGGAGATGAAGAGCCGCTAGGGTTTCTAATAGGAGATGATAAGTAGGAGATTCAATGGCAACGGTATCACCAGGCTTTGTAACAGCCTTTAAGGAAAGATAGAGTGCTTCTGTTGCTCCATTGGTAATGACGATCTGATCTGGCGTAATAGAGCAACCAGTGTCTATCAGACGACGTGCCACTTCATGACGTAATTCTTCACAGCCCTGTGGTGAACTATAGCGATGGGCAACTTCAGGCTTAGCCCGTAACACTTGGCCCATCAAACGATTGAGGGTAGCTATAGGTAAAAGATTACTGCCTGCGATCGCCGCTCCTAAACCAATGATTCTAGGGTTCAACATTGAACTATTTACACGAAAGGCTAAAGACGTATCAACAGGATTATCAGCAGATTTCGGTGTGCTGAGACTAGGCTCGTCAGGCAGGAAGTTTAATATGGTTTTGACAAAATAGCCTGACTGGGGACGAGCTTCAATTAATCCTCGATCTTCAAGTAGACGATAAGCTTCTAAGACTGTCGAAATACTGACTGACCACTGTCGATGTAATTTTCGCACCGATGGTAGGCGATCGCCTGGCTGGAGAGTGCCTTCGCTAATGAGTCCGTGAATCCGATCCGCTACCGTGTGGTAGAGAGTCTTATTAGGCGAAGTTGTCATAAACTTAGACTCCATTTTTTGTTCCTGGATGAGCAGGGCATTACAGTTAAGCTGCTCAGTGGCCATAACAGTTTTTAAAAATCAAACTGTACCCATAACAATTCATTCTAACTGCATCTTTATTATTTGAAATAAGTGAGTAAAAATTTTACATAAGTTGATTAATTCTTCTTTTAAAAGTAAATAACTATTAAAGCTTAACCAATTAATTTAATTTAATTCTATTTTATTGATCACTTGAGCTTTATTCTCGGAGAAAAATGGCAAATCAAAACTTAGGTAATAATTATCTAGGCAAAGTAAAAGATTGTTTCTCGATCATTACTTTACTTCATGAAAATCTTTATTTTTGGCAAAAAATAAAAGGAAAAATGGGTGGATTATTTCATTCATTATTAGATATATTCACTTACTGTAATGAACCTAGAATATCTAGAAAAATTAGCCGCTATGGTGATATATATTTTGAAGTTTATGACCCAGTTTCTAATCAGAATATGAATTTTGGATCTGAACAGGAAGTTAAAATGTGGCTAGAGCAGAAATATTATCATTAAATCCATAAGACTTATAATTAGAGTCAGCTACAATTATGGAAAATATTGTAAAGCGCAAAGAAAATATTATGCCAGTGCCCGCAGAATATCAACGTGCTTCGGATGATTTTTATGAATATCTAGTGGATGCTCGTAACACAGCAGGATTGTGGAGCACACACGTAAGCTATACGATGACCCAAGGAGTGTTTCAAGTATTTCGTCGCAGACTTTCCCTAGAAAATACTATTGCTTTTGCTAATATTTTACCTGTCTGCTTGAGGGCTCTTTTTATAGCTGACTGGAATATCAATGAACCCAGAAGACCTTTTGGGGACTATGCAGAGATGATCAAAGAAGTGAAATCATTGCGCGGCGAACATAATTTTTCTCCTGATACAGCCATTAGAGATGTAGCTATTGCTTTAAAGAGACATATAGATGAAGAAGCTTTTCAAAAAGTTCTTTCTACTTTTCCCCAAGAAGCGGCTGATTTTTGGAATATATAGATTTTTTCTTTGAAATCATATGTCATCTGGGCTAATTCAATTCTTAACCTCGATTCTCCTGCCGGCCCAAAGCCTGCTCAATCAGATCCGGATTTTCCTCAAGCTGATCTAGAAAATAGGCGATCGCCGTTTCCACTAAAACCTCCTTATAGGGAGTTGCCTGCTTACCTCGATCCAAACTCATTTGCAGATAAGCCCGATCCAAGCGCTCAATCACCGAGTCGTCAATTTGATAGGTTGCTTTTTTCAATCGAGTCTGACTAGACTGGTTGACTTGCCGGCTTCCTGACTTTTTAGCCTGTTGACTGGTTGACTTGTTAGGTTGTTGACTTTCTAAAAAGTTGACTTGTTTTGGTGCAGAAAAACTGCTCAAAACACTGTCAGTCTTAGATTCTAGTGGATCATGGTCAGTCAGTCGGATTTTTCGTTGTGCCATGCTTTAGGCCTCCATTGCTTTAATAATTGATTTGTAGGGATAAATTAATTTGTGCTCGTTGACATAGAGGTGAATCGGTTCTCCGGCTAAATTCGATTCTGCAAAGCGCACTGATTTCGGGACAGCAGGAAACACTAAACTTTTGCCAAATCGCTTTTCGAGAGAAGTAATCACATCCCGTGCCATGACTGTTTGCTCGAACATCGTCGGTAGCACCCCCAGAATATCGATGTTTGGGTTCAGTCGTTTTTTGACTGATTCAATTGTTTCGAGTAGAGCAGCTAATCCCTTAAGGGCGAAAAATTGACATTGCACCGGAACCAACACCTGATCCGCGACGGTTAAGGCATTAATTGTCAGTAAACCGAGGGATGGGGGGCAATCAATCAAAATATGATCGTATTGATCAAAGACGGTTTCGAGTTGTTCTTTTAATAAACAAAAATTGCCGACCTTACCGAGAATTTCTGTTTCTCCTTTGGCAAGGCTGATATCCGCAGGCAAAAGATCGAGATTTTTGATCTTCGTGGGGGCGATCGCCGCCGCAGTGGAACATTGTTCCGTGATGACCTCATAGGCAGTGAGTTGATCATCCTCCACTTCGATCCCTAACCCCGTTGTCAAATTCCCTTGGGGATCTAAATCAATGAGTAGGACCTTGGCAGACTCCGCTAAAAGTCCTCCCAGGCAAATCGTAGAGGTGGTTTTACTGACCCCTCCTTTTTGATTACAAAGCGCGATGATCATAACTTTTTGACCAGTTGGAAAGCTAAGAAGTCAGCAATATAACAAGTTGACTTGCCAAAAAGTCTAGCATAAAAATTGCAATACCAGTGATATCAAGGGCGGTGGGATTGATTTTAGAAAAACAAGCCATATTTTTGGCTTGTTAACTTGTTGACTTTTTAACTGGTCATATTGTTAAAAAGTCTTGGGCGATCGCCTTTTCGTCAGCCATCATCCATGGGCAGCAGCCAACTGTTCAGGCCTGAAACCCTCCTGATGCCCTAGATATTGGGTTTAGCGATCAATCTCTGGATTTGGAGGTGTACTCTCGGTCTTAATTAGGCCCTGCCGTAGGGCGATAATAACTGCCTGGGTGCGATCGCGAGCCTCTAGTTTTTGTAAAATGGCGTGGACATGAACACGCACAGTACCCGCTGCAATGTAGAGAGTTTCGGCAATTTCAGAGTTGCTTTTACCTTTGGCGATCAGAGCCAGAATTTCATGTTCTCGTTGGGTGAGAGGATTCCCCTGAAGCAGGGTACTTTGAGTTATCTCAGCAGGGGACTGTTGAAATTGGGTGTGGATTTGTTTGGTCGCCTGTGCATCCCACCAGGAAGCACCAGCTGCAATTGATTGAATCGCTAAAATCAAAGATTCAGCCGCAACTCCTTTGAGGCAGTAGCCCTGAGCTTGGGCTTCAATAAGCCGATGAATTAAGGTTGGCTGAGAATGGGACGTTAACACCAAAATAGGTAAATGGGGCAATAGTTGTTTGATCTGTCGACAGGTTTCCACGCCGCCGATACCTGGTAAGCCCACATCTAAAATCACAATATCAAATTCTTGCTGGGTCACTAGGCTAAGGGCGGTTTCACCGTCTTCGGCTTCAGCGATGATTTCTAACAGGGGCTCTTGTTGCAGCCGCGTAGCTAGGCCTAGGCGAAATAGTTCGTCATCTTCAATTAACAAAACTCTGAGGGGTAAGGTCATGCAATCATTTTGCCGGTAGTGGGGCCAGGTAATTGATCCATGTAGGCAGGTAGCCGAAAAGCAAAGACTGCGCCTTGAGAGTAGGATTCTGCCCAGATTTCACCATGATGGGCCTCTATAATTTGGCGGCTGAGGTAGAGTCCTAATCCTGTTCCTTTAGCCTGGCGATCGCCTTGACCCTGGTAGAAGCGATCAAACAGATGTGGTAGCTCATCACTGGGAATGCCCTGTCCCTCATCAATGATTTGCACCTGATAATAACCTCGATCAGACCCAATCACGACTTCAACGGAACTCCCTCGCCGCGAATGGTTAATCGCATTGGACAGTAGATTAACCAACACCCTTGAAAGTTGCAGTGCATCCCCATTGACATAATAGGACCGCCGAAAATCTGAATTTTTATCCCTGACGCGTAGGTGGATCTGCCGTGATGTCGCCAAGGGAAGAACATCAGTGATAGTCTCCTCTGCCAGGACTAAAAGATCAAGTCGTTGCGGATAAAGTCTAAGTCCTTCAGCATCATTGTGATAAATGTCCATTAAAGTCTCAACCAGTTGCAGCGTTTTCTGGTGACTGCGGGTCATGACATCAAAAACGCGGTGTTGGGCCAGGGAAACCGGGCCAAAGTTTCCGCTACGCAATGCTTGTAATGTTTCTAGAGCCCCGAGTAACGGTGTTTTTAAATCATGGGTGAGGGTCGAGACAAAATCTTCGCGCATTTGGGCGAGTTTTTCCTGGGCCTGGATTTGTAACCGTTGTTGCGTAATGGCCTGCTCGTAAGTTTGTAGGCGATCGCCAAGCCAACCTGTAACCCCCAGGGCCAAGACAGTAATCACCCGATTGGCGACGGTAGCAGGAGTTACGATTTCGACCCCTGGAATCAGTAGATTCAGTAAAGTGCAAACAATTGCCATAGAAGTCACAAAAATCGTGGCTTGACGATTGAGCCGGATACTAGCAATCAGTACTGCCCCGATGTACAAATATCCAAAAACATAGGGGGGCGGCGTACTGTACTCCAGCAAGATGACTAAAACAAAAATCGTCCCAATCAGCCAGTGAATGTGGTGACGAACCTGGATTAACTGATCAAAATAGGACATAGATCTAGACCGGAGCATAGAAAATTATTGAAAATAGTTAATCAACAGCGAATGACTTGGATTATTTATCAATCTATTTTAAGAGCTGGACTGAGTTATTAGATTAGATCTATATCAAATGATGTAGTCGTTTGTTTATTTAAACTAAATATCTCTAAACACTTTTAAGCTTTTTGCTTAGTCTTTGAAATATAAATTCTCGGTAAATGTGTTCCTATACCTTGTCAAGGCTCTTGAAAAGACAAAATAATAGAGCTGTTTAATATTTTTAAATTAGTCCTGGAAGTAAATTTATTCCAATTGTTTAGTTTTTGGGACAGTCTAAAAAATTCTCAAAAATCCCTCTGATCTCCCAAATCTAAAGAAAAACAGTTAGAAGTTTTCAGATAAAAATTTCCCAATTTGAGGTATTTAAGAGCAAGATTAATGATTTTAAATACTTCCGAATAGATTTTCTATAGCAACTTTAATTTTGCAATTCTTTATGTTACTAGTTGAGTACTTTTTATGATCCAAGGATTTTTTCAGTTGGCGATCGCCTTGGTAATTTTGTTGGCAGTTGCGCCTTTTTTAGGCAGGTATATGGCACGGATTTTTATGGGACAGAGAACTCTGCTCGATCCTATTGCTATCCCATTAGAGCGGTTGCTTTTTGCCCTTGGAGGCTTTGCTAATCAGTCTTCGATGACAGGGGCTCGCTACGTCAGTGCAGTGCTGGTCAGTAATCTAATGATGGGGGTTTTGGTTTTTTTCATCTTTCTATTGCAAGGGTCGCTGCCCCTAAATCCGACTAATCTGGATGCCCCTAGTTGGCATTTAGCCTTGCATACTGCTATTTCGTTTGTCACCAATACAAATCAGCAGCATTATTCAGGTGAAACCACCTACAGCTACTTTTCTCAGGTAGGGGCGCTGGGCTTTTTAATGTTTACTTCGGCAGCAACAGGGATTGCGGTGGCGATCGCCTTTATCCGCGGTCTAACGGGGAATCCCCTAGGCAACTTTTACATTGACATGACCTTGGCAATCACCCGAATCTTGTTGCCAATTTCAATTGTGGGGGCGATCGTCCTAGTGATTGCTGGTGTACCGGAGACATTTGCCGGGCCAGCCGTTGCCCAAACCTTAGAAGGTGCAACTCAATACATTGCCCGGGGCCCGGTCGCGCACTTTGAGATTATCAAGGAGCTAGGCGAAAATGGTGGCGGCTTTTTTGGCACCAACTCGGCTCACCCCTACGAAAACCCCAATAACTTTGTAAATCTGTTTACCAACATCATCATGCTGATTATTCCAGCAGGATTGATTTTGACCTATGGCATTATGGCGCGCAAACCTCGCCAGGGCTGGCTAATTTTTGGTATGGTCTTCATCTTCTATGCCCTCATGATCGGCATTGCTGCCTACGGTGAGTATGTTGGTAATCCGCTGGTGAACAGTATTCTGGGAGAACAAGCGCCCAACCTAGAAGGTAAAGAAGTGCGCTTTGGCTGGGCACTCACAGCCCTCTGGGCGGTGTCTACGACCGGAACTATGTGCGGTGCGATCAACGGGATGCACGATTCTCTGATGCCGCCTGGGGGATTTGCGACGCTCTCAGATATATTTCTACAAATTATTTGGGGAGGACAGGGTACAGGTACTGCTTATCTGTTCGTCTTTCTGATTCTGACTGTTTTCTTGACCGGGTTAATGGTTGGGCGCACCCCCGAATTTCTCAGTCGCAAGATCGAAAAGCGAGAAATCGTCCTCTCTAGCATCATCCTACTGGCTCACCCGATCGCCATCTTGATCCCCGGTGCGATTACCCTGGCTTTTCCCGAAACCTTGGGGGGTATCAGCAACCCCAGCTTCCATGGCATGTCCCAAGTGATTTATGAATATGCTTCTGCCGCTGCAAATAATGGTTCTGGCTTTGAAGGTTTAGGAGATAACACCCTCTGGTGGAACCTAAGCACGAGCTTTTCATTAGTCATTGGTCGTTACATGCCCATGATTGCCCTCATCTACCTGGCCGACAGCATGGCCCAGAAACAACCGGTCCCAGAAACAGCAGGCACTCTTTATACTGACAGCTTTTTGTTTACGGGCGTGACCGCAGGCACCATCCTCATTCTTGGCGCATTAACTTTCTTACCGGTGCTGGCATTGGGACCGATTGCGGAAGGGTTTGTGATCGCCAAAGCCGCCGCTGAAGTTACGGCTGGGCTCTAACCCTTGATGAGCAATTGCTTTACTGAACACCGTTAATCTTTAGTTTTTTAACCCATTACTAGCCATGACCAGTTCCATACAACCCCGCCATCAACCGGGTGGCCCCCGTGAGGAGCGACGACACACCCCAAAAGTCGATCAATCGGGTCTTTATCAGCGGGCCTTCAAGGAAGCGTTTTACAAGCTTGATCCGCGCGTGATCGTCAAAAACCCCGTCATGTTTGTGGTGTGGGTGGGCACGATCATCACGATTTTACTGACCTTTAATCCCGGACTCTTTGGCCCAGTGCCCGATAATTCGGCGCTGTTTAATGGCTTGATCGCCATCATTCTTTTCTTTACCGTTGTCTTCGCTAACTTTGCTGAAGCAGTGGCCGAAGGTCGTGGTAAGGCCCAGGCGGATGCGCTGCGCTCTACGAAGTCAGAGACAACCGCTCGCAAAATTTTGGCTAATGGCTCCATTGAGGAGGTTTATTCCACCAGTTTGAGCCGGGGCGATCGCATTAAAGTGATCGCAGGCGATATCATCCCTGCCGACGGGGAAGTGTTGGATGGGGTGGCTTCTGTGGATGAATCAGCAATTACTGGAGAATCCGCTCCAGTGCTGAAAGAAGCAGGCTCAGATGTAGCCAGTTCCGTCACGGGTGGTACCAAGATTATTTCCGATGAGCTGACGATTCAGGTGACTGCTGACCCGGGTAAAGGCTTTATTGATCGTATGATTGCCCTAGTAGAAGGTGCTGAGCGCAGTAAGACTCCCAACGAAATTGCCCTGACGGTGCTGCTGGCAGTGCTAACCCTAGTTTTTTTAATTGTCATCGCTACTCTACCAACCCCAGCTGCCTACATTGGTAGCCCTGTAAGCGTTGCCACCCTAATCGCGTTGCTAGTGGCCCTGATTCCCACCACGATCGGCGGATTGCTGAGTGCAATCGGCATTGCCGGGATGGATCGCGTCGCCCAATTCAATGTTGTTGCCACCTCTGGTCGAGCGGTCGAAGCCTGCGGCGACATCAATACTCTGGTGTTAGATAAAACTGGCACCATTACCCTAGGTAATCGTCTAGCCGAAGAATTTATTCCTCTCAACGGTCATAGTCTAAAAACAGTCGCGTCGGTCGCACTGGCTGCTAGTATTTTTGACACAACCCCTGAAGGAAAGTCCATTGTGCGGTTAGCGCAGCAGCAAGGAGCCGCGATCGCCTTCGACAAAGATACGGCGGAAGCAGTAGACTTCTCTGCTCGTACCCGCATGAGCGGCACAAATTTACCCGATGGTGGCGAAATTCGCAAAGGGGCGGTGGATGCAATCCGCGGCTTTGTAAGATCCCGTGGTGGTACAGTCCTTGAAACTCTAGATCAAGCTTTTGAGCGGGTTTCTCGCTTAGGCGGTACACCCCTTGCCCTCTGCCAAGATGACGAAATTTATGGGGTAATCTACCTAAAAGACATCATCAAATCCGGTATTCATGAACGGTTTGACCAACTGCGGCGGATGGGAGTTCGTACCGTCATGTTGACAGGGGATAACCGCATCACCGCTGAAGTGATTGCCCGTGAAGCTGGTGTCGATGACTTTGTTGCTGAGGCTACCCCTGAGGACAAAATTCAGGTCATTCAGGCGGAGCAGGCACAAGGCAAACTGGTAGCCATGACGGGGGACGGCACCAACGATGCTCCGGCTCTGGCCCAAGCCAATGTGGGTTTGGCGATGAACTCCGGCACCCAGGCTGCTAAAGAAGCTGCCAATATGGTCGATCTTGACTCTGACCCCACCAAGCTGATTGATCTAGTGACGATTGGTAAGCAACTGCTGATTACGCGCGGCGCGTTGACCACCTTTTCCATTGCCAATGATATTGCTAAATACTTTGCCATTATTCCAGCGATGTTTGCATCGGCAGGCATCGGCGCCCTCAACATTATGGGGCTGAATAGCCCTCAATCGGCTGTTCTGTCTGCTCTCATCTACAACGCTCTGATTATTCCGGCTCTGATTCCTCTGGCTTTAAAAGGAGTTAAGTTCCGTCCTCTGACAGCCAATCAACTGTTACAGCGCAACATGCTGATTTTTGGTCTGGGCGGTGTCATCGCGCCTTTTATCGCTATCAAACTAATCGATTTTGTCGTTGGCAGTATTGGCCTAGCCTAGGAAGCCCTCAAACTTTACCGAGTGGAACTTGATCCGACTTACCAACCTACCGAAGCCAATCTACGACTCCCTTGAAACCCCTGCCTTGTTTTGACAATGTCCTTTAGCTAAAACCGTTCTACTACTCCTAAAAATACATTTGGAGATCCGCTGATGAATAGATTTACCCTGCATCCCCTTGAAATTTGTAATGACTGTTTAGGGCGCCTCTTACAACGCCGTACCCGGATCGCTTTAGGGCTGTTTCTGGCTCTGTGCTTAAACTTGGCGATCGCCCCGGCTCTCTACGCTGCTACTGATAATTTCAGCCGGGGCAACGCCTATGCCCTCGGTCTTCTTGGTCTGGTTGTCGTTGGACTTGCCGCCTATCTTACTACTGTGATTCTGAAGCCAGAGAAATTTTGATGATATAGAAAAGAACCATTGATCAAATCTACAAGCAGATTCAACCCAGTCGGCTCAAAACAGCAAATTTAGACAAATAAAGCTAGGAAGAGTGCACGATAGCTACCCAAAAGATCGAAATATTCCAAGCTTGCCCACATAAACCGAATTTTTTGAAAAGACCATGATTCAAGACATCACTACTAGTATCCGTACCATAGTTGTTCTCTGGCTTCTCACTGCCTTGATTTATCCTTTATTAATTTTCGTGATCGGCCAGGGCTTTTTTCCGGCCCAAGCCAATGGCAGCCTAGTTACGAACAGCCAAGGACAAGTCATCGGTTCTACTCTGATCGGTCAAGCCTTTAGTCGCGAGGACTATTTTGGGAGCCGCCCCAGTGCCATTAATTACAGCATCGGTGAGGATGCTTTTCCGACAGGCCTTTCGGGAGCGACTAACCTCGCACCCAGCAACCCCGAACTGCTAGAACTCACCCAAGCAAGGGCAGAAATTTTGCAAGCTGCCGATATTAAACCGACCGCTGACCTGCTCTACAGTTCTGGCTCTGGCCTAGACCCCCACATTTCTCCTGCTAGTGCGATCGCTCAAATCGACCGGATTGCCGCTGCTCGCAATCTTTCAGCTGATGACTTAGAAATTTTAATTAAACAGAATACTGAAGGACGATTCTTAGGGATTTTTGGTGAACCTGCTGTCAATACAGTCACCCTTAATTTGGCCCTCGATCAGCTCTAAAGCTTTGAGAACAGGAGCTTTCTAGCCTACATATTCCCCGACTATTCCCTTCCTCTTTTAGATGTATAACCCTACTGCGATCGCCGCTACTAACTACCAAACACTCCCCCGTCGAGGCAAACACAAAATTTTTATTGGTATGGCCCCTGGAGTTGGTAAAACATACCGAATGCTTGAAGAAGGACATGCCCTCAAACAAGATGGTTTTGATGTGGTTATTGGTTTATTAGAAGCCCATGGGCGGGAGGAAACAACCCTGAAAGCTGAAGGCTTAGAGCTCATTCCTCGTAAACAGGTTTATTGTCGAAATGTTTTATTGCAAGAGATGGATACCGAGGAAATCTTAAGGCGATCGCCCCAGTTAGTATTAATAGATGAACTAGCCCACACGAATATACCCGGCTCTAAACAAGAAAAACGTTATCAAGATGTTGAAAAAATTCTAGATGCCGGAATCGATGTCTACTCAACAGTTAATATTCAACATCTAGAAAGCTTAAATGATCTCGTATATCGTATTTCTGGGGTTGTGGTAAGAGAACGTGTACCTGATCGAATAATTGATGATGCCGATGAAATTGTGGTGGTGGATGTAACACCAGAAACACTTCAAGAACGACTGCAAGAAGGGAAAATTTATGCACCTGAAAAAATTGACCAGGCTCTACAAAATTTTTTCCGTCGCAGTAATTTAATTGCCCTAAGGGAACTAGCGCTGCGTGAAATTGCTGATAATCTTGAAGAAGAATCAGCCTCTGCAGCTAAAAATCTCCATTACAATATTCGAGAACGGGTTTTAGTATGTATTTCAACTTATCCGAATTCTATTCAGCTTTTACGCCGGGGTGCTCGAATTGCTAATCATATGAATGGACAATTATTTGTGTTATTTGTAGCGCCTGCGGGTAAATTTTTATCAAAACCAGAAGCCTTACATATTGAAACTTGTAAGCGATTATGTGAAGAATTTTCAGGAAAGTTTATAAGGATAGAATCATCAAATATTGTGACTACAATTATTAAGATAGCACTCCAAGAACGCATCACACAAATTGTTCTAGGTGAAACTCGTCGCTCCCGATTTCAATTACTCTTTAAAGGCTCTATCGTACAGCGATTAGTAAGACTATTGCCACAGGTTGATTTACATATCATTGCAAACAGTTCAAATTTGACTAATTAATCTCGGCCTTAGAATAGATCTAAGAATTTACGGGATCATAAAATAATTGGTCATCTTCTAAAAATGACTATAAACAAGTTGATTGTCAATTATCTTGAACTGAGAGAATTAAAATAAGCACTCGTGCTCAAGATGCGTCTTGAAAGGATGATTTTAATATTCAGTATGATAATCGTGAGATTGAGAATAAATCATTATAATTTTTTGGGGGGAAATTCTACATTATTTTGCGTTGTCTTACCTTTTCTTTCGCCGAGAGACGAAAGCTGACTATTGGATCTATGATCATAGTGTTAGGTCAGTGAAAGTCTCTCTTTAAAAGTCTTGTTGAAAGAGGTTTGACCATGGATACAAAAGTTTTAACTTTAGTTGCAGCTGGATTTGCTGGCGGTGTTTTTGCTTCTTTACTCGTCGGTCTTCTCTTGATGAATGGAATGATGAGTCGCGCTGGTATGATGCGAGGCTGGGGCTGGAGATGCACCAGCACCAATCCATCGATAGAGATTCCATTGACATTGAGGACAGGTTTGCGAGGTTTATAAGTTTCTGCACCATTGTCAATCTCCATCCACAACCCCAAGCATCTCATCAGCTACCCGAAAAATACAATGTCACATTCTTATTACATCTATTTTTCGGTCAGATACCTGCGTTAGAGGAACCATGTCAATCAAAGGACAAATATCTTCCGGTTGGGGACGAATCTGATCACTGCTCCAACGGTCGCGATAAGCCTCTAGCTCAGTTTTGAAAAGGATCATCTCTTGAATTTTTACCTCAAGCTGCTGAATCTTTTCTTGCAATAGGTGCTGGACAAATTCACAAGGCAAATCGCCACGGCGATGTACCATCAGAATTTCTCGAATATCCCCCAGGGATAAACCGAGGGATTGAGCCTTTTTAATGAATAGCACCTGCTGCACAATGTCTGGTGAGTAGTAACGGTAGCCATTATCACCCCGCTCTGAATGTATCAGTCCTTGATCGGAGAGTGATTAAAACTGGGGGAAACTATATGAGGCAAGGATTCCAAGAGCCATTAAACATCTGACTCTTGGTTGAGATATCGATACACACTGGCTTTTGAGAGATGATATTCTGCCATCAAAGTTTTGATGAGTTCACCTTCTTGTCGCTTGCGCTTTAACTCTTGACATTGAGTCTCTGTAAGCTGCTTTTTGCGACCAAACTGAACACCACGAGCTTTTGCCTTCTGGATTCCATCCATTTGTCGTTCAGCTCGGATTTCAGTTTCAAACTGTGCAATCGCCCCCAGCATATTAAATAAAAGTCGTCCCGTTGCATCTCCAGTATCAATGTTCTGGTCAAGCACCTGGAGGTTCACACCCTTCTTTTCCAGTTTCTTGGCCAGCTGACAGAGGTGGAGCGTCGAACGTGCCAATCGATCTAATCGAGTAATGACAAGTGTGTCACCGTCTCGGACGTATTCAATACAAGCCTTGAGTCGGGGTCTTGTATTCGACACTCCACTCCGCTTTTCCTTGAAGATTTTGTCGCAATGCCGGAGTTTATCGAGTTGCACATCAAGACTCTGCCCCACAGAACTGACTCTTGCATAGCCGACCATCGCCATGACGACTTACCTCAATGTTTCGTAACATCTAAGACCCTTTGATAATTGCATAATAAAACATGAATTGAGACTTAGTTTTAGGGAGTCTCGCAAGCCTTACTTTCTGAGACTATTAGTCGAGACAGCTCATGAAATGAATGGCAGCTCAGCCCCAAGTATTATTCAGTTAAAAGCTGTCATTTCAGGAATTAGCCCTATGATTTGGCGTCGTGTTCTGGTCACTGCAGATACGACCATTGCTCAGCTGCATTACATTCTTCAGATCGCCTTTGGCTGGACTGATGAGTATTTACATCGCTTTGTCATCCATGCTAAGCCCTACGGTATTCATCACATTGGGGGTGAATGGTTCAGTGATGACGCCAATACTGTAACGCTGTTAGATCTAGGCTTACGAGTCCGAGAAAGATTTCTCTACGAATACAATTTCTTTGATAATTGGCAGGTGCAACTGCGGGTTGAACAGATTACTAAACCGAAACCTAAGCAGACTTACCCTATTTGTATCGAAGGCAAACGGAATGGCCCGATTGAAGATTGTGGAGGGGCTTGGGCCTTTCAGGAACTCAGGCAGGAGTTCTCTGAAGCGTCGGTAGCCTATCGAATGGCTAAAATCCTTGTGAATGATGAGATTACGCAACGTCGAGGTGAACTTCGACAACTGAGTTATTGGCTGCTATTGGACAGACTTGATCTCCCAAAACTCAATCAACGCTTGCAGCAGAGTCCCTTGAGCGAAGATCCAGCTTTTCGAGAGGAGATTATTTTCATAGACACATGAATATCAAAATCAGCATCAAGATTGAATCCGATAATGGAACCCTACAAGTCTCCAAAGATGTAGCTCAATTCGAGCGAGGTCAATTGACTCTCGCCAACCTAGGATTGACTTTGGAGGAATCAAAACAGATTCTGCAAGGGATTCAACAAGAAATTGTCTCGTCACAAGTGAGTCAATATATGGATCAACAAACGCCTTGTCCAGATTGCGGTCTACCGCGTAAATGTAAAGGAAAGCATAAGCTGGTTTATCGGTCCGTTTTTGGCAAGCTGGAGCTACTGAGTCCACGATTGTTTCATTGCTCTTGCCAAACCCATCAGCAAAAAAGTATCAGCCCTTTAACTTTGCTGCTGACTGAGCGACAATCACCTGAATATCTTTATCTTCAAACGAAATTTGCGTCATTGGTCTCCTATGGTCTGAGTGTTCACCTGCTGAATGAAGTGCTGCCATTAGATGGAACACTCAATGCCTCCAGTGTGCGTTACAAGCTCCACCAGATGGGTCAAAGGCTCGATGATGAATTGGACGAGGAACAGTACATTTATGTGGAGGGATGTCCTATGGAATGGGAGGAATTACCGCGCCCAGATCTGCCACTCAATGTCGGAATTGATGGGGCTTATATCCATGCCTATCGTCCGAAAAACAGTGAGCAACAAAAGTCTTTTGAGGTGATTGTTGGAAAAAGCATCCCAGAGCAAGGGGCTTCAAAGAGCTTTGGCTTTGTCCAAACCTATGACACTAAATCCAAACGGCGATTATTCGAACTGCTTAAATCCCAGGGAATGCAAATGAATCAGCAGGTCACATTCTTTTCTGACGGAGGTGACACTGTGCGTGATCTACAAATGTTTCTCAATCCCCAAGCGGAATATCTGCTCGATTGGTTTCACGTCACAATGCGGATTACGCTGCTTAGCCAGTACATCAAAGGTGTGAAACATTACGACCCTGACCAAGCGACATCAATGGCAGAGAGGCTCAAGAGCCTAAAATGGTATCTCTGGCATGGCAATGTCTTCAGAGCGTTGCAGAAAATAGAGTCAATTGAGTGGGATGCGGAAGACTTAGAAATTGATTATCCAAAACTCAGTAAGATGCGGAAGGCGATTACCGAATTTCGGATTTATATTCAAAATAATGGAGGGTACATTCCCAACTATGGTGAGCGTTACCGTTGTGGAGAGCGCATCTCAACGGGGTTTGTTGAATCAGCGGTCAATCAGGTCATTGCCAAACGCATGGAAAAAAAACAACAGATGCGTTGGACTCCAAAAGGAGCTCATTTATTGATTCAAGTCAGGACAAAAGTACTCAATCAAGAATGGAAGAATATCGTTCATCAATGGTATTCAAATTCAGATGAAGAGGATGAAATACCTATGGCTGCTTAATTCCCCCGGTTTTAATTACTCTCCATTTATAGCGAAAATCGTTGGCGTGCTTCTGGGCCTAACTTGGGTTATTCCAGTCCTTGTAAATAGATTCAAAATTTTGAGAACTTATTACTCTTCAGCGAATTTAGTAGGGCTAAGTCATCTAATAGCTCTTATATACTTTTTGTTGTGGTTTATTTGCCCAGGCGAGTGCCCTAAATCTTTTTCAGTACAAAAAAACTATATTTAGGGAAAGTTTTTACCATAGCAAAGTTTAAAACAATAGCTTTCCTCACAGGAAGATGTGCAAAGCTGATCTATTGCAAAGTTTATAGAGAGTGCTATAATTCCCCAAAGGCTATTAAAAGCGTCTATGACTTGGCAAATAACTTTTACAAGCAATTTTTTAAAAAGCATTTATAGTTTGCCAAAGGCAGTCAGAAATAAGCTTCCGGATGTGATGAGAGCTTTAGAGAATGATCCTTCTCCTAAAAATGGATATTCTCTAAAAATTAAGGGGCGTTCTCTTTGGAGAATACGAATAAGCCGTCGGTATAGACTTTTTTATCAATATCATGAGAGTTGGATAAAGCTCATTAAAGTTGCTTTAAGGAATGAGCATACTTACAAAAATGGAGCTTTAGATGAAATTGAAAAAGAGGGTATAGAAGAGTCTAATATTCCCGATTGGTTTATCGATGATGTGATAGAAGATGAATTTCAGCATATTGATGAAAAAATGCTGAAAGTTTATGATGTTCCTAAAATTTATTGGGATGAACTCATTAAACTTGGTAAAGAAAGAGACGAAGAAAAATATCAAGATAATTTAATTGAGTATATTGTTAATCATGTTTCTGATCCGGAGGCTCAAGAACAGATACTAAACTGTTGTACTAATCAGTTACTGAATCAATCAGAGCACCAGGCTAGTTATTTTCTAAGTCAGCAAGACTATGCGTCATTATTCTTTAGTATCGATAATCACTTCTCACAAGAGAATAAATTGCCTGATTTAATTTTACAGTTATCAGAAGAACAAAAAAAGGTACTAGAATTACCTTTTGATAAACCAATCCTGGTTAAAGGTGGAGCTGGTACGGGAAAAACAGTTTTGGCAGTTCATAAAGCATCGGAAATTGCGAGAAGTCAGAAAAAAAGCGGTGATAATAGTAAAATATTGTTTGTTACATATACTTATTCGTTGGTAACTTATATTAGAGAGTTACTAGAATCTCTACTAAAAACAAGTAACTTAAAGCAAGATTATAATATTGAGCTGTATGCATTAGACGAATTGGCTCTTGAATATTATCAAACTCAGAATAAAAATTTATATATACCCAAAATTATCAACAATACAACTGCCTTAACTTTACTAAAAGAATCTTGTGAAGTAAAAAATTACAATAATTCTGAAATAGAAAATTATGGCGGTATCGATTTTATTCTGGATGAGTTCATATACTACATTGAAGCTAGAGGTTTAGAAAGCAGCGATCAATACCGACAACTAAGAGCTAGGCAACTAGGAAGAGACTTACTTAATTTAATATGGAATATTTATGAGATTTGGAGAGAAAAAGTCGATTTTTCTGGATATATTACTGCTGATTCTTTGAGAAATAAAGCTTATAAGATAATTAAAGAAAAGCAGCATCCTCCTTCTTATAAGACTCTTATTATTGATGAGGCTCAAGATTTATCTCCTGTTGCTCTTAATTTCTTAGCTTTATTAACTCCAGATTCAAACAATGTTTTTATTACTGCTGACGTAGAACAATCTTTATATCAAAGAAGTTGTGGTTGGAATCATATCGAAGCTAGTTTTGGACATAATCTAAAGCAACGAGTACTAAAAGATATTTTTCGTAATACTAAACAGATAGCTGCTGGATGTCAATTTATTCTTTTACCAGAGGAAAGGGAAAAAGACTACAATCTAAGAATTAATTCAATATCGGAGAGTAGTTTGCCAATGATTTTACTGACCGATAATGACAAATTAAAAGTCAAAAAAATAAAGAACTTTTATGAAATTAATCTAAGAGAAAATGGCTTTGCTATATCCTCTGGAGTCGTGCTTACACCTAATCCAGATTATAGTAGGATAACTGCTGATAGACTTAAATTTAATAATATCAATGCTGAATATATTCAGCCAAAAGACATCAGTAAAAAAAATAACTTTATACAAGTTTTAGACCTTAACAGTGTGAAAGGATTAGAATTTCCTTTTGTAGTGATTGTGGGCCTAAACGAAGGATTATTTCCTTATTATCCTAACCAAACAGATGATAATAATCAGGAAATAATCAAGCAACAAAGAAAACTATTTTATGTGGGCTGTTCCCGCGCAATTTATTCATTGTTGTTAATTGGAAATAGGTCTAATCATTCTACTTTTTTAAATCCCTTGAAAGAAAATAATTACTGGAAAGTAGAGGAACTTTAATCATGTTTCAATTGAATGAAATAGTCAATTATTCGCTATCAGAAATCAGAGAAATTAGCAAGCAAATAAATGAGGCCGATCAAGATCCTAGTCTTAAATTAGACTGCGAAGGTGTTTATGGAGTTGAAAAAAATGTGTGGGATGCAATTTTTTCAAATATTAGGAGTGAATGGAAAGAAGAATCAGGAGGACAATTTCCTGGATTAATCAAATTTATGGAAAATATGAATGGCGATCTCATGGTAGATGCGTATACTTTTCTAACACAAGAACAAAAAGATAAATATAGTCCTAACTTTAACTTTCTTACATCTATTGATTTGTTAATGTTAGCTACCCAATCTGAAGCTCTTTGTAATACTAATCCAAATCTATCTATTGTCCAAACCCGTCAGTTTATTGAACTGCTTGCTAAGTACATAGCTTCAAAACAGCATCTCTATGATCAAATTAGCAATAAAAATTTAGCATATATTCTTAATTTTTTGAAAAAAAGAAATGCTATAGGTACTCGTGTTTATTATCTTTTCAATGATGTCAGGAGTATAGCAAACCAAGCTGTTCATATAGAACCAAATATTTCCAACAATGATGACTCGAATAATTCTCAAAATATCAACCCTAAGACAGCTCTTAAGTGTCTTAAGAAAATTCACAAATTGGCCATATGGTATCACAAAGCTTATTGCTTAAATCCAAATGTTAAGTTTGAAGAGAAAGAATATGACGTATCTGTACCTCTGAAGCCAGTAACTTTAAACGATGATATTAACCCCGAAGGTACAGAAACTATTCTAGTTGGAATATCAGAGGGAAGAAAAACAGTTAGTCCCATTAATGTTGACAAAGCAGATCCTGAGGTTAGCATAGGCGATGATTTTCCAGAAGGAACTGATGGCTCAACCTTAAGACGAGGTCAACTGCTGAATAGGAGATATAGATTGCTCAATCTTTTGGGTAAAGGTAGCTTTGGGATAACTTATATAGCAGAAGATCGCAATAAACCTACTAAGCCATTATGTGTAATTAAGCAATTCATCCCTAGAAATTTAAATGATCAAGAACTAGACAGGGCACGTAAACTATTTATTGATGAAGCAAAAGTTTTAGAGAAACTAGGGCATCATTCTCAAATACCTCAACTTTTTGAGTTTTTTGAAGAAAATGATAATCTATTTCTTGCTCAAGAATATATTAATGGCAATACCCTTAGAGATGAATTTAAAGAAAAAAATGAGCTATATAAGGAATCTGACCTATTCACATTATTAGAAGATATATTAAATCCATTGTCTTATCTTCATGAAAATAAGATTATTCATCGAGATTTGAAACCAGAAAATTTAATTCGACGAGCGGAAGATGAAAAAATAGTCATCATTGATTTTGGCGCTGTTAAAGATATATTTGAAATATCTAAAGCTAATCAAATAGGTACAATTATCGGTACACGAGGATATATGCCTCCTGAACAAGGCTGTACTCCATCATATACTTTTGATATTTATGCTGTAGGCATGATAATTCTAGAAGCTATGAGTAGGAAAAAGATTAGCGATATAACTTCTCCCCAAGACTTAATTCGGCAAAATAACTCTTTAAGTGATCGTTTAAAAAATATTCTTTTGAAGATGATAGCTTCAAACCCTAATGATAGATACTCTAATGCTAATGAAGTTTTGGATGAAATTAAGAATCCTCCATCACCACCTGAACCTACAACTGTAGCGCCAGATACTTTCACAAACTCTTCTGGTAATGGTTCTTCTGTGAAGCCAAAAAGAAAACGAAAAAAACTCCCTCGCCCCATTCATATTGCTCTTGGAGTTGGCATATTTTTCTCCGGTACTTTATTAATTAAATCATTTCCTTATTTAAGTAAAACTAAACTAACTCAGACAGAGTTGATTCTCGGTACAATTTGGAAGCCCGAAAGTAGTCAAGGATTAGCTGATTACATTGAAAATAATGCTGTTCCTGCAAACTATTTTGCTTTTTTGAGAGGAGAAAAAGTCAAAGTAAGAATAAACGGCGATAGAACCCTTAGTTACGATGAAGCAAAAAAAAGAATGGAGACAAAACAATGGGATGTTTCTTTTGCTACTTCTCCTATTCTCTCTATTTTTGCTAAAAATCAAGGTTATCAGCAGATTGCTAGTATGTTCCCTGGCACAACTGGATATGAAGCTGGATTGTTTGTACGCAGAGATAGTTCAATCCAATCATTAGATGATATTGTCCCTTCTACAAAAGTTGCATTTGGTTCTTTCGATTCTGCTTCTAGTTTTTACATGCCTACATATGATCTTTACGGCAAAACAGTTATTGCTAATGTCGGTAATAGAGGAGAAAAGATCCTTGACATGGTCAAAGAAGGTTTGGCTGATGTAGGTTCAGCAGCTATTGGTGATTCAGTAAGACCCAATGATCCTGAGCTAAGAATTATTCACGTTAGTAGAACGATACCTGGATCTGGAGTCTATGTTTCTCCTAATTTATCAAGTGCAGACCAAGACAACATCAAAAAGTTACTTTTGAAGGCACCAGGAGAAATTCAAGAAGAAGCTAATTATGAGGACAAACCAGAGCCAGATTACACTGAATTTAGTAAAATTGTTGAAAGAGTCGAAGAAATTATCGTTTGTGTCGATTTTAGTAAGAATCCGGTAACTCTTGCTTGTAATGGTGAAATCCAAACTCTTCAAGGAAGAATCAACGGTATATCTATACAATCTAATAGCGCTTTACTAAAGCTATCGGCTAATAATCAAATTTACAACTTATCACTTCCTGTTGACTTTATTCAGGAAATCTTTGGTAGTGAGCAGTTAGTTGATATCCAGGGTAAAAGCATAGAATTAAAAACTGATCAAGAAGGCTATGATATTCTAATCAATCAACCATCTCAAATAAAAGTCTTGGTGGAATAACTTAAATGTCTATAAAAAAAATTGTCGGCCTTCTATCAATATTTACTTTCTCACTCCTTTTTGTTGTCAAAGTTTTTGCTTTTGATATTCAGGCAATAGGGCAAGTAGAGCTCAATAATCAATCGTTGCTTGCTATTAACTGGGTACAACAATCAGGAGAATATAGGGCTTTAGCTTATCAAGCTTTTAATATTGCTAAATTATCTTTTGACAAAGCTGTTGAAAACAATATTTCTAATCCTGCAGTATTGATAGATTTGGATGAAACACTTCTTGATAACACCCCTTATCAAGCTGCCTTAATTGGTACTAATAGTGGCTTTGATTCTAAAACTTGGAATCAATGGATATTGGCACAAGAAACAAGAGCAGTACCAGGAGCAGTCGAATTTATTCAATACATAAATGATAGAGGTGGCAAAGTGTTCTTTATCTCTAATCGAAATCAAAGTAGCACTAATGATCCGCTAAATAACGATCTAGAAATTGCTACTATGAATAATATGATTGACTTAGGATTCACTGGAGTGACTGAAGGAACTCTTTTGCTTAAAGGTGAGATAGTTAAAGAGATCGACGGAAAAACTGATACGTCTAAAAAATGGCGTATGGAAGCAGTTACTAATGGCTTAATTGACGGTAAAGAATATAATGCTATTATTTTTATAGGTGATAATCTTAACGATTTTTCGGATATCGATAAAAATAATAATCAAGTTCGAAAAGAATTTGTAGATAATAGTCGAGAACAACATGGTGTATTAGTCATTGATGATAGTTCTTTCAAGCCTGCTTATATTACCTTGCCTAATCCTATATATGGCTACTGGGAAAATGGTTTGTATAATGCAGAAAAGTTCAATAAGGAATCTATTTGGAGCTTGACTCCATCAGAAAAATTTTCACAAAGACTAGAGTCGTTAATTAAATGGAATATTCAGATTTAAATATAGAGAATCTTGAACAACCAACAATAGGAAATTTAATTAAAGAAATGAGATTGGAACTAAAACTATCTCAGGAGCAATTTGCTAGTAATTTAGGAGTTTCTTTTACTTCTATTAACAGATGGGAAAATCATAAAACAATGCCGTCTATGCTAGCATTAAGGATGCTTAGTCTGTACTTAAAGCAACTTGGTGAAAGAGGAAATCAAATTTTTAAACGGGTACTTTGTTAAGTATTGAGTATAGATAGAAAACTGAGAGGAGGAGGATATTTCCTCCTCCCTAAACTATTACACGAAAATCAGACGACAACCTTTCTGCTGACGGTCAATTTCTCCATATAGGAAATCAATCCACTGGTTTTGGCTGGGAAAGTGCTTGGGATCTAGGCACAGTACCCAGTAAGTTTGAATTCCCAACTGGCGGCGCACCTGGAAGTAGGCGGCTTGGTTGGCGGTTTGCAATGCTTTATAAGCCTGGAACTCGTTGGGAACGAGATAAACCCCAACCCGGATATTCTCACCCATTTGATTTTCCAGCCGGAGAACCGCATCAATTTTCAGTAACTCCCAGAGGGTATGGGGGTCTTCAGGGTCTTGACGGTGGGCGATCACCTTTTCGAGTTCCCGGGAGAGATGGGTCTGCACAAGGGCATTAACCTTGGAGAAGGCGAGGTCAGGATGTGAATTATCTAAAACTTGGAGACGGGAAGCGGTGGCGCGGAACTGAAGATTTAGTAGAGACATACTGGTTTTTCCTTTTTTGAAGTTATGTACAGGCGCAGCAATGGTTCTGCAACCTTTGAAACTTCTGTGGGAAAAACGATGTTGCTCTAGCTCATCTACTAAATCAGTGGTTTGAATGACGAGATAACCACGCGAAAATAATATAACACGGGTTGAATTCATTTCTACATACTGTGGTCACTCAGTTTGTTGGAGATGACTAAGGCGATCTCGAAGAGATCCGCTTTGCGGTGCACCTATCAGTTTTTCTCATTGAGAAAAAAGCATTAATTGAGTGAAGAATCGAATATAGAATATTGAGCAGTGAAGAATGCCTTAATGCGTATTATCGTAAGCTTATTAGAATCCCTGAAAGTCATGCAGAGTAATGTTTTCAGGGATTTTAGGCTCAGATTATCGTAAGCTTTAATTCCTTTTTGTCTATTTTTATATGTTTGTTTACGGCTTAGAAGCTTTATCACATAAAGCTTTCAGGTAAGGCGATCGCCTAATATTTTTTCTTGATTTAGGATTGCCACTGGCAAAATAGCTCAATTACTCGCTTCTAAGTAGGGAGTTAGTAGCGTGGTTAAGATTTTCTAAGCTGCACAAGACTCAGTAGAAGCAATAATCGCAATCTTCCGACCCAAGAAACGAGTTGCAATTGAAGCAGCAGTCATGGGTCTACTAAAGTAATAACCTTGCACTTTGTCACAACCATATTGCTGGAGTATCACTGCTTCTTCTTGGATTTCCACACCTTCAGCCACAACCTTAAATCCTAGATCATGGGACATATTGATCAGGTTTTCTGTAATAGCTGCGTTCACTGAATTTCGGTGTATATTTTTAACAAAACGACGATCTAATTTGAGGATATCCCAACAAAAAAGTTGCAAATAAGTGAAAGAAGCATAGCCTGTCCCAAAATCATCAATAGCAATCTGAATATCTAGACTTTGGAGAAATTGTAAAATAGGTCGCACTTCTTCGAAGTCTTCAATGGCAATTGATTCCGTGACTTCTAGCTCAAGGGAATGGGGCGCTAATTGGTGCTTCTCTAGGGAATTTTGCAGACGGTAAATAAAATCAGGAGTGGTGAGCTGCTGGACAGAAATATTGACCGACATTTTTAAGTCATGCTGGTACTGATGTTGCCACTCCTTTAGTTGACCAATGGCTTGCTCTAAGATCCAATCTCCAAGTTCAGTAATAAGTCCTGTTGCTTCAGCGATGGGAATAAATAAACTGGGAGGAATCACACCAATTTCGGGATGTTGCCAACGAAGTAAGGCTTCAAATCCTGCAATAGTACCACTATGGGATTCTACTTGGGGTTGGTAAACGACGCTTAACTGATTGTTGACAATCGCTTGGGCTAACTCTGCGGCGATGAGGTGGTCAGATTGGACAGGAAGAAGAGTAGTCATCGTTCTCACTAGGAAGCTTAGATACCCTTAAGTAGTGGCCAACCCAGAATAGTTATGCTGTTTGACGAGGTATTTCAACTCACATTCCATAGATCTAGCAACCCCAATGCTTTAGAGGATGGCGGGATGGGGAGATCTGTGGCTTAGTACTGACTACGCAAAAACAGGTTTATGCTGAAAAAAGCATGATTGAAATTGGGCAAATATTATTTTATTTCCTTGCTAAAAAAATGAGCTGTTCATCAATCAATTTGTCAAGAGTTTCTAGACAAAAAAACATATATAAAAAATTACAATAATATAAAGATATTTTTTTTATAAAAATACCTTTAAGGAAAATTTTATTTAAGTAAGAAATATTCTTACAAAATTATGATCATAAAATAAATTTATTGTTCTCTCGGATAATTCAGTCTCACAATTGTTTATGACGTCTGTTATCACATCCAACCATACCGATGAAAATTT
>NZ_AP040366.1:0-109665 GCF_055380235.1 Picosynechococcus sp. NKBG15041c
ATGAATATTTTACGCTACGAAGAAAACGACATCGAATTTTTCACCATCCAGGCAACTGGGGAATCAGGCATGAGCCAATCCGGTTTAGCCCGCCTCTGCGGTGTTAGTCGGCAAGCAGTTAATCAACTCGTCAATTCAGTGTCAACGAGTTCTTGTCCAGAATTTCTGAAACCTTTACAGAACAGGAGTTTAACCCTGTCAAGCAGTTATGATGAGTTTAAAAATGCCCAGGTACTGAAAGACTTTGTTTGTGCCCGCATTTTGGAATGGTACGCCTTCGAGTCCCAACGACCAACGAAAGAAGCCCAACAAGCATTTCGGAAATTTGCCACCCTAGGGATTCGCACCTGGATCCAGAGTATTACCGGTTGGGATGCCGGCGGCTTTCTGTTTCAGATCCCCATGACCGAAACCCCAAGCCCATTATCCAATGATCTCCAGGCGACCCTGGCGGCCCTCAAACAAGATTTGACGATCGCCCTCAAGCACCGCCACGCAATCCATAACATTGTCGAGCAACCCACTGTGGTTGATATTTCCCTACAACAGATTATCCATACCGCCGTCCATGTCCAGGGAAAAACCCTCAAGCGGGCGATCAAACGCCTAGAAGAACTCCATGCCGCCCCAGGAGAACAACCCGCCCTCGTGCCGACCGAATGGCGATCGCAATTGGCAGAACTCCAAGCCGAAAATGAACTACTGCGTCAACGGTTCCAGGAACAACACCCCAACCGCCCCCTAGATCTGATTCTTGACCCCGAAAAACTCCAAGCGCGCATCGAAACCGTTACAGAATATCTGTTGCAACAACAAAAACGACCCAACGGCGATCGCGCCCAAAAAGTATGTCGCACCCGAGCGACGATTTTTGTGCGTTACCAAGCCGGAGAATCCCTCAAGGCGATCGCCCAACGCCTCAAACTGCCCTACGAAACCGCTAAAAGTTATCTCAAACTCGTGCGCCGGAGCTACGCCGACCAAAACTAACACCACCTAAATACCCAAAAGGCGATCGCCCCTAATCTGAGCCCAGGGCCTGGAGCGATTGCCGGGCTAACTTCACATAGCTTTTTGCTGTGCCATAGGAAATCCCCAGATCCGCCGCAATTTCCCCCAGAGCCTCACCCCGCTCCCGCCGCGCTAACAACTCCGCCCATAATTCTGCTATCCGTCGCGCGCGATCGCCCCCCTGCCGTTGCCGTTGGGCCAGAAAGATTTCCTGGAGTTCCTCAATTCGTTCCCCTAAAATCTGGGCGGACAATTCCGCCGCCGACAATACTGGCGCAACAAGCTCAACGCCTAAAACAGTCTGACCGAGGCCAAATGTCGTTTTATGACCTGTACCACAATAGGGTGCTAACCAACCTAAAGCCGAAAACAAACGACAATATTTTGACTGGGCTCTGCCCTTGGTCACAACATTAAAAACCGCAGATCCAATAAAACCCGTCATCATCCCCTGTTTGCCTGCTGCCACCCGCCGCGTCTCAAGTTGGTGTTTCCGTACTACTACAAATTCATCGACCCATTCTAAAAATGCTCCAGACTCTATCGGTAAGCTAGAAAAATCATTCCATCGCCGGAGATAGCTCTGGAAGACATTCCTCGGCACCGGCAACGGAAAATGATGGCCCTTGCGCCGAAACCCCGTCGGCGACAAAAAACTCAGGCCCAGGCGATATTCCACCCGTTTCTGCCAAAGTTCCTGGTAGGTCGTCGCTGGCAATGATATGTCAATGCGCTTGATCGCAAACTCAAATTCCCCCAGGTGCATCACCTGAGGCGATCGTTTTTGCAGCCAAGCCACTACTCCCGCCACCACTACCTCAGACAAACAATGTAATGACCATTCACAATGACAACCCGGCTTAAAAGCTAACCGCGCTCCATCCCCCTCGATCCATAACCGCGACATCGCAAAAGCTTTTTCTGTTTGACCATCATGAAGATAGGCAGATAATGCCGGGTCAACCTCACGAAGTTGATGCAAAAACCATGCATGGAGGCCCTTGGCATAATGCTCACCCAAAACCCCAGCCTGACGCGGCGACAACTCAAAAATCAATCCAAGTAATTCTGTTTTCTGCCCTTGTAAGATTTGAGGTAGTTCGATTATTGCTGTCATATCTGAATTGAAGAATTGAGCGGATTGTTGCTACCCGTTTTTACCACACTCGCTCAAATCTAAGACTTTCAGACTTCCAAATCCTCGACGACCACATACATTCAACTGATATTAATATCAGTTAGTAAACAACCCATAGACATACCTGACCTTTCTATTAATAAGATGGACGCCGCACAGCATGTTCTTTGGGCAGCCAAATCGTAGCACCAACGCTGTCTAATGCCGAGACGCTGGCCTCAGTTAGATCAGCATTTTCTAGGCTCAAGCCAGCACTTTTGATGCCTAATAAATTTGCTCCCCGCAAATCAGCCCATGCACAGTTAGCGCCGCTCAGATCAGCCCCCTGGAGATTCGCATCACGAAGGTCAGCACTGGCGAGGTTACTACCTGCCAAATTTGCTCGTGCTGCATTGATTCCTGCGCAATAAGCATGATTTAGATTACTATCTGTCAGTACAGCTTTTGATAAGTTGACTCCTTCTAAGTTCGCATTATCAAAGACACTATCACTGAGATTAGCACCACTCAAAGTGGCATAGGCCAGATCTGCCCGTGCCCACTGAATCCCCGCCAAATTTGACTGCTGCAACATCGTCCGTTGCAAAATAGCATCCTGAAGATTTGCCCCTTGAAGATTTGCATTTTGTAGTTCAGCTGCGGATAAATCACAGCCAACTCCATTAAGCTGGGAGGCTTGGATCTCAGCAAGGTTACTGCTCTGCAATTCGCTGTGGGCAATATTGGCTCCATCTAACTGAGCTCCGGTTAAAACTGCACCATTGAGAATACTTTCACTGAGGTTAGCACCACGTAAATCTGCCTGGTGGGCATTAAGTCCCTCCCCTTGAATCTCCTTTAAATTAGCGGCCTGGGCCTTAGCTTGCACCAGCGTCGCTCCGGTCAGTTGAGCCTGATTGAACAGAGCATTGGTCAGATTTGCTCGACTCAAGTTGGCATCTTTGAGGTTGCAGTTGGAAAGGTTAGCGCCTTCGAGGTTCGCATGGCGCAAAATCGCATTTTCGAGATTTGCTCCAGCTAGGTTCATATTTTGGAGAAAAGCACCGGTTAATTCCGCACCCGCTAGGTTAACGCCAGGCGCTGATAGGTTCGACAGACGAAAATCTGCTTGATAAAACACAAACCCCTGGAGAGAATATTGGCTAAAATCTACATCCACGAATACCACTCGGCTAAAGTCACGGCGATCACCTTGGATCGCCTGTTGAAACTGAGCATCATTAAGACGCTCTTTAGAAAAAGTAGGACGAAAGGGAGCTGTATGATGCCAAAAAATAAGAGCATCAAGATTTTGAACAATGCTACGCATCAAGGATTTCATGTGTTTTCACTGCCTCTTCAGGTAAATATTCTGGAGTCGAAAATTCAGGGGACAAATCTGATTTAGGCACTTGTGCCCAAAGCGTTTGCAGCAGTCGATTAGTCAGGGAATAGTAAAGGCTGGGCAGTTGATCGAGATAACGGTAAATGCGTTCTAGGGCGATCGCCGGCCGGAGCGCTGTTTTAAATTCCGCAGTCAAGGTGCTTAGAGTAGCCCGTTGGGTGAGGTAATTGGCACAGTAGGTTAGCCCCCGCTGATAGTAACAATGGGTAATATTGTCCCGGCGATCCGTTGCTACCAGGAGATCATGGTACTGGTAGGTTAAATTCATCAACGGCATAATGATCCGATGAATTTGCTCAATGTAATCTTGAACTGCGGCTGATGTGCCAGAAAATTGCACCACTGGGGTTTCTATGATGGGCGTTAAAGCATGGGATAAACCTTGACAGGCTTCCTTGAGCGCTGACCCTAGAGCCATCAATTCTTCCTCGTGAGCTGAAACTATGGCCAAGTTGACGCTTACTGAGACGGATGAATCACTTAATGTGGCTACTTCTTCTGACTCTAATTTCCCTTGGACATCCTGATCCTGTTTTTGATACTGAGATTCCTCCAATTCAGCTAATTGTTGCGGGACACGTCCTTGGTGTTCCAGCGCTTCGAACTCCTCTTGAGTTTGCTGTTCTCGTTTTTGGCGATCGCGTTCCGCAAGTTCCGCCAATTCCTGGTGTTCTAATTCCTGAATCAATTCCATTACTTCCCAGGAATGATAAACTTCACCAGTGGCTTCAATGTGATCAAGAGTTGTAAGGTCGGGGCCATACCGAGATTGAGGCAGGTAATTACTGATCATGAATTTCATCCTTGGCTGCTTGAGCCTGGTAATGGCGCTGACGGAGGATATGCACAGCGTTTTGTACTAAAGTCTTTTTCTTGGGGTCAAAGCTATCTTGGACAGCAGGACTCCGGGCAAAACTATAGGTTAATAGGCAGGCTGTAGCACTCAAAACAACGGAAATTCCAGCCATTAGCATTGGAAAGGCGAGTTGCTCAAAACGACCCATTTTGAAATCGTTGATAAATAATTGAGTGGCAATCGCTGCCCCTGCAGCCGGGGACTTTAGGTTCTGGTTGGGCTTGAAATCACTTTCAAAGTGTCGAGGCATTTCTGCCTGGAGAAATTGCACATCATTCCCATATTCAGTACGTCGACTGAGAACTTCATCTAATGTGGCACTGGCGGCCTCATAAGCAGCCATATTTTCTATTTCGAGACGTTCAAGCTTCTGGATCAGGGGCAAATTAGGGGTTTTTACTGTCGTCCAATCGGTATTTCGTTCCTCATAGGAACCATAAAGGCTAAGCTGGAGCCGCTGCCATTCAGGGTTATTTCGGGAAGCGGCTTCTCCCTCCTTCGTGACGATTTGCTGCAGGAGTGCTTTAGATTCATTAATCTCAGCCTTGAGTTCATCCAGTTCAGCAGGTTGTTTGAGAACTTCCAATCGTTCCCGTTGTTTATGAATGACCGTTGCGGCTAATGTTTGCCTCACAGCAGGTTTATTGGTGAACATGACAATACCCGGCCCCGTAAACACGGTCAAAAGAGTATTAATCATCAAAAATCCTCCTAGACCACACCAAGCATTCGCTCGATAACCAGGCGCGTGTCTCGCAGCGATCGCCCCACAGCTATTTGATGCTGCATTAATCCCTCCCAAGACGGCGATCGCTGCAACTGGGGACAAAAAAAGCCCAAAACCATTCAAAGCAATAAAAATAAATGGCGCAATGCCAAGGGTATTTACAAAACTAGAAATTGTAATAAGACTTGCATTTAAAAAAGCCCGTTGCTTTAAATCCTGAGTCACAATCGCTGTGCCATGGAGATCTTGAGCATCACAAATTAATGCACATTTCAGGAGAAAGCAGGCAACTTTATAGGCAACCTGCTGCCGCGAAGTAACAGAACGATGAATCACAGGGGTAGAAAACTCAAGTTTCGTTGGATAACATTCGGAAAAAGGCGGGATTGGTGTTTGCATGGTCACAGAAAAGTAATGGCATTGCTACAGGCGAGAAATTTTGTGTTCTTAATCTTTTAATTGATATCACCCAGGATATTCATTCGATGAATACCCCTGTTCAAGCTTTAAGCAAAGATAGTTCACATTACACAAAATACTTTCCTGAAAGTTAAGATCAAAGCCTCGAAAATTAATATTTATTCCAAGATTTTTTAGTCTTCAATTTATGCTTTGTCATAATGCTCAGTACCTTAAACCATTATATTCCCAGCATGTCTCATAAATTTTCTAGTTTTGATTTAACAAATACAGAAAAATAAAGAGTAAAGTTCAACTAATGAAGCAGGAGAATAAAATTAGAAAAAAATCCATTATCTCTATTATTGAAATGGAATAATTCTAAGCAGAATTTTCGAATTTTAATACCCCAATGTTAACCGTGATTTTTTTAGAGAAGTATCTAATCATTTCAAATATAAAGCCAATCGAAAATTTCCCTTCATATGTGTTGATACTGACATTCTGAATAAGATTATTCAATAAACAAACCAAGTCTTATCAATAAATTAATAGTCAGCATTAAGATATTCAATTTACAACCCAGAAAATTCAAATTTAGCTTTCTTTTTCATAATTAAATTGAGGGTTCTGAACATCTAAGTGCTCATTTTATAAATGATTCTAAAACATAATGCCGAAATAAATTCATCCACATATCTTATTGATAAAATTGGTATTCAGTAGAGACTTCCTCACGCATTTTTTGGCGCACCTCTAGGGGCGCAATTACTTCTCCATTAGGCCGCCAGTCTCGCAGACGCATCAACACATTGGTATCTTGCCAGCGAATCCATACTCCATAGTACAAATCCTCAGGTGATCGCTCTGCCAAAATCTTTAAAATACTCTGTCGTTCCTGGGGATCACAGATAGTTTGTTGTAAATTTTGGGGGATTTCTTCATAGTTTAAGCGCTGAAAAGTTTCATGACGCATTGACCGTTCCACATACCAATAAGCAAAGGTTTTCGGGAACCGCAGGATAAGAAAAACCTTTGGCAAATAAAAATTAAAGCCCCAAGCTTCCTGAAGAGCCATCTCGATATACTCAGAGGTGGGTAGCTGGCCTGTATTACGTAAGGCTTTTAGTTTCGGAGGAACAGCAGCCGAACCCCATGGCAATACTTTCAATTGGGGTGAAGCGATTCGATCTAAACGATAATTGTGCCATTCCAGCCGAGCAGAAGGCCCTAAACCGTAAGCACTGAGATATTTTGCTCGCCGTGCATAGTGTAAACATACCGGATACACGATCACTTGTACTTTGCGTTCCTCAAAAGCTAGCCAATTTTCAAATTGAACGATTCCGCCTTCTGGGGTCGTCCAAAGTTGTTCTAAGGTTACTTGATAGTCGTCTACTCTCTCCTGAAGTTCATCTGTCAAAATGTAATCGAGGTGAATAAATAAGCGCTTTTGGGTTGAGGCGTTGCCTGTTATTTGGTTTACTTGATGCCAAAGCTGACTAGCAACGATTTCCAGGTTGGGCTGCACGAAAGCGATCGCCTGGAGAACATGAAGGAGATCCCGTTGTTGATTGGCCTCTAAAGATACTTTTTCGAGTCCTGACTGGTATACATTATCTGGCGGCTGTGGCAACATCTTCAAGGATTTGCCTCGAAATAAACTAGAAGTTGGTTTTTCTAACCAACCTAATTCAACCAGTAATTTTAAATCATTACGAATCGAGCGGTGTACCGTTAGGAAAGGGGCGCTATCTAAAAATTTCCCCAACTCCTCTACGCTCAAACCCGTTAATTCCTGAACCTTTATTAACCATTGTTCGAGGGATATCGATAAACGAGGAACAATCAATTCTTTAAGAGATTGTTGACAAATGCAATCCGAACTAGCACAAGCAGTGCTCAAGAGATCCACAGTGCTGCTTTCCTGCGGATGATGAGTTGGGGCGAATAGGCGATCGCGTAACTGAGGGTAGGAAAAAGAGCGAGGCCAGCAGTCTAACCAGTCAAAATCTGGTAAATATAAGCGACTTACAAAAAACCAAAGCCGGAATGTCCGCAAAAAACGATTACTCCACTGGCCACTACTGAGCCAATTCAAAAGCTCTGGCGTTGGCTCAGCAAATATTTCTATATCTAGCATTGAATGATTCCTTTCAACTATTAAGGTATTTTAAGACTAATTATTAATATGATACAAATCAGTAGTTCTTGGTGGAGACAGTAACAACAAAATATTGATAAATTGTCGTTTGATTATCAAAACTTTATAGTATACTTTTTAAGTAGTCACTTTGTTTTTCAAATCAGTACTTTAGTAGATAATTTAATTTTTTTTACTTTGAAGTTTACAAAAATCATGAGTCAAAATCATATATCTAAACGTAACTTTAAAATAGAAGTAAACAGAATATGCCTCTATTTAATCTATAGTTCTGCAGTATGGCCAAGCATCTTTAAATCTTAGAAAATTTCCACGCTGAACTCATCTTGCCTTCCCAGTCGTCAAAAAATTACAAGAAAAAACCCATGATGTTTCCAAAAAAACTTTACCAGACATCATGCAGTAATTAGTTTGATTTCTTGTTCTCCTTTAACTCATTAACCTGCTGATAGGCAATTCAGTCGCTAAAGTCTTTTTGGATCATCATGCTTTTTTAATTGCTTAAAATCTTTATATCTTGAATAAAGAGACTTCGTATCGCTCAAACTGCCCATCCTGAGAAATTAGGGTTAACTCTTCCATCTGGGCTTGGGCGATTAGCATCCTATCAAAGGGATCCTTGTGATAGTCTGGCAACTCCCCCACTTTCAATCCATGCTCCGCTGTAATTTTGAGAACTTCAAACTGATTGATCTGCAACATTTCTAAAAGGTTGTCAGGTACTGATAGCTTCCCTAAAGACCGCTTAATCGACATTTCCCACACCGTGGCTGCACTGACAAATACAAAGGATTCTGGATTGGCGATCGCCGTCCGCATCGCCCCTGATAGACGTGGGTTATTTTCCAACCACCACAATAGAATATGGGTATCTAGCAGATAGCGCATCGCTATTCCCCATAAAACAGAGCATTAATCTCTGGGGATTCTGCATCAAAATCATCGGCTATTTTTATTTGACCTTCCCAACCACCAGGGGTTCTGGGTTGACTTAGACCTTCGTAGGGCACAAGACGAACCAAAGGTTTTCCGGCACGACTAATAATCACCTTTTCCCCTGCTAAAACCGCCTCAATCAATTTTGATAGGTGGGTTTTAGCTTCATGAATATTGGCATTATGCATCATCAATACTTAGCTAAGCTTAGTCTAATTATATAAAAATATCAAAGGCCAGTACAATAGGCGAAGATCTTAGCTTCGCTCCAATGTCATCCCTCCCATCACCCACTCAACAACTCATCCGTGCTGCCCAGGATGACAATGTCATTGAACTTTGGCTCTCTCGGGTTAATCTTCGTTCCCGCCAGACCTATCACACCACTATTCGTCAATTTCAGCTTCATTTTGAGTTTGCGCCCCTCCACCGGATTACCCTCGAAGACCTCATTCAGTGGCAACAAATGCTCTCTCTCCGCTACAGCCAAAATACCCAACGCAGCAAAGTTTCGATTATTAAAAGTCTCTTCAATTTTGCCCACCGGGCTGGCTATCTACAGGTTAATCCGGTGGTGCTTTTGAAAACCCCCAATGCTCACCCTTGTCTCCATGAACGGATTTTGACTAAATCCCAGGTGGAGGCTGTGGTGCTCCATGCGGACAGCGATCGCAATGAGTTGATTGCCCAGACTTTATACACTCTCGGTCTGCGGGTCAGTGAGTTGGTGGAGATGAAATGGTCAGATTTCAGCCCAACGGATACAGGGATGCGCCTCCGGGTCATTGGTAAGGGCAATAAGCAGCGGCACGTCAATATCCCGGACCATCTCTATCAATATTTACAGCGATTGCGGGGGGATTCTCCCTATGTGTTTCGCTCGCGTCAAGGGCCGCAGTTAACGCGGCAGCAGGTCTACAACATCATCAAAAGTTTAGGCGATCGCCTAAATATCAGACTTTCGCCCCACTACTTGCGCCATAGCCATGCCACCCATAGCCTTGCGGGGGGATGTCCTCTCAAGCTCCTCAGTGACAACCTCGGTCACAGCAACATCAGTGTCACTTCTAATTATCTCCATGCCAATGAAACCGATGGTAGTGCCAATTACCTCCCGGCCATGGGTGGACTCAATTCCGCTTGATTTTAAGAAGTGGCTTGCTGACTATACCCCGAAAAAGTGGACAGTCTCGATGAGTCGAAATTGAAGGAGAATGTCCCCATGTCAAAAAAAGCTCGTAGTGAACTATCCTAAAAAAGTGTATATAGCTGACAGAGTTCTCTTAGTTGTTCCTTAAGACGATCACCTACTGAGTCAGGACTAATAATTTTGCAGTCTTTACCGTAGGGCAGTATTTCACGGAAAAACCAGAAGGTACTCGTAATATTGCGAATAATTTGGCGTGTCTTAGGGAATTCAGAATGCCAGTCGTTATGGGTATCAGTACTCTTTCCTTGGTAGCTAAAGGCAAGACTTCGATATAAATGCACTTCTACGGCGATCATATCAGGCTGGGCTCGCCATTTATGGTTTAAGGGACTGACCGATGCATCTTGAATCCGGTCTAAACGTAGACTCCAGTTATGCTGAAGTTCTGGTAAATCAAAATTACCCTCAATTTCAGTTGCCCAACAATCAAGGTATTGGCGTTTTTCATGGGTGACAATTTGAGCGTAATGAATCGCAAAACTCCAAATTCGTTCCTGGGCATCCTGATAAGACAACTGAAAGGGTTGTTGACAGCGAATAAAACTATCAATGCGTTGTCGCCATGTTGGTAGAGGCTGTTGTAAGAATTTTTCGATTTCTTGTTTTAAGGCAATGTCTTTGAGTTCACCTCGTTCGCTTAAGATCTGGGCAAGGGCGATCGCCTCGTCTAATTGTCCCTGATCAATCAGAAATGTTCGTATTCGCTCCAAGGCATTAATTCGCTCTAATTGCCAATCGTTATTCGGCGCGATTTTAAGCTCCCGTTTGGCAATCAGTTTGATGAGCTTAGAGATATTCGGGCGATCGCCCCATATACATCCATATTCCAGAGCTAACTTTTCAAGCTCTGCTTTTTCCCGTTCCAGAAGCGAGAGGGTAACCGACTGACCTTTACGACCCATGTTTTGTACGTACACTTAATTATTTTTTGTACTGTCACTTCTGATTTTTACAGCTAGAATGGAAATCAACAAGGATTTACGTACACTTTCTCCAGCAATGTCTGATTATTCGATTACGCTTAAACCCGTGTTTTCAGCTCCGGCGGGCTCTCTACCTGCGAGTGTAAAGTTACCGCAAGGATGGTCATCATTAGCTTGGCATCAGAAAGAAACATTAGATGCTCTAAATAATCCTGAAATCGATGTAGTCTTTAATGTGGCGATGACAGGAGATGGTAAAAGTTTAGCCGCTTATTTAAAACCCCTTACTAAAAAGTTATTTTCTGTAATTTCTCTCTATCCCACTAATGAGCTAGCGCGAGATCAAGAGTCACAAATTCAGAATTATATTGACCTTTTTCAGCCTAAGGTTAAGCCGCGATGTAGTCGTCTCAGTGGTGAATTATTAGAGGTTTATGCAGAAAACGAAAATCTAAGAAAAGAAGCGGCGATCGCCAGTCGTTCAGGTCAATCTGATATTCTGCTGAGTAACCCTGATATCTTCCATTATTTACATCGAGGAGCCTACTTAACGCCCTACGATAATCGAGATAAGTTATGGGGACGTATTGCACAGGATTTTGAGCTATTTATTTTTGATGAATTTCATGTTTTTGCCGCTCCTCAAATATCTAGCGTCTTAAATACGCTGCTCCTGATACGAACAACTCAGAGCCTAAATAAAAAATTTCTCTTCCTTTCAGCGACACCAGATCATAAATTTATAGAGCGTCTAAAAATAGCCGGATTTCGTTGCCAGGTTATAGATCCCAAAGAAGAAAATAAATATCAATTTCCGGTTGCGGAGGCAGATCAAGCAGAGTTATTAGCGCAAAATTGGCGCAAAGTTGTCAGTGAGATTAATTTACAGTTCATTGCTTTAGAGTCGAATAGTCGAGCTTCTGAATTATGGCTTAAGGAAAATGCAGAAAAAATCCTAGAGCAATTCTCTGAGCCGGGTAGTAAAGGAGCCATCATCCTAAACTCAGTGGCATCAGTGAAACGGTTAGTTTATTTTTTTAAAGATTATTTAGAGCCATATGGTTTGACGGTAGGAGAAAATACAGGTCTGTCTAGTAAAGAGACAAAAGAAAAATCTTTATCTTCAGATCTCGTGATTGGTACGAGTACCATCGACGTGGGGGTGGATTTTAAGATTAATTTCTTGTTTTTTGAATCCGCAGATTCTGGGAATTTTATTCAACGGCTAGGGCGATTAGGTCGTCATGAAGGTTATAAAAAAGAAGATAAGTTCATTAAATTTCAATCATTTCGGGCTTACGCTCTAGTTCCAAATTTTTTTACAGAACGCCTGTTTGATAAAAATGATGCACCGTTAACCCAGAATAAATCCTATGAGCGTCCATTTTTTCATGAAATAGTTGCAGCAGAATATCGCTCAATTAATCAATTCTATCGTTACTATCAAAAATGGGGTGGGTTTCAATCTTTCAAATTATTCTTAGATCTAAAACAAAAACCGATTCAGAAAACCTATGAAGAGAGCATTAAAGTTTTTGCCGAGCTAAGTCAGCAAACATTAGATTTTAAGATAGGTTATGTTGCCCATCAATGGAAAAAATTTGGGCAAGAGTGGCATGATTTATCTGGTAAACAAGGAAATCCAGTTGCTGAAGAGGCTTGTAGTTTTCGGGGTAAAAGCGATCTGCAATGTGGTCTCTATGATTTAACAGAAAGTAATGAGGCATCTCGCTTTAAAGCCTATGGTTTACCAGGGATTTTAAGCAATCTAGAAATTAAACCGGTGACGGAGGCGGAATATCGGCGATCACTGGATCAAGCGATTCAAAAATCTGGTCAACCCATTGCGAAGGGTCGGTTTAATTACTGTCTGGCGTTTATGGAGTTGGTGCGCTACCAAGATGAGCGACTGGACTGGAAGTTTACGTACAACGGTGATCTATTGGATCTGATTAATCGCTGGGAAGTGCAAGTATTGTACGGTTTCGAGATTTGGCAACCTGATAATCATTGGATATCTGCGATCAATAAACGGTTGGCGAAACAGGGCATGGTGGTTTACTTGCTACCTCGTCCGGTGTCGGAGGTGAGAGCAAGGCTACAACTACCGATGCATTTCCAGATTTATCCGATCTGCGATCGCCATAGTTGGCATGACCCAAAAGCACCTTACTCGATTGCGTTCGGGCAAAGTGCTTTGTTAATCGATACCCTCGCTTACTACTTCAAAAAAGATGGAGGTAAAGCATGGATTTTTTAGGAAAACAGTCCCGTAGTCGGGATTTTTTTCGCGAGATGGCTTTCGCCAATAAGTACAGACGTATTTATTTCAGTCCCGACAGCGGGATTAAGCCAATTCCTGACTACTGATGCCTGCAAATTTAGGATAGGACGAAAAAATAAAGTAGTCAAATATGTCTGAATTTATAAAGCTTTTAAGCGACCCCTTATATTTTTGAGATGGCATCGCTAGAATCAAAATTATCCATCTTGAATTCCCTAAGAGAATCCAATGAGTAAGAAAGCCCAAATTCTTCGTTTGCTCTCTGATCGCAAGCTCCACGCTCCGCAAGAGCTAATCCCCATTACCCATCGTTTTAGTGCTGTAATTCATTCTCTCCGAGAAGAGGGGTATCAGATCGAGACGGTTCGTATTGCTCATAACGACTGCCATTATCAAATGCTTTAGCTTCTGCATGGGTATGTTTTAATTTTTCCTTCGTAACCTAAGCATACCCATTTTTCTCAGAGAGAGATTTAGATAAGGCTTTCGGCACTAAGGACAGGCGTAAGTAGTCTCAGCCCCCAATTATGGTTGGTTTAGTCACAAGTTTCTGGTAAGTCATTTAGTCAAATAGCATTTCTCTTTTATTTCCCTCTCTGAGTTTTCTTAAGTTCTTTTCTATTGATTTTGGATTACAACCCACTCACGACAACTGCATTTACTGGAAAATATGAATGACAATTTTGATTTAGAGAACATTAATCCCGATGAATTTCTCGCGGATGAAAGTGGAGATCGCCAGATTGACCCCCAAGAAAGAGAGCTACTAACTCTCAAGCTGCTGCGTAAGGCGATTCAGGATTCCAACCAAGATGATCCAGTGATGAAAGATTTTGCTGAGATTGTCTTACCCAATTTGTTGAAGGTGGCGATCGGGGTTACAGCTAAAGGGGGTAAATTTTTTGATGAAATTGATGCTCAATGGGCAGCCGAAGGGAAAGAGAAAGTTCGGCGAGATAATGCGGCGGATCAGTCCTTAAATACCCATTTACTCAATGGTCTATTTCCTGCTAACCAGATTGAAAAACGATTAGAGCAACTCGATACCACTATTGCCCGTGGCATTGAAGAATTTGAGCGACGGTTAACCATTGCAGGATTTATTCTTCATGACTTTGAGAAATTCCCCGATGTCTCCCAAGATTGCCGCAAGCTTGATATCCAACAACAGCAAGAGATCATTGTTCAAAAACTTTTGGAGTTAGAACTCAATAAATTCATTGACCCAGATAATCCCGAAACCTATCAAGAATACCTTGATGATTTAACCGTTCTGATTTGCAATGCCCAAAGACGCTGGGATACGAACTGGAACTTTTCTGAATATGGCCTACAGCCGAAAGTTCACCCTAAATTACTGCGGCAATTAGCAGACCTAACTTGTCTAGCTGATTCCTTTGCATCGATTATTAAACATCCCCAAGATGCCGTAAAGACGAAATTTAAGGAGTTATTGCATAGTCTCAGCAATGGTCAATTGAGTCTGACCTATCATCATTTAGCCGAAAACCGTGGTGTTTTAACTAATGTGGTAAATAATGCTGTGATGGATCTTCATACCAGCTTGAATACAGACGATGAGATTTTCTATGAACCATTGCTGTATTTACCGACAGGGGTAATCTATCTCAAAACCCGCAATGCCCCAGATATTCCGACAGATGGGTTAGGCGATCGCATTGTCAAAAAGATCAAAAGTCTGTGCTTTAAACAACTGAAAGCAAGACAAACGGGCTTTAGTCGAGATGGAAAGGGGATGAAATATGCCGATTATTACAACCTCTTTTGTGATGGACGGGGCTTAATGGAAATTGGTCTTGATGCTACCTTGAAAATCCTCAGTAGTAATAAAAAATCTGTTGCCCCTGCCCGTACAGAAAAACTGAAAAATTTCCAAAGATTGGGCATTTTGTCTGCCCATTATAATTTTCAACTCAAAGAAGATATCCGGATGGATCAACTCGCTGAATTTAGCGATACGATCTGCCGCAAAATTTGGGGGGATAAATATAAGGAGTTAGAAAACCTTTATAAACAAAGAGTTCGCGATCGCAAGAAAAAGAAAAGCCTCGCAGAATTACCGGAGCCACAATTACCGCCAGAAGGAGTGATTCTTAAAGTTGCTGAGTTTTGGGAATTAACGGAATACATTCCTCAACTTCGACAAATTCAGAATATTAATCAATCCCTCAAAGAAAATAAACTCAAGGGTAATACAGGTGGTATTCCCTATGAATGGTATTACCTTTCTACTAAATATCTTGAAGCAAATCCCGGCTTAGAAGATATTCGGGAAACTGCCGAACAACTCATTACCTTTATCGCTGATTTAATCGAACCAATTATTGCCCAATATTCTGTTGATGACGGTTGGCAAGATGTTCGCGAATGGGTAAAACGAGTGGTGATGTTACCGCAACAGGAAATAGCCTCTAATGCAGAACAGGTTGAAATTTTCTTAAAGGAATTAAACGCCTATCAAGCTGCGAAAAAATCTGGACGGGGAAAAGAAATTATTTGCTCCATTTCTAATTCTCCCTATTCCGTAAAAGAACAAATGGAAGCAGAAGTATTATTTACGCCGCAGGTTTACACCAATAAACAACATTTAGGGGGTTCTAACGCCAAGCGCAATATTTCTAGCATTGCAGGGATTGAGATGATGCTCCGGCAAATTCTCATGAACCAAACCCAAGCCGTTGGGAAACGGTTTGAGGATGGGAAATATCGTTATCTCTATTTTTACCCCACTTACTACTTCACACCCGAAACCAATAAATTTTTGCAGCAAGCTTATCAGGCGATCGCCCAGACTCGGTTTGATACAGAGCTAAGAAATCATTTTATTAGTAAAGAAGGTGATATTAATCTTACAAAAGCCAACTACCAATCCGTTGACTTTTTGTTAATGGATGAAGAACTCAAAGCCAAGCAGCAGCTACCAGACAAAGATCCCAACTATCGCAAAGACCGCACTTTTAAACTCTCTTATCCTGATGATCAGCCCTTAACTTTTTACTTCATTGCTTTGCCGCCGGGGCGCGATCCCACCGATACCGAATCTTGGGTAATGCCCACTTGGTTAGCCTTTGTGATGCCGATGATTTTGGATGTTAAAACCGTTGTTTCTGAATCACCCATTCCACCATTCACCGATGGCACAGAATTTGAGGAGACCGTTTTTCTTGATAGTGCCCCCCAAGCATTTCGGGTATTGACTGGAGTAGATCGATTCCGTCTCGACTACATCCTAGAGGGGTGGCGCGATGGAAGTGGTCGGACGTATCCATCACCGCTAAAAGCTCTGACCGCAGCCTATGCCATTCACCTTGATGTGAATCCAAAACGTGGCAAAGGAGGTTATGACGCGAACTGGGGGAAATTAACAGAACTTGCCAAAGATTTTCAATCTAGTCCCCTCAATGTTTTTAGTTATCTCAGTAAATGGAGGCGAGGCAAAGAAGCGGAATCACCACCGATGAGCAAAATCAAACTTTATGCCGATCATTTTTATCCCTGTTTTGATCCCTATTTCAACTCTATAGACCAAAAGGAGAAATCACCCTTGAATCACCCCAAAGAACTCACTCGGCTCTACCGAAAATTTTATCGGGCAAACAAATCCTATAACCCCAAAGCTAATGCTGTATTAAAACCAATTGATGTCGCAGCTCAAGCAATTCTCAACGCAGATAATTGCTTAATGGACAGTGAAACATTGGTCGCTGTCACGGCAGCAGAAGTTTCTAAACTCATGGATCGTGTCCATTCCTCAACTGCTGAAGGACGTTGGGTGGTCAGCGATCGCGAAGTAGAACGCCAAAAAGTGCTTGAGTTTGCCCAGTATTTTGTCCTAGAAGTTTTTGAAGGAGGCTTTAAAGGCGATCGCGCTCGTTTGGCAGGGAAACAACTAAACCTCATTCGAGACACTTGCGAATTTCTCTATCGCCTTGAGCAAGACCAAGAAAACCAAGACTACAAAGCTCGTAAAGCGGCTCAAGAGGAAGAGTAACCATTTTTTCTCATCTCGCCTTTTATTTTTCTTACACATTTCAGGAACATAATTATGTCTTTACTCAAATCTATCGATTCTAAGTTTTTCCATACAGAAATTCCCAGTAAACCCATGGGCAAGTATGCTCATTTTTTAACGATTCGTGTAACTGAATCCTACCCACTCTTTCAGACCGATGGCGAGCTTAATAAAGCACGGGTAACAGCAGGTGTTGAGGATCAAAGTTTGATGAGTCGTTTGGCAATGTTTAAGCGGAAGCAATCTACACCTGAACGTCTAGTAGGTCGTGAACTTCTGCGTAATTACGGGATTATTACAGAAGCCTGTGAGTATAACGAGAAATTTGAGATGGATCATCCTGATTCGATTGTCTATGGGTTTGCCATTGGGGATTCTGGTTCAGAAAAGTCGAAAGTAGTTGTAGATACGGCGTTCTCCATTACTCCCTTTGACGAATCCCATGAAACTTTCACTCTGAATGCGCCCTATGAGAGCGGCACAATGAGTAAACAAGGGGTGGTGACTAGTCGCATTAATCAACAGGATCATATTCGTCCTCAGGTTTTCTTTCCAAGCATTGTCACCCTGAAAGATCCGACAGAAGGTACATTTTTGTATGTGATGAATAATATTCTGCGAACTCGTCACTATGGCGCACAAACGACCCGCACAGGACGTTTACGAAATGAGTTAATCGGCGTGGTTTTTGCTGACGGAGAAATTGTTAGTAATTTGCGCTGGACACAAATGATCTACGATCTGATGAAGGATAAGATTGCCCCTCCTGATCCTTTACAGGAAGCAGATGTACTTGATGCGGCAAAAGAGGCGATTGCCCAACTCATGACAGAGGAAGTTATTGTCCATACTGATTTAATTGGGGAAGCTTTTCAAGCCTTACTGGGTGAGGTAAAATCTCTCACTTCTACAGAGGAAGGTATTCAATCTTTGCTTCAAACAGCAGATCGAGATGCAAAAGCATACTATGAGAAGTATGTAAAAAAGCAAGGTAAATAAGCGAGGATAATCAGATGACTATCATTTATAGCTGTACTTTAGAGCTTCATGATAGTCTCTATTTCGCTACCCGTGAAATTGGGAGACTATACGAAACTGAAGCCGTCCTACATAATTATGCCTTAGCTTATATTTTAGGGTTTGTGGACAATCCTAAATATCAAACTGAAGTATCAACAGAAAATTCATATCGCTATTTTTGTGCTGAACAGATACCTAAATATAAGCAACATTTGGAGCCTCTGAATAAGCAAAATATTTACATCACACCAGCGAAACCAAAACATCATACTTCTGTTTTGAACACATGGAAATATGCTGATAATCACTATCATGTGGAGGTGAAACCCACATCCAAAAATATTCCGAGTTTTGGTCGAACCAAGGAAATTGCACCAGAAAGTGAGTTTGAGTTTTTTGTAATCTCGAAAGAAAAACTCAATTTTCCCCATTGGGTACGAATGGGTAAATGGTCATCAAAGGCTAAATTAGAGACCAAACTTCTGGAAATTGATAAACATTACTCAAATAAAGAGTTTACTTTTCCCTATTTGCTCAATCCTTTAGATGTGATGAAAAGCAATCAAATTCTTAGTTTTGACACGATTAACATGCCTCCTGTCAGCTTAATTCAAAACATTCACATGATTGGAGATTATTTCACTTTTAAGAATCTACCAAAACAAATGCAAGGTTTAAAACTACCAAGCAATATGTCCTATCAGTTTTCTGCTTAAGTAAATGCCCTATAGCTTAGTTATTAATTTTGTCCCGCGATCGCCACTGCTAAAAACCCATCTTAATGGTCGTAATCTCCATGCCTTATTTCTTGACCTGGTTAGTTCCGTTGATAAAGACCTAGGGACACAACTGCACCAACAGCAGAGTGAAAAAGCCTTTACCCTAAGTCCAGTGCAGATCAAGCTCAATCGTAATCGTAAGCTAATGCAATGGAGCTATCATCGGGCGATCACCCCTGGTACTCCCTGTTGGTGGCGCATTACCTTATTGGATGACAGCCTATTTGGAAAACTAGCTCATCTCTGGCTAAATATAAACCGCACGGAACCTTGGCAGTTAGGGTCTGCCGAGCTTGATATTATCAGTATCCTTTCCAATCCCCAGTCACAACAGCCATGGGCAAACTTTATTTCTTATACCAGACTCTATGAACAAGCCCTTGATGGCACAGATAGCCAAACTTCACAACAGGCAAGAAAAATAAATTTTAGATTCTGTACGCCTACAACATTTAGAAAAACACAATACGATGTTTCTCTACCAGATCGAGACTTGATTTTTCGGAGTTTACTTAAGCGATGGAATCAATATAGTGAAATTTCTTTTGAATTTACAGAGACTATTTTTGAGCCTATTTATCCTAGTTTTTTTGATATTAGAACTGAAATGGTCAGCGATAAGCGGAGTAAATTTATTGGCTGTATTGGTGAAATAAGTTTCAGTATTTTAGGAGATGTAAATACCCAAATTATTAAGCAAATTAATACCTTAGCCGACTTTTCTTTTTATGCAGGTATAGGACGAAAAACGCCGATGGGTATGGGACAAGTTTCTAGATATTAAAGGGTTCAAAATGGATGATTATTTACCTCTCGCTTATCTAAATGCATGGGAATATTGCCCAAGACGTTTTTACTTTGAATATGTACTTGGGGAGATGGAAATTAATGACCATATTATTCGGGGAAACCATCTCCACAGAAACATCAACGAAGCTGGGACATCAATTGAAGGAGATACCCGAATTCATAGGCAGCAATGGGTTTGGAGCGATCGCCTAAAAGTTAAAGGTATTATCGATGCAGTAGAAGAGACTGATGGCTTACTGATTCCCCTCGAATATAAGAAAGGAAAAATGGGGAAACACCTCAATGATCATTTCCAACTTTGCGCCGCAGCCCTATGCCTAGAGGAACGCACCAAACAAGAAATTCCCTACGGTGAAATTTTTTATTACGGCAATCGACGGCGACAACAGGTTGAATTTACCCAAACTCTCCGAAACTTGACCGAGCAAGCGATTATGGCAGCCCATCTTGCTAGTAATCGCCCCATGCCATTACCGATCACTAATCAGAAAAAATGTACTGACTGTAGCCTGAAACGACTATGTTTACCCAAAGAAATTAAAAAACTCGTTAAATCTCATTAACTATGTCAACTCTATACCTAACTCAGCCAGATGCCATTCTGAGCAAACAACAAGAAGCATTCAAGATTGCCCTGAAATCTGAAGATGGCACATGGAAAAAACAATCGATTCCCGCTCAAACCTTGGAAGATATTGTTCTTCTGGGTTATCCCAGCATGACAGGGGAAGCCTTTGGATATGCCCTAGAACTTGGTTTACCTGTGCATTATCTCAGTCGCTTTGGTAAATATGTTGGCTCTGCTCTCCCCAATGAATCCCGCAATGGTCAACTGCGTCTTGCTCAATTTCGCGCCCATGAGAACCCAAACCAACGCTTAGATATCGTCAAGGCGATCGCCAAAGGAAAAATCCACAACCAATACAATCTCCTCTACCGTCGCGGCCAAAAAGAAAATCCCCTCAAAGGACGCGAAAAACTGGTACTTCAGAAACATTCCCTCGATGAAATACGGGGTGTTGAAGGATTAGCCGCGCGGGAATACTTTGCCTGCTGGCAGGACATTTTAGGAGACCAATGGGAATTTACCGGACGTTTTCGTCGTCCCCCCACCGACCCCGTCAATGCTCTCTTGAGTTTCGGTTATGGCTTACTTCGTACTCAAGTCACTGCTGCTGCCCATATTGCCGGACTCGATCCCTACATCGGCTTTCTCCATGAAACCACCCGTGGTCAGCCAGCTCTCGTTCTCGACCTTATGGAAGAATTTCGCCCCCTCATCGCCGATAGCGTAGTCCTCACCGTCCTCAAACAAAAAGAAATTAAACCCAAAGATTTTGCCGAAAGCCTAGGCGCTCATCGCCTCAAAGATGATGCCTGTAAAGTATTTCTATCTGCCTTTGATCGTAAGCTCTGCTCAGAATTCAAACATCCCATCTTTAACTATAAATGCACCTATCGCCGTGCTATTGAACTTCAAGCCAGACTCCTCGCCCGACATCTCCAAGAAGGCATTACCTATGAACCTTTAATCATTCGATGAATACCCTTCTTTATCTCGTTATCTATGACCTACCTTCGACAAAATCTGGTGACAAACGCCGAAAACGATTATTTGAACTACTCTCAGGCTACGGGAAATGGAAACAATTCAGCGTCTTTGAATGTTTTCTCACTGCCAAACAATTTGCTCAACTACAAACCACCATAGAAAAACTCATCAAACCAGATGAAGATGCTGTCTGTATTTATATTCTCGATGCCACTGCCATCAAAAAGGCGATCGCCTACGGTACATCTACGCCAGAAAAACCGGGTAGTATCATTATTTAGATTTGACCTAAAATCAAATTGGCAAACCCATAGCGTGACCAAAAACCCTAGGGACTTTGCCAAAACCTTCAGAACCTTGAAAACTCGATACTTTTTAATGCTGAAAGGTCAACAACTTGTAGGGCTATCATGGATAACATGAGATGCATGGAACGACATCCGCCAAATGAGCTTTGCAAAGCTAGGTGTCGTAAGAGTCCTGGCTCGCGGACTTTCCAACCACTAAATCCCGACTACGGGACTGAAACCAAGCAACGCCTGGTTTAGTTGGCGCATGGAACGACTTTCCAACCACTAAATCCCGACTACGGGACTGAAACAAGTAATTTTTCAACATTTAAACAATCTGGATTTACTTTCCAACCACTAAATCCCGACTACGGGACTGAAACGACGATAGGGGAGGCTTTTGATGAGTTGATCGAAAGCTTTCCAACCACTAAATCCCGACTACGGGACTGAAACCAATCACAGCATTCTCGACGGCGGCGTCGAGCGTTTAACTTTCCAACCACTAAATCCCGACTACGGGACTGAAACTTTGGCTGACCTTAAAGGCTGTGGGGGAATTGAAGAAACTTTCCAACCACTAAATCCCGACTACGGGACTGAAACATTTTTTTTTGATTCTACACTGTTTCGGCTCCTCCAACTTTCCAACCACTAAATCCCGACTACGGGACTGAAACAAACTTTGGGCGCTGTTGAGGCGGCTTTATATCTGGCTTTCCAACCACTAAATCCCGACTACGGGACTGAAACTTTGATCGGCTTGCCGTCGATCACCCTGGGAGAATTAGGCTTTCCAACCACTAAATCCCGACTACGGGACTGAAACCCCAGCTCCCACCGTGCCACCGTATCCCTGGTAACTTTCCAACCACTAAATCCCGACTACGGGACTGAAACTTTTCTTTTTTATACTGCCCAAGACGGCGATCAGACTTTCCAACCACTAAATCCCGACTACGGGACTGAAACTAAATAGAAACCAAGGCTAAGCACTTCGTTAGGGTTGCTTTCCAACCACTAAATCCCGACTACGGGACTGAAACTAATCCTAAAGCGCGTCGGGCTACCATCTCTGTTTGCTTTCCAACCACTAAATCCCGACTACGGGACTGAAACCCTTTGCAGCCAAACAATGGGCGCGATCAATTGGTCTTTCCAACCACTAAATCCCGACTACGGGACTGAAACAGATGTCAATGTCCCGGCTTATTGTTCATTGATGACTTTCCAACCACTAAATCCCGACTACGGGACTGAAACAGATGTCAATGTCCCGGCTTATTGTTCATTGATGACTTTCCAACCACTAAATCCCGACTACGGGACTGAAACTCCGTAATCGCAACGACCTTATCCCATTCAACATTATTCTTTCCAACCACTAAATCCCGACTACGGGACTGAAACCCAATCGTCATCTTCGTAGACCCTAGTGAATGTCCAATCTTTCCAACCACTAAATCCCGACTACGGGACTGAAACAATGCTAACGCGACCGCTTACGAGATGAAGACAATCTACTTTCCAACCACTAAATCCCGACTACGGGACTGAAACAAGCAGGGGATTGGTGGTTGATTAATTAATGATTGCTTTCCAACCACTAAATCCCGACTACGGGACTGAAACAACTCGTTGGTTGACTGAGCGATGATCTCTTGCCACTTTCCAACCACTAAATCCCGACTACGGGACTGAAACTTCGGACTTATCAGAGCCTTGGGCTAAAGAGAATGCTTTCCAACCACTAAATCCCGACTACGGGACTGAAACCAGCCTTGGGGTCAGCAGCAACAATATTTCGGCTTTCCAACCACTAAATCCCGACTACGGGACTGAAACACCACACTGGCGGCTTGTGGCCCCAGTTAATAATCTTTCCAACCACTAAATCCCGACTACGGGACTGAAACTGGAAGCTGTTGATGACAATGAATAAGAAAAACACTTTCCAACCACTAAATCCCGACTACGGGACTGAAACTTTAACGGTGATGCCGCCTGGGGGATAACTAATTCTTTCCAACCACTAAATCCCGACTACGGGACTGAAACCGGGACGCCCTGCACCATCCCGTTTCCCGCCTCTCTTTCCAACCACTAAATCCCGACTACGGGACTGAAACTAGATAGTAGTGGTTCAGACTTCTTTTTTCTAATACTTTCCAACCACTAAATCCCGACTACGGGACTGAAACCGGTCCACTGAACTCGCAAAGGAACTTTGGTTAAACTTTCCAACCACTAAATCCCGACTACGGGACTGAAACATTGCTGGATTCGTGCAATCGAGGGTAACGCTCACCACTTTCCAACCACTAAATCCCGACTACGGGACTGAAACACACCCTGCTGTGGATATTATGGTCACCCATGGGGCTTTCCAACCACTAAATCCCGACTACGGGACTGAAACATATAGGAGAAAATCGGTGCAAACATGAGCAGAACTTTCCAACCACTAAATCCCGACTACGGGACTGAAACGGAAAACTAAGCTTTCGGGTATTCGGGCGGCTGTGCTTTCCAACCACTAAATCCCGACTACGGGACTGAAACCTGCTGCCCTAACTCATCCATCGGCATAATGTACTTTCCAACCACTAAATCCCGACTACGGGACTGAAACTTTTGTTGGTCTTTAACCGACTGGATACAGTATATTCTTTCCAACCACTAAATCCCGACTACGGGACTGAAACTATTGACTCTCTTTTAACATCAGAAAATATTTAACTTTCCAACCACTAAATCCCGACTACGGGACTGAAACACAGCTTTATATATTACTCTTCTTCTTCATCGCCAGACTTTCCAACCACTAAATCCCGACTACGGGACTGAAACAAACGTTACCGAGCTGATTATCAGTCTGCGTATCGGCTTTCCAACCACTAAATCCCGACTACGGGACTGAAACAAATAAAGCAAACATGACCGTTGATCAGCTTATCTTTCCAACCACTAAATCCCGACTACGGGACTGAAACATCGATGATGCCCACGCTATTTGTCTCTGTTGTGGCTTTCCAACCACTAAATCCCGACTACGGGACTGAAACCTTGTTTATGGGTTAAAAAGGGATATCGTCAGGACTTTCCAACCACTAAATCCCGACTACGGGACTGAAACAGGGAAGTGGGCAACGAAAGCGGCAGAGGTAGCAGCAGCAGGCTTTCCAACCACTAAATCCCGACTACGGGACTGAAACCTAATCACCGAGATTCGTGCGTTGAATATGCGCCTTTCCAACCACTAAATCCCGACTACGGGACTGAAACAAACAATTGTCTTGAATTTCTTACGGATATCCTCCTTTCCAACCACTAAATCCCGACTACGGGACTGAAACTGGAGAAAATGCAGGCACTAGCAGAACGTATATTCTTTCCAACCACTAAATCCCGACTACGGGACTGAAACCTGGGAGACTTTTGGGACGTTGGTCGTGATAGGTCGGTCTTTCCAACCACTAAATCCCGACTACGGGACTGAAACTGGTTGGTAAAACCATTGATTTTGAAGGCTTTCAGCTTTCCAACCACTAAATCCCGACTACGGGACTGAAACTTGATTCGGCTGCAAATAATTTGCCAGCTCCAGGCCACTTTCCAACCACTAAATCCCGACTACGGGACTGAAACGGGGGCTTTCTTGCCACGCCCCCCAACGGGTTTATTCTTTCCAACCACTAAATCCCGACTACGGGACTGAAACCCCTGTTTTGGTGCATCGTTCTCAATTTGATAACCCTTTCCAACCACTAAATCCCGACTACGGGACTGAAACCAGATTTCCAGGTGGCGATTAAAGTTGCACGTTTTTCTTTCCAACCACTAAATCCCGACTACGGGACTGAAACTTTTGGTGAGGGGCAGTCCTCCCTTGACATTCCTTCCGCTTTCCAACCACTAAATCCCGACTACGGGACTGAAACTAATAATCAATGTACCTTGTTAACTGCATATCAACTGTCCAAGCACTAAATCCCGACTATTTTTTCCACTAAATTTTCTTGCTTACACACGATTCCTGACAATCCCATTTCCTTTGAAGAAATTATTGCACTATTACCCAACCAAGAGAGTAGGATCCTCAGCATCTAGAATACCGATGCCGAAACTCATATCTTTGTCATTAGCTATCTATCCCGCAGTAACCCTAAAGAAATTCGGCTCATTTTCCCTATTCCGGCAGTTAAATCGCTCCCAACCCGTGGTGACTCTCCACAGTTGCCCAGATTTAACCTATCAAGCATTAGAAACACTCTTAACAGAACAATGGCTAATTCCCTACCAAGAAAATAACGGCCAAGCCATGAACCTAGAGCAGTTAATTCAAGAACACCTAAAAGGCATTAAAGAATTGACTATCATTCCCCACCTGGGTCTACACCATATTCCCTTTGTCGCCCTACTCCTCGATGATACCCAAGCAACCGTTACTAGCAACTTCCTAGGACAACACCCGCATTAAGCTCAAGGAAAAGACCATGATCACAAAAAGAATTCAGAACACTATCCACAAAACCTACCTAGGGAATCAGTTCTAAATCCGGGTACCGCCCAGTTGCCAGATCTTGAAATTCTGAACCAAGTATTCATCCACTGTTGTGAGACCAACCTGGGAAACCAGACATGACAAACAACCTACTAACCCTGAGAATCGGTTTCTCCTGTGCGGGAGCGCAAACAAACGGTAATTTCTTCCCTGTAAGCTATAGATGATCTAGCGACGGCAATCTTTACTAGTTACTACTAATAAGTCCCTGAAAAAAACTCAGAAACCAGTATTAGCCCTACAACAAGCTCAACATCGTTTACAACAAGCGCCCATTACCGAGCTGTGCCGTGATTTTCCGGAGTTAGCCCAACAGCTCAACACAGGCAACCCAAATCAACAGTCCTATGCAGCGTCCTTCGGATGGGCTGGTTTCATCTGTCAAGGGGCTTAAAAGCACAGATTCTGAATATTTGATACGCCCTACAAAAGCCCTAGAGAACCCAAGCATGCTCATCAAATTTTGCTTAAAACGTCGCACCTAGTCCCAAGCGTGGAAGTTGGTTGCACTAGCTGGTTACCCATAACGTTATGGGTAATTCTGTAAAGTTGTGTGTAATCGCAGTAATGCCTAGTTTTCGGAGCTTAGATCCTCTCAAGCTTGGATAATTCCCCTTTTTTTCAGTTCTCAAAAAATAATTTAGCGACTTTATCCGAATCTGGAACGCCTTTTTCTCTTAGGGATCGAAGCGTTCAATTTTTTGTATGTCGCACTCAACTTATTTCAAACCCACTCGTCTAGTCGAAACCCTCAGCATTCCCCTCAGTCTGCTGTTGCTGAGACTGGGACAACCGCTCTGGGCAATGGTTCCCATCAGTATCTATGCCATCCTGTTCATCCCCAAAGGGTTACGGGCGTTTCAACGCTTAAAATCTCGGTCTAAATTTCTTGCCGCTCTGTCTGCCTTAGCGATGTTGAGTTTGTGCATCAGTCCTCCCGTGATGGCGATCGAATATTCTTTTCTGTTGCAAGCCACCCAAACGGCAATGGAAACCTGCATTTTTAGTCAAATTGCCGGACTGTCAGTACTTTCAGGACTGATTTTTACGGCGATTCGGGGTGGTGTTGTGCTTGGTTTAGCGTTCGTTGCGTTTGAGGCTTGGCAGGAAAAACGCAAACAGCAGGATTCCTCGGAGCAGATTAAAACGATTGTCTATGCGATTGTCTCCATCGTCGTCGTCGGGGCGATCGAACCGCTCATTATGGGTAGTGGTTGCGGAGGTTAGGCATCATGTCTGTGAAAAATACCAAGGTCAATAAGTCCTTTCGTCGCCGCGCTAATTTTTTCGTCTTCAGCCCTGAACACATTATCCCGTTTGGGTTATCGCTCTTTTTTGGGTTCATCGTCGTCGGGGTTTGGTTCCAAGCGGGTTTTATCTGGGTCATGGTCTACACCTGCGCTCCCTTCATCACTTGGCTGATTGTTGCGGGTCAATCTCCGGCAAGAACAGCGGCGAAATATCAGCATCCTCCCCGTTGGCGGCGTGGTCGGGGTCGCTATTCGGTTTGGCTGAAACGGACTCCTACACCCGCGATTAGTCAACAAATTTTACGTCAGGAGGATTTACGGTAATGGGTTTAGCAACAGCGATTCAGGCTTTACGTGGTGATATCCCGACGGATTATTTGCCTGCCATTGAGAATTTTTTGGATCTTGCCAAAGTTGTTTGTCTGCGAAAAGGAGGTCACGATATTTGGGCGATCGCCAATACCCAAGGCGATTTAACCCAATTTTCCTTTAGCGCGTCCTATCAATGCATCCATGCCAATGAAGCCCACGAGCCTTCCATGGCGGGTTTATTGTCGGTGCTGAAAGGTTTAGCGGAACAGGAAAAACTCACTTTTTCGACGCAGGTGAATTCTCATTTTGAGGCTTCCCCAGCGGATCATTTACCGAATCCAGCGGCACAATTACTCTGGCTGAACAAGGACAGTACGCGCCGCAATCTCGCCCACAGTAAACAACGCAAGCAGATCAGTTATCGCATTGATAGCACTTTCACCGTCGATGGGGCGGCGGTTGATTCGGAGAATGGGGTCGAAAAATTCTTTTCCAAGGTGATTCGCCGTTGGGAAGCTCTGTTCACCGATGCTGAATATGAGCGGGAATACGACACGTTGTTAACGTTGTTTCATTCTGCTTATCGGGCGGGGATTGAGTTTGAGAAAACTCTCTATGCCACGCTGAAACTGGATCAGGCGCAGCTCTATGATGGCGATCGCCTCTGGCATTTACTCAATCAGGCGATCGGCGGAAATTCGGCATTACCTTACTATTTATTTGTCGATCTCGATGAGCCTCATCCAGAAATTTTAGAGTTTAATCGAGCGGGTGAAAGGCTGACGGGACAACCTTTATCGCTCCTATCTCAGCTTTTTACCGACGACAATTTTCCACGGGCGCATCAGGAGCATCTCTGGCTTCCCGCACGGCAACAATATTGCGCGATTTTGGGTTTTGAGGATTTGCCCGACGAGTTCACCTCACCGGAGCATAAATACCGTTGGCTCTGGGATTGCCTGATTTCACTGGATCTCAGCGATTATGACCTGATTACCCAATACAGTTATGCCTCGGTGGATGGCGTGCGCAAATCGTTGCAAAATTACACCAAACAGCAACTCCGCACTTCCAACAAAAATGGTCAAGCAGACCAAACGGCGGTGGTTACATCCGAGGAGGCGATGGAGGCGCAACGGCTGATTCAGCAAGGAGATTATCCGGTTTATGTGGGTGTGGCGATTCTCGTTTACGCGCCTGATTTGGACATTCTCCGCGACAAACTCACCCTGATTCGTAAGGGTTTTAATCGTCCCACTCGCCTGTTTCAAGAACGGGATTATGTTTGGCGGATTTGGCTGCAAACGTTGCCGATCAAGCTGGAATTATTGTGGCGTTGTGCGGGCTTTGTGACAGGCGATTATCGGCTCTCCATCAATGCTTCAGCGGCGTTGGGCTTGGTCAATCTCACGGGCATCGTCAATCAGGCGGAGACAGGCACGGAATTTATCAGTATTCAAGGAGGCGTACCCTTTCGCGCCAGTCTGGAGGATGAATTTGGCAGTCCGCGTCATGGGGTTGTCTACGGTAGAACGGCTTCGGGCAAGTCGGTTTTGGTGGGCGATATGCTCGTGGAGGCGGCGTTCACGGGAGCGCAAATTACCTCCATGGATTTGATTGTGCCGTCTGAAACTGAGGCAGAGGAGGAAACTCAGAAGACTTCATCGACCTATTCCGCGCTGATTAAATTTCTCGGTGGCACGGAGTTTGACCCTTCCCGTGAAGCCTCCAATATTCTGGAATTGCCGGATTTATCGCACTTTTCGCCCCAAACTCAACTGGAACGGCGGGATGCGTTTGTGGAATCCATCGAGGCAATGATGCAAGCCTTGGTGCTGGATGGGGTCACGGATTCGGGTTTAGCGACGCAGGTTGAGTTTATTCTCACGACGGCGATCGCCCGTTTTTATCGTGATCCCGAAATTCTTGAACGCATTGAAACAGCTCAAAAACAGGGGATTAATTCTGCTGCATGGCAAGCCTATCCGACCCTTCAGGATTTCTACGAGCGGGTCAATTATTCGCTGGTGCAGAACGACGATGAGGGGCAACGGCAGGCGGTAAATTTCATCCGTTCCGCCCTGATGAGTTGGATTGAAGGCGCAATGGGGAAACAGATTGCCCAACCTTCCAGCGTTGATTTTTTCCATACGCCCTACCTGCAATTTTCCTGTCTCAAACCCAGTTCCGAGAAGAAAGCACGGGTGTTAGGGTTGATGATTTGCAATATTGCCCAACGCCGCGCCCTGCAATGTTCCCGCTCGATTTTCTACATCGATGAGGCTTCCATTTGGCTCGAATATGCGGGTCTGGCGAAATACGTCGGTGTGCAAATGGCAACGGCGCGAAAGTCTGGTTTGACAGTCATTTTGACCACTCAGGATCCGGTGATTATCGAAACCAATGCCGCCAGTGCCAAGATGCGCACCAATCTTTCGCTGCGAATTACTGGGCGAATTAACGGGGACGACATCGACCATTACCACCGCATCCATCGCACACCTGAAGCGATTATCAGCGAAAACGTGGCGAGTACCTTCAAAGCTGATCGCCGTCGGGGTACTTCCCAATGGCTCGTGGATGGCGATCGCCGCTATACCCACGGACGTTATTTTGCCAGCCCAATTCTCGTCGGTTTATTAGCGAACAACAAAGAACAAGTCATCGCCCGCGATCGCTTCTTTGAACAATATTCCAATCCCCTCGAAGCCGCCGCACGATGGGGCGCACATTTCCAAACCTGTATGCAACAGGGCAAACTATTAGAGGATTTTTAACCATGAAAAATTGTACAAAAAAACTACTCATTATCATCCCGCTCTCCACAGGCATCATCTTAGTTTCCTCCGCTAAAAGTGAAGCCTCCGTCCTCGATATCTTAAAAAACGCTTGGAATCAGACAGCCCAAATGGTCTCTTCCACCTTTGAAACCTATGTAGGAAGCCATGTTGAAGACTTTCTTCAGGTGTACCTGCCCCAAGGCATTGAAGCGATTACGGGTGCATTAGGCTTGCCCGATCCCAGTGAAATTTTCGCCGACATTCGTGACAATGCCACCCTCAATCAAACCGACATTAACGACATTTCGGAAGGGGTTTTTAGACAAGCAGAGATTGCCGCTGGCACTTCCAGCACCCTTGGAGAAATTATCTTTTCCGCCGAAGGACAACAAAACACCGAACAATTGGCGGAAACTGCCACACAAATTTCCAGCTCATCGGGCGAACTGGCAGAACAATGTCAAAGTCTGAATATCACCCAGGAAGTTATGAAATGTATGACGCTACAGATGGCAAATGAAACCCAGCTTTCCCGCATTCAGATCGAGCAGAATCAGCAGATTCTTCAACAACTTGCTGCCAATAACATCGCCCAAGCTAATGTTGTCAAAACCCTGACTCGCGACGAACGCACTAAGCAAGCAGCACAGGATCAGGCTGCCAATCAGATTCTCCGTGAGGTGCAATTTAATAATGCACTAGTTGATGATCTTTAAGCTAGTTTATTTTCTTGAATAAAAAAGGAATAAGTTTCAAATTGGGCTTGTTCTTTTTTTATTCACTCGACGATTCTTAGCTCTTTAGGACAATTAGCAAAATAGATCAATATTCATTAAACGGCTATATTTTCTAAGTTTAAGGCAACAACTTCTTTATGAAGCTGTTCACCAATTTTATCTTCTGTAATGTCTAGATCATAATCCATTTGCAAACCCAACCAAAAACGAGATGACATATTAAAATAAAGGGCTAAGCGTAGGGCTGTATCTGCGGTAATACGTCGTTTTCCCTGCACAATTTCATTGATTCTACGGGCAGGAACTCGAATTGCTAAAGCCAGTTTATTTTGACTAAGATTCATTGGTTTTAAAAATTCTTCTAGGAGAATTTCACCGGGATGAATAGGTAATAATTTTTCTTCAGTCATGTTTTTATTTAATGGTAATCAACAATTTCTACATCTATGACTTCACCTTCTTCCCAACTAAAACAAATTCGCCATTGGTTATTAATACGAATACTATACTGACCTTGGCGATCGCCTTTGAGTGCCTCTAACCGATTAGCTGGCGGGACTTTAAGATCCTGTAAGGTTTCGGCACGGTTTAACATTCGTAGTTTTCTCAGGGCAACCTGCTGGATATCACTGGGAAGTTTACGGGAGCGTTGTCGTTCAAAGATTTTTTGAGTTTCTTTGTCTTTAAAATTACGAATCACATGATGTTTTTAACAGGTTATCCCTAGTATATAACGAGACGCGTTAAACGTCTTGAGGAGCTTTTGGATCTCCAACCGAACGATCAGGGGTTGAGTAGCATTGGAACGAAAAAGTAGGTTAAGGATTTTAAAATCACTCACAATTTTCTTCTGACAAGGATTCCCGCATTCCTTTTTGGACTAGCAGGCGCGTTAGAAGTCAATTTCTTCGTGGGCTGAGGGTTGAATAGTTGGACTGACCATCAACTCCCGCAATAAATCCCGCTCTGGGTGAGCCTTGACCAGTGCTTGAATAGCTTCATCGTCAAGAATTTCCACCATTTCTGACAGTTTTAGAGAAGCGGCTGATAATTTACCTTGGATGTGGGCATTTTGGGAACGGGCGGCTCTGGCGTAGGCGTAATCGAGGCGGGATTGGCAGGATTGCAGATTGCTCACCAGTTTGCTGAGGGCGGTGGCAAGTACGGCTTGGTTGAGTTCGTGGACGGTTTTTTGTTGGTCATTCATGGTGTTTAAAGCTTGGGATGATGATGACGTTGTTTGCTAGAAGCTTGAATGGGTTTGGGTTGGGGCTGTTCTTTGGTAAAGAGTTGCTCGGCAGCGGTCAGGATTTTTTGGAGATAGGCTTGGGTCGATTGGGGCTGAATTTTGTGGATATCACGCAGGGCTGGATCTCCCTGTAATAAAGTCGCAGCGAGTTCCTGCAGCTGGAGTCCTTTCTGTAAGCCTCTTTGCGCAACGTTTTGGAGAAAGGTTTCGGGATGTTGACGATCTAAGCCTGTTGCCAATTGTTCAAAGGTTGCGACGTGGCGATCCTCCCACATGGTGCGATGGACGGCTTCGCTCAGGGGTTGACCTGCTTTGAATTGTTCGGCGATCGCCTGAATGCCTTGTAAATAAGTGGCGGTTTTATCGATACAACGGGCGCAATGATACCATTGCCGCAATGCCGTCATGGACTGCTGAAACGCGACAAAATCTTTCTCCATCGCAGTGATAGCCTTCTCCTGCAAAGGTTTTGTTGTGACCTCCTGAATTCGTTGCAAATATGCTGGAGGTTTGGCGATCGCCTGTGCCACCGTGATCCAATTCTCCGGACTCACCACCAAATCCTTACTATTCGATTGCTCAGGGGCTGCCACTGTCAATTCTTCGGATTCAACAACAGCCTCCATCGGTTTCGGTATTTCTGGCTCTGGAGCCAAACTTTGCCGACTTGCCTGCATCACTTCCGCCCAACCCTGCGCCAACAAATTTCCCGAAAATAATTCAGCAAAACTGTAGTCCTTATTACGCAGTTCACCCCCAGTCACAGGGTTATAACTCGCTGTTTCCAGCAACGATAAATTACCCCGCTGCCCAATCTGAAACACCATTTCGGCATCAATATAATGATCCCCATTCAACTCGGCGTAATGACTCAGATAAAGCTGTTCCCCATGTCGCTCAATCACAAAGGGTAAGAAACTTTGCTGCTCAAAACGCTGATGGAAACTGTCACTTTGCAGCACAATTTCAGCAAAACCGCCTTCATGGAGCAGTTGAGCCACATATTTCGCCGCCTGACTACCCTGTTTTTCTGACGATAAAATTCCTTGCCCTTGAGTTGTCGATGTTTGCACCGGAACAGGATTTTCAGAGACTGGGATTTTCTGTATAAATTCTTGGGTGGCGATCGCTGGCTCTGGAATCGGTGGGATAACTGCCTCGACTGGCACGGTGCTGAAAATTTGCAATTGTTCCGTCGCTTCAGGCTGAACCGAAGTCGCGGCTACCTGCTGTAATGTCGGTAAAAATTGTCCTATATGACCCCTTAACAATTCTTTGTAGCTGGGATCATGGACAGCTAATTTTACCTGTAATTCCCCCATCAAAACCTGCACCACCGCCTCTAAATCCTTGGGCTGCACCCGCATTTCCATCCGTCCGCCAACTGAATAAAACTCCTCCTGAGCGGCTTGGAGGAGGGCTTCATTGAGGAAATATTTGCCACCGCGACTCGTTGCTTCTGGAACTTGCACCACGTAATATTCAGGGGTTTTTCCGTTCAAGCGGGCATTGCCATTCGCCTTAATCGTTAAATCCTGTTCTGCCGATTCCACCACGCCCCGATAATGACTCCATTCTGTGAGGAAAAGCCTTACCTGTTCTGGATTTTCAAACGATACGGGCTGTTGTTGGAGCTGCTTAACGATATCAAAATCCTGATGCATCAACAGTCCCTGTCGGGTTTGCCCTTGACTATCGGTAAAATTCACAAATTTACCCTTAGGAAATTTCTCGTAGGCTTTCAGCAAATTCCCTGTAAATACCTGCATCTCTGTGCGCTGTGCCTGTTGCAGGCGATCAAATTCGCCATAGATATTGCGGTCTGGATCCACCGGATTGAGGGTAATGCTGGATGCTCGTCCGGTATTGATTTTGGAGAAGGGTAGGGAGAGCAATTTTCCTTCGAGGCTAATGATTTGCATCGTCCAGTTGGTCGGCGCACTGGGACTACCGATCGCCCGACTTTTTTGGGCAATGTCTACCACCACACCAGAGGAAACTTTGACATCTTCCAAACCGAGGCTGAAGAACTGGACTGGCTCTCCCACCGGAAATTGTTCAATTAATTTTTGGACTGCATCTGATTGTTGATTGAGCTTTTCCTGTGTTTTTCCAAGGGTTTCCGCCGATTTGAGTTGGGCAAAAACCCGTTCTCGATAGACCGTCATCGCGGCTTGGAGGGCTTGGAGTTTTTCACTGCCCTGTTGTTGGGCGATCGCCTGCATCCTCCCAAAATCATGCTCTTCAATGGCTTTTACTTTGGCTTGCCCAAGACTTTCCCGCACCAGATTCATCACCTGTAGTTGGGAGGGCGGTTTGTTGATCACCTTGGCATCCACCACTTCCAGCATTACAGCTCCAGTAAATTCACTGACTCTCTGAGAATCCACTGGCACAACTTCCATCATCGCCACGGTGCGGGCATCGAGGTCGAGTTTATCGGCCGCTAGGATATTTTCCCCCATCGCCTCTTTCTGTTTAATCAGGGCTTCGGTTTCGGCTTCGATAATGCCATACAGTTCTTCCTGATCTGCCAGTGGTAAAAGTGGGATTCGTCCTGTAACCCTTTCAATCAAAGCCGTATCGCCATCTAGACTGCCACGGGTCGGGTAGGAGAGCATCGCATCGAGTTCAGGATTTTCCTCCAGTAATTCGGTGATCACTTCCTCCCCTGCGGTGTTCATAAAATCAATCACATTCCCGACGCTCAGGGCAGAATCCCGTCCGGCGGTGGTGTTGGCGTTGAGGGATGCCATTTTTTTCGCCAAGATTGCACCCAAACGTTTCTCGGCGGGAACGTCTGCCATCACCAAGGTGAATTTCGGTTCGATGACCTGTCCAAAACGATTTGCCCGTCCCAGCATCTGCATCATCTGGTTAATATCCCGCTCGGCTTGGGCGACGATCATGTGGCGGGGGCGTTGGTCAGTGAATTTTTCGGAGGCATGGAGACTAATTCCAGTTGCGCCACTACGGTTCAAAATAACGACATCGAGCTGCCCACTGTTGAAGCGATTGACGATATCGATCTTGGCTTGGGGGCTGGTGTCTTTGGCGGAACGAAGGGCATAGGTCATTCCTTCGTCGTTGTACTGAAGAATACTGCTGCGCCCCGTAATTTCATCTACGCGATAGCCCTCCTGTGCCAACCGATATTTCATGTAATCGATGGAGCTGAGGGGAATTTTTGAAAAATCAGCATTAGCAAGAATTTCCTTGGCTTCTTCAAAGGCAGCGATCGCCTCTTCTCCGAGTTGTTCGGCGGTCATGGAAACTCTGGTGCGTTTGCCGAGATAATCGGTGATCACCACGTCGCGGGAACGTTCGAGATAACGATTCAAAACATCACCGAAGGTCACCTCGATTGCCTCGCCTGCTTCAATGTCTTGATCCTTGGCATAGTTCCCAATGAAACTATCCATGGTGTTGGACAGAGCAATTAAGGGTTTTTCGCCTCGCTCTAGGGCGGCGATCGCCTCCTGCACGGTCGCTTCTGCTTTTTGAGACAATAATCCCTGTTCAATAGCGTTGTGCATCAGGGAAGTAAAATTCACCGACTGTGCACTGGCTTTGCCGATGGAATTATCCTCACTCAGGCTCTTGGCTTCTGCCTTCACCTCCTTGCGTAAGTCCTTCATTGCCTCGCTTTTAGCCGCATCAAAACGGTCGATCGCCCGCATTACCGCTGAAATATTGTCGGCAATTTCTTGATCCACGGGAACGGTTTTAGCATCGAAACTGATGTTGTCGAAACTTCGTTCTCGGCGCAGCATATTTCCCGCACTGACAAACTGGGTTGCCATCATTTGTTGGAGCGGAATTCCCCCTGCTTTTAGGGTATTTTCCAGACGGTACATACTTTCCACGGCATGGATCGCGTCGGTTCCTCTGGCATACAAATCCATCACGGCGGGATTTTTCGTGGCAGTAGCGGACATAAACACTGCGCCTGCACTGAGATCCACTAATTCCCGCACAAATTCGGCACGATTGGGGGCTTGTCCAACATTCCATGTTTCAGCTTGACCGCCGCCTGCTTCATGGGCTTCGTCGAAAATAAAGACGGCACGATGGGCGATCGCCCTCAAAAATTCCCGACGATAAGGCTCTTGATTATTGACCGTTTGTAATTGGTTGTAGGTCGTAAACACTGCGTCATAACTGCCTAAATCCAACCGTTGTGCAAGTTGAAACATCTCGGCTTCCTGACTCGCTTTATCTCCCGTGGTCAACACTGCCCCATTTTTCAGGATGAGTTTTTCATTGTTATTGGTCATAAACGGCGTGAGTCCATCCTGCCCAATGTCCGCCAAATCCTCCAGCATCGCGGCATAGAGATTCGGCTTTTGGGTCACAAACACGGGAATGTAGCCCTGTCGTTTGGCATCGATAATGTTGGCGGCTCCAAACCGACCTTTGCCGTTCCCCGTCTGGTCGCCATTCAGGAAGATTTTGCCCTGATCCTTCTGGACAAATGCCAAGGCAAGGGAATCAATCTGCTCGGCATACAACACCTTAAACATGGCTGATTTGGAGGGATAGCCCAATCGCTGACAAACGAAATCATCAATATTCCCATGGGCTGCTTCAAAGTTATCGAGGGCTTTTTGGGCTGCCATTGCCATATTCGTTGGAATCAGAGTTTGCGGCGATCGCCCTTGGCTTCTCGGTTGGTAGGGAATGTTAAATTCTTCACTCATAATCTGAATTGCATCTATTGCAAGGGTGTTCTGAGTTCCGACAGAAATTGCAAAATTGTCACTGCGTCGTGCTGTGCCATTTGATTGGGATCCGGTTGTAGCTCTGTTAACTGAATCGGAAACTCGATCGCCCCATTGGTCGCCTGCCACCAGCTCAACCATGTCCCGTCGAATTCCACCAGATTCACCGCCCAGTTCATCAACCAATCGCTGATTTCGTCGGTGTCCTCTTTCTGATAGAGCAAAGGAGCCATCAAATACGGATTGAGTTGCTGTAATGTCCGCTCCAATTCCCCCTGTAAACTCCCCACCTGTCCGTTCAGCTCCAGCCATTGGCGGCACATCCACTCCACCCGCACCTTCATCAATTCGAGGTAAGTCGGGTAATCCAAACTGGTCAACTCCGGCGGAATTCGCACCATAAATAACGCTTGATCCCCGTCTGTCGCTGGAATCCATACTCGGTCGGAGGTCTGATACTCGTTGTAACTCGGCAATTGGATGGTGCTGGAGATAATCATGGAGAAATCCTCGTAATTGGTTAAAACTGGTATAAATTCGGGGCGGTTCTACGGCGGGTAATGGGCGTTCTGATTTACCCCGTCCGGCAATTTGAATGATATCGATCGCCCAACTTGCGCCCTGTTTGCGGTACAAATCGCCACTGATGGTGAAGTGATCTGTGACGTTGTAATGCTTTTGTAACACGTAAAAAAATCGTCGGGTTTCCAGACTGTTATAGGCTTCGGCGCGTTCCGATGGAGTGGTTTCTGGTTTCCCTCCCAAAATCAAAACCGCCCTGCCGTCGTCTTTCATGGCTTGTAATGACTGGAGGGCGATCGCCTGATCAATTTGACTCGTTGTCCCCACATCTCCAGCAAGACGAAACCGTTTCCCCTTCACCCGACCAAACGGCGGATTCATAATCACCACATCATGCAAACCTGCGGGTAAATATTCCGTTGCATCATGTTCAGTCACGGTGAATCCTTGGCTGCGGAGTTGATTAGCGCGGTCGGGATTTAACTCATTAACAGTGCAATTTTCTGGTGCTGCACCCAACAATAACGCCCCGTTTCCTGCGGTTGGTTCATAAATTTTTGAGGTTGGACTAATGCCTGCCAAAGTCGAGGCTAAATAGGCAATGGGTAAAGCTGTACTATAGGCTTGCTGCCGAACACTCGTTGATGAGCGCACCCCTAAACGCGGTTGGCGATCATATAAATCCACCAATAAATCAAATACTTCTAGTGAATTTTTTTGTGACACCATTGCTCGCGCCGCAGTCACCAATGAAAGTTCTATCACTTCATCAATGATTTTGGCATTTTGGCTCCCTGGCTCAATAGCGATCCCCAACTGCGCTTGGATTGCTTTTCGAGCTGTTGCAATGGAGGTAAATTTACCGCCATCTCGCCACCAGTTCGTTAAGAAATCTTTCAGTTGCGTTTGTTCTAGAGGTACTTTTGGCACATTTTGACCTTAGACCTGCTGCCATACCCTAGCGAACTTTTTTTATCCTGTCGTCGGAATTTAAGTTCTTTTAACTGACAAGGAGTTTAGGGAACGATAAATTCCACGCTACCCCCATATGTAAGTCAAGTTTGTTGCATACTCGTTTACGTTGGTATTGGTATATCCACTTCCACCAATATCAGCTTTTCTGGTGGTGTTTTATGGGGTGGTCTATTTATCAGCACCCATTGCATTAGCAAGTTGTCTTCTGGTGGTTCTGTCCCATATAGATACCAGTATTTCTGATGGAGGCCAAATTCCGAGAGCCAACGCGGGATCTTCCTTTTTTCCCATTTATAAGCTTCACTTATGTTTTGTTCAAAAAACCTTTCCCGATTATTGCCATAAGCTGCTCTTATATTTTGTTCTAAAGCTTTAAGCTGAGTGATTACTGATTGAACTGATTTCTTCTTTCTCTGTTGTTTAGTCAGTTCTAATTCCTTAGAACGCTTGATATATTTTTCAATTTCTTTTCGCTCTAATTGTCGTTTAGCTTCAACGCTTACCACAGCTAAGGGTCTAGCGCTACGCGCTATCTCCTTAGTATAGGTTTTTTCTTGAATTGTGCTGAAATCTTTACTGGATAAGGGATTACAGGCATTTTCGGTTTTGTGATTTTTATCTTTTAAATGGCTGAAAACCTTGCCTGAAGCGGAATTACACACAATTTCATCGTTGGTTTCTTGGACTTCTATTTGTTGGCTGTGATGTTTACTGAATATGGGTTGTAGCAGTTTTTCCCAGTATTTTACGAGGGTGCTCATGGAGCTCTTCGCTTGTTTGGCGATCGCCTTCAGGAAACTGGTCTTAGTGACGAACGCTTCTCTAATATTTTCGATATCGTTTAGGGCTCTCTTGATCCGCTCGATTGCGTCCTGTTTCTTCTCTTGATTATTTTTTCCTGGGGGTGGTAGAGGGGCACTTTCCTTCGTCTGGCTCCCTGCTGGCTTATGCCTCCGCTCGGCCCACCGGGCAATATCCTGACACCGTTGATGAATATCTATTTGGTGTTGGCAATATTTTTCGTAGTTCGGTAGGCCGGTAACAATTTCAATGAGTCGATCCCGCAGGGCGACACCGCCTAATCCTTCTAGAATTCTGGTTTGTCTCCCCAGTTGGATGAGGATATCGTTTGTTTGATGGGGTGTCGTAAATCCTCGTTTTAGCAGTTCTTCATACTCTGCCTGGATAGGCTTTAGTCCTGCGCTTACTCCTTGATGGTGTTGGTATTGGGTCTTTCCATATATCGCCTCCAATAATTCCCCATGGCTTTGACTGCTAGCACATAGCTCCCACTGCTGTATGAACATGCTCAGCCCACAACTGTCGGGTTCATAGTCTTCGTCTAAGATGACACTCCCTTGTTGTAGGGGCAGTCGATGCCGTTGGTACTGTGTCCATGTTTTGGGGTCATCTTTTTTCCCCAATGCCTTCTTATTCGGGAATATCTCTAGTTTTCCGTTAGCGACTTCATATCCAGCTGCGGTGAGATATTCAGTTACTTTACTGGCTAGGTCATAACTACCTACTGCCTCCGGCAACGGATAGTACAAATGAAGACCACCGCTGTAACTAGATCGCACAACAACGCTACTGATTAGACCGATATCTTCTAGTGCCCACCTGATGTTCCGTAGTTCCATCCCTTGATCTGGATGGTATGGACTCTCTGCGTCGATGTCCAGCATCAGGTATTTCGTCGTCTTTCCGAACCCTACCCCCACAACTTCCTGGTCAGATTTCCACAGCGACCACAGCTTTTCATCCGTTAATTCCCGTGGCAGTTCCCGTTCTTTAGCAAATTTCCATGTCTTGCTATTAATCGTCTTCCAAGCCGCTTTTCCTTTCTCTGTAATGCTTTCAGCGTAGATCCACTCCCAACGGCTGGTGAAAATTCTACAAAATTTTTCTTGAACTTCTCTAAAACTCTTTTCAGAAGGCGTAAAATCGATTAACATAATGAAGTATCCGGTCGCATGGATATAGCGAAGCCGCCCGCTCAGGCGAGCTCGCGAAATGAATATTTTCAAAGCCGTTGGTTAAAAAGTTTGGTCGCTTACATAACCGGCGGTTTTGTGCTGTTTGTAGGTATCTTAGATCAAATCTGACATTGTGAAAAGTCAAAGTCTTAGATTCCTACTTAGTAACATTACCATAATCTTTTCGGGCGATCGCACTTCCTCAGGAGAAATCTTCATCAACTGGCGATCGCAATGACGACAGCCCAAGCAATTGATACATTTTCCACTATAATCACCCTTGGATTAAGTTCCTTAGTAAACATCTATCTATGCGAATAGTGGATGTAGTCGTTGTCCTTGTTCTGCAGCAAGTTCAACTTTCAGACTATAGAAGCAGACCCGGAGCCGCAAGGTTAAACAGTTTCAGTACTACCTAACTAGCGGCTTTTGAGGTGTCTAGGGAATGTCAACTCCTACATGAAGATATGTCCTGGAACCCTTATCTCACGCTAAATTTGCCCTGTTTTGCAATGGGCTTCATGCCTTGGGCGATCGCTCCGACTGTAAAAAACCTTCTGATTTGGGGATCTACCATGCAAGTAAAGATCGCCCTGACTGTTTCTAAGGCTAGTGATCTTTGTAACATCACTGTTCGCCTTTGAACTTACTCATCACTCTCTGTTTAATTAGATAGCTTATTTTTATTTTCAGCATTATTTCCACTTCAAATACTAAGATTCCTTTTACTTAAATCAATCTCTTTCTTTAGATCTATTTCAAATATGTTCTTTTCAACCATTCGGTACTTGCAATTCTGAGATTTTTTAGATAAGCATCTTGTCCAGATAGAAATCTTATCATTTCTTTAGAGGATCACAGTATCCACCAGCGTGCATCATGCATAACTGATTATTTTTATTTTCTCACCTTCTAAGATTAGAATTTTCTCATATTTTTATATCGCTTTATACTCTTTAATCTTTAAGCCACTTTTTAATAAATTTTTAAGTTTTAATCATTACTATTTCTTGTTATTGTCAAATTAAGGTAATTTTTTTACAAAAGCCCCCAAATTCTATTTTTTGCGCTAAATTCTACTTAACTAGAGTCTCGGATTACCTTTAAACTGTTTTTCGTATTCTCGTTTTGATATAACTTAATGGAGGACTATAATACTCCTTTACAATTTTTTGAAGATTAAGCTTTCCCCTTGATTTAAGCTTATTTACCTTATCTTAATCTTGTCTTTTTCTTCATTTTATTTTGACTCTTACTACATCTCATAATACAAAGACTCTCATCCATACAGCGTCGAAAACTTCTGGATAAGAGTCTCTATCTCGGCAAATCAAATATTAGTACTTCACTTGCCTGTTTTCATTATACTCGATTAACAGGCGAAGTCTTTGAATTGCCATGCAACTTCAGGGAACTTCTCATGTCTTCTTTTGCGCTTAAGTCTGACCCCTCACGCCTTTCTCTCTCTTGGGAATCTATCTCGCAACTCCTTCAGGATGTTAAGCAACCTCATACTCGACAACGAGCTTTTGATCTACTGCTTCAAGCTCATGCTGACGATATTGCTGCCATGTGCCGTTCCACTTCTTGGGCGAGGCAATGGGGTTTTGAGGATGCTTACCAAGAGGCGGTTACCCATTTCTTTGAAACTGCTCTTCGCACTGATGATCCGGCTGAGTTGACCTCTTATTGGAATCTCCGTAATGCTGTCAGGACAGAGGCTGCACGCAATCTCTATCCAATCTCTGTTTCGCCTCATTTTGCCCAAAAGTTACAGGCTCATTCTTTTTTTCGGGAGCTTGACCTGGTTTCTATACCCCATACTCTGCCGTCTTCTTTTGATGAGCTTGGCTGGCATTTTTTACAAGCTTTATGTCAACCATTTTTAACAAAACGTCAACAATCGATTTTGGCTTTTCTCTGTCAAATCCCTGGGGAAATTCCCACTATTTTAGAATTGGCTGATTACCTGCAGCTGTCTAAGGCTAGTGCACAACGGGCTTGGAACTACTTCCAAAAAGTTTTCAAGGTAAATGTTGATTTAGTTCAGCACTTACACCATTTTATTGGCTTCGATTTTCTTCAGGCTTATTTCCCCCAACTCACTATTGTTTTAGAGGAATGTCAGCAGGATCGGAGTTCTAGGAAGCGATTTAAGCAGTTTTTGAACTTTCATTCACCTCTGTCACTGTTGAGACGCTTTACTCTCCAGTGCTCACAACCGCTTGTGAACCTTAATTGTCTTTTTTATCCAGACTTTTCGTCAGATTTTGGATTTGAATTCCAAGCAATCTATTTTCGTTTATCAAAAGAAAAATTTTCTTTTCAATCATTCAATACAAACAAACTATTTAAATTAAAATTGTTTGAATTTGGGGACAGATTGAATTTTTCAATGGCTCAAATTAGCCATTTTTTCTGGTCGAGAGTACCACGAATTGGTTTCTTTGGCTCACTGTTTTTTCCTCTCAGAATAACGAACAGGTTATTTTTAGGATTTAATTTTTTGACTGACTTTCTTCATTTATTATTTTCCCCTCTTGACCAAATTAGTTGCTCAAATTTTTTATTTACTGATTTATATCGACAATTTTTAGCTTGTTTTTTGGCTCCCTTGAGGTGGATAAGGGGAAGTCCTTTGTCTTGGGTTTCATGATTTCAATGTGTTTCTTTTAATTTTCATTGTTATTGGCTTTTTACCCCTTGGGGTAAAGATAGTTTTCCATGTTTTTTACGCTCCATAAGACGATTTATCATGCGGTTCAACTGCATTGTTTCGATTGTTTTCGCTTGATGCCTTTGGCTTGGCTCCGGTTTTATTGTCGGCTCCGTTGGCTCCTGCAATGGGCTTTCTTAGGCTTGTTGCTGGTCTTTTTTACCCGTCCTCTCCCCCTTCTTGCTCAGTCTGGGGTTCCTTTTCCGGCTGGTACTGATGGGGTTGCCGGGGATGCCACCCTTGATTCACAGCTTTGGATTAGTGATCTCGTGGGCTCCTTTGATACTCTCTGGGATACTTATCTCTCTCTCAATTCGCCTTATTTTGCAATTCTCCTTCAGGCAACTTCCTATATTGTTGCGTTTGGTTTTATGCTCTGGGCGATCGCCGCTGTCTATAAGTGGCAAGCTTCCAGCTATAAACAGTTTCCTTGGCAAATGATCTATACCCCCCTCGTGGTGGTTTTGCTTTTTACCAACGGTGGCCAGCTCACCTTATTGGGTCTGCAAGCTTACAAAAATCTGGTCTACGGGGCGAACAATTATCTCCTTTCCCAAACTTATAACGGGGTCGCTGGCCGGGATTTAATTAAGAATGCCAATCTCCAACAGGGCCTCAATCAAACCTATCAGCAAAAACGAGAATCTTGTTTCTCCCTCAGTGGTTTGGAACAGGAGCAATGCCTTGCCGAAGTGGATGCGGAAATGGATGCGGCGGCGGCAGAATTGGGGGCTGATTCTGCTTCGTCTTGGTCGTTCCTTAATCCTGTTGGTCGCTTCTTCAACGATTTTACGCAGTTGGTGGTGACGGGTTTTCTGAGTTTTGTTGCAGGTACATTCCACATCATCATGGCCTATGCCCTAGCGGTTTGGGCTTCTTCTGCGCCCCTCTGGATTGCGATTTCTCTCTATCCAGCGGCGAAAAGTGGCCTGCAAATTTTTATTAGTGGGCTATTTGCGGGGATGTTGAGTATCTGGATGTTCACTATTCTCCAAATTGCCCTCGCCAGTCAGCAGAGCACGGCCCTTGGCTTTCATAGTCTGCTCTACCCATTTTTAGGGGGATTTATTAATCCTTTTCTTGCCCTTTTCGCTGGCAGCATGGGTTTTTCGGCTGTGTTTGCAGCGGCTGGAGCGGCTTTCACTACGAGTCTTAAGGTTGTTCGTTGGGGGAAACGCTGATGGCTCTTATCCCCCGCAAATCCCAGAATTTTCTGCCACTCTGTGTGGTGGTCTGTCTTGTTTTGGGCGGCTTGAATTTCTTGATGAGTCTTGGCGTAATTGGCACGGTGGTTAGCCTCCTGAATAAACCTGCACCGAGACTGGTCGAGACGGCTGATGGGGTAATGCGCAATGTGGTTGCCCTTGACCATGCTGAACCGACACCGGAATCGATTCGTCAATTTGTGGCTTCGACCCTCTACAGTCTCTATGATTGGCGCGGTATTCTTCCCCCTGAAACGCCGGAAGATTTGGGTTCGCCTAAGCCTGATCTTGGTGTTCCCATCAGTACTGGGAATGGTGAACTGAAAATTACAACAGCAACTTGGCGGGCTGGTTTTCGCCTTAGTGATGGGATTCGCAAGGATATTCTCACTCAGATTGCGCTCCTGACACCCCAGGATATTTTTACGACGCAACCCCGCACGCAGACGGCGATGACTTCTCCAGTGATTGGTGTGCCCCAAAAGGTGGAGGCTGATCTCTGGAAGGTTGATTACACAGGGCTCCTGATGGTTTTTGCCAATGGCGACAATTTGGGGGATCTGGTGGTGCGTGAGCATGAGGTTTATATCCGTGTGATTGATCCTCTCGTTCCGGTAAATGCAGATATCGACAACCCCCAAATCTCTGATCTTCAGCGGGTTGTGATGGAGGAGCGGCGTGCCGGGCTAGTCATTGAGTCTATGCCTGAGCGATTACGGAATTAAGCAATTTATTGGAAAAGTATTATGTCGCAGGATTTTCAGTCTTTAGATTTGGAACGCTGGGCTAATTTTGATTTTGAAACGGCCACTCCTCTGGACAAGAGTCCGGTTTCTTTTGCCACGGATTATGCACCGCCTGATTTTTCTCAAGCTGATGCTCCAGAGCCTGATACAGCTTCTATCTCAGAGGATATGCCGCCATCACCACCGCCTGCTTATCAGGAAGGTCTGGAGATTGAGGTAGGCAAGGTTCCTGTCTATAAACGTCCTCACCTGAAGGCGATCTTTTTTGGTTCGGGTGTCTTGCTGGTTTGTGCCTTCTTGGGAGCTGCTTTAACGCGGGGCAATAGTATTCAACTGGGTAATCCCCATCCTGAGGCGATCGCCCCCGATCTGACGCCAGTCGAGGATGAGGTTGATCCTGACCAAGCCAAACTTGCTCAATTGGAGGGGGAGATTGCGTTTGGTACGCTCAAAAATCGGGCGGCACTCTTAGAGGAACAGAAAAAACAGCAAGTTCTTACAGGTCAATTGCAGGAACAATCGCGGCAACCAGAGGTTTCGCCAATTCTCCCACCGATAGATTCTAGAGATTCTATTCCTTCCACTATTCCCACTCCTCCAGTACGGCAAACGTTTATTCCGCCTGCGCCTACGCCGATTCGTGCTGTTCCGCTTGCTCCGGTTACGTCCCCTGCGCCTCTACCCGCTTCTATGCCCCCTCCCCAACGGATGATGAGTTTTGGGGCCTTGCCGGAAAATTCGGTTCCGTCAAGGGTTGCACCGTCTCGTCTTGCGCCCTCTCCTGCTTCTTTTGAGGAAACTATTCGTGATGATGCGATTTTGTTGGTACAGCAGGAAACGTCTTTTCTCAGGGGCGATCGCCAATTTTTAGTTGAAGGGGGTCAATCCCTGACTGGCACGGTAACCCAACAACTAATTGCGGCGGAAAAAGCGATTCTCCACATCCGCACGACAGGAGCGATCTTGGGTTTGCCTGCGGACTCACGGCTCCTGGCGGAAATTACTCAGGTTGCGGATGGTTATTTGGTGGCGGAGGTGCGGGCCATTCTTCAAGGCGATCGCCCGCCTGTGCTTTTACCCAGCGGCACGATGACGGTTTCGGCTCTAGATGGACGGCTCTTAAAGACGCGGACGGATCAGGGCTTTTTCCAGACTTCCCTCGGTCGGGCATTGTTGGGGGCTGGTCGGGGACTGGCAGACCAGTACATCAGCCGGGCGGAAACGGTTTTTCAAACTGAATCAAGTACTTCTATCTCGCGGGTTGGGGGTGATAAGGATTGGACAAGTCTTGGCAGTGCTGCCCTCAAGGGGTTGACGGATTCGCTACTGGCTGAATCTTCTTCGCCATCAACGGTGCCATTGGTACAACTCAACACTTCCGTCCGGTTAACAATTCATGCTCCTTTTATTCTTTCTCTATGAGGTCACTTTCAATGAAATCTCTTTTAAAGTTTTCTATTCCTATGTTGTGCTTCGGGTTTTGGGGTTCGCCTGTCCTTGCTCAAACGCAACGAATTTCCGCACAGGCAGCGCAACATCAGGTTCCCACCATTGCACTTAAGGTCAATCAGGGGGTGAATCTCACTCTACCGGATGGAGTTTTGGTGTACAAGGGTTGGCTTGATGATGGTTCATTGATTCAACTCGATGGCGATCGCCCCTTTGAGCAAGGGGCTTCTATTCTTCACCTGGTCGCCCACCAAGCGGGACAAGCCCAACTTAGTTTAGTTACCCGTGATGCAAACCAGGTGGAATCACTCTATGTCTTTAAACTGGTAGCGGGTTCCCAAGGCAATAGTATCGTCAATGTTACGGCTCATCCTGTTGATCACGCCAATCCTGTAGCGATGAATAGGAATCCGACGCAGCACCTCCAACAGGGAGTTGCCCTAGCCATTGAACGGCGATTATTGGTCGAAAATTCCGAGTTACATCTGGCGATTCAGGGGGCAATCTCCCAAATTGCTCAAGGAGTTTCCATGGAACAGGCGGCAAGCACTGCTCAATTGGATCCCCGCACCCTCGCCCAACTTTTCCACATGGGTCAAGGTGAATCCTTACCTTTACCGAATAACCCCACGCGCCAGGAACCGTTGTTAGTCAGGGCTGAGCCAGTGCCTAATTCCAATCATTTTGATGATACCGAGATCGAGGCAAGGCTTGCGGCTCTGGAAAGTCAGGTGGAGCGTTTGGATGGTCGGGTGGCCAGTTTGGATTCCCAGCAATCAGAATTTTTGGCACAACTACAAACCTTAGATCAGCAACAGGAAATTTTCATCGCTCTACTTCAACAAAACAATCAGGTAGCCCAGCGCCTTGATTCCCCAAAAAGCAACCCGATTACCTTGGCGATCAATACAATGCCGCGTCCCGCAACGGCCCCTGTTCCCCATACTTTGGACAATCATCAAATTGCCAATGCGATCGCCAGAGGACTAACGACCCATCCTGATACACCTTTCCGTAGTGGACTTTATCTGCGCTACCAAACAATGATCCGTAGTCTACGGCGTGGTTCTACCCTCTCTCAAGCAGCACGACAAGGTAATCTCCAACTCACCCATGTGCAATCGGTGCTAGAAAATGCGGGGGTTGCACCGGAGGCGGTGGGGTTATGAAATTGCCATTTCTCTGGGTTGTGCTTGTTCTGATCTTACTGCTGAGTTTTGTCTGGGGAACCCGCAGTCTGGCAACTTCTGCTCCTATGGTGAATCTGGAAACCTTACGCTGGGCTGATTTACCGCCGATTCAAACTAGTGCTCTCTATCAGGTTGATACGGGGTTATCAGAGCAGGTAAGGTATTCCCTCGATAAACGGATTCAAGTGGGCGATCGCCTGACGGATATCTTTACCCTGGGGGATATGGCAGCGACTGGGATTGCGGACTTATCGCCTATTCAAATTGCATCCCTGGCACAACTTGATCTACAGGACATTGCCCTGTCGGCGTTCACCCATTTCACGCAACAATCCTTGGGTTCTTTGGTGGAGGCTCTTCCAGCATTAGCCAAGTTACGATTAGACGAAATTCCATCGCTTACGGATTTGGTTAGGAGTCAGATCGGTGAAGGGGTACAGGATTTATTATCTGAAAATCTTGGGGCATTGGTCAGCAATGCGGCGATCGCCCGATTGCCCCTTTCCCAAATTCCCAATTTACAAACCTTTTCCGTAGCGGATATTCCCAGCTTGGCAGAAACTTCTCTCAAGGCATTTACGGGCTGGCAAGGGATTCACCTCAAGGATATTCCCGGCCTGGATCTGATTCCTCTGGCTGATTTGGGTATTTTGTCTCCCTCGGCGATCGCCTCCCTTGATCTCGTTTGGGGGGCAGCGGAATCACAGGCGACGTTTCAGCCGATCTCCGGCAGTACAACAGTTGGGTTTCGCTATCCTTGCCAACAGGAACACTGTGCCTACATCGAGCTTTCGGGGCAGGGACGCCAGGGCGATCGCTGGATTAAGGGCGGCGATCCAAAGGTAGGTGGGCAGATGGTGCCGGGGGGTTCTGGCTTACTGGGCAAAGCTTTTGGTGGCATGGAACCTACAGGACGAATGCTCGGCTCTGAATTTAAGCTCATTCTGATGAGCACGGATGAAACTACGGGGACAGCGGAATTTGGACTATCAACGCGTTTCTGTCAAAAAGGTTTGGTGGATCTTGGTTGTACCCCATTTATTTTCGGCCCATGGTCACTGTTTCACGCTAAGGAAAAAGATGGCATTTTTCTAGGTTTCGACGACCAACAATCTCTCCCTACTCCCCAAGTAAGTGTTCCAGCCTCAGTGCAGGCACAACTGCAAACGGCCCAGGCGCAATACAGTAATCCGGCGGCTGCCAATGACAATGACTGTTTGCAAAAAATGCTCCAAAAAGTACCCCCTGCCCAACGTTCTGGGGTCACATCTCGATTACCTTCCCTCTTGGAACAGGCAGAAACCCTCAATCTCACTGAATCTCAAACGGCCTATGCGATCGCCTATCTGCTTGATCATCCCAGTGGATCTATGGCAAATATTCTGCCCCAACTAAAACAGTTCATTACCACAACCAAAGTGGATTTTTTTGGGGTTGGTACAGCGCTCGGTATTTCAGCAGAAAACACCACAACCCTAGCCCATAGAGCATCTGATTATCAGGCAGTGCTTAAGAATTGTTTTTTCGGTGGTTCCTGTGGGGGCGGCAAGATGCAACGTCCTTCTACAGGCGTGGTCACCAGTGAAATGGGCAATCGCCTCCATCCGATTTATGGCACCTGGCGACTCCATGCGGGCATTGATGTCAGTGCAGGGATGGGAGCATCAATCCTCGCGGCGGACTGTGGCACAGCCACCTATGTGGGCTGGGAATCGGGCTACGGCAATGTGGTGATCCTTAGACATCAGAATAATTTGTTCACGCGCTATGCCCACATGACGACTCAAAAGATTTCCCAAAATCAAACGGTGAAAAAAGGTCAACTGATCGGCTTAGAGGGTTCCACTGGCAACAGCACGGGGGCGCATCTCCATTTTGAAGTTCGTGACGGCGATCGCTTTGGTACTCCTTTCAATCCTCGTAACTATGTCAATTTCTAATCTTTTTAAAAAATACTCTCTTCTCTTTTTTTGTGTGCTCATGTTTGTGAGTTTCCTAGGGATGATGTTCTCCGTTCACTCTGATTCTGGCGATCGCTCCTATCAAAGTACTTGCCTCGCGGAACCCTTCAACATTCTTGCGGAATACCAACAATATCAAGTGATTCAGGCAACTGATGTTGACAACCATGGACATCATCCAGAGGAAATTCTGGTCACTGTTCAAAATGGCATTTGTAGTCGTCTGAATCCGCCCAGTGACAGTGATTATCCCTTTAGCAAATACATCGATCCACAGGCGGCGATCGCCCTCAATGAACAACTTTGGCAACGCAAGATCGACGCACAGGGCGGCAAAGTCAAGTTTGAGGCGGGTTTCGCAGCCTTCGCCCAAGAATCTGACGCAATTTTTTACATGCCCTCTGACCGTTATCAAGCCCTGAAAAATTTAGCAATTGAGATTCCAGAAAATGTCCAACCCGCAGACGAACCTCCCGCCTTCTCAGACTCCCCAACCCGACCTTAACGCCTATGTGAGTGAGTTAATTTTTTCGCCGCTTGGCTTGCTGCTAATGGGTTGTGGGGTTTTATTAGCCTTCATGACCTTCAAGGGCGATCGCCACAAATCTGCCAGTCTCGGTAAGGGTAAACTTGCCACACCGCAACAGGTCAAAAATGGCGCATTGCGGACATTGAAGCAGGTTCAAGGCGCAAAACGGGCGGATGTCGGTCTTTGGGTTGGCACACCAAAAGGGTCTGTTTTTTCCTGTCAGCAAGAGAAATGGTCGATCGATCTCTGTTATGACCCGCAAACCCTTTACCTCAGCGACTGCACTTCTGGGATTTCGGTGTTGGGTGGCGCAGGTTCTGGGAAAAGTTTTTCGGCGTTAAATCCGCTTTTTTTGTCAGGTTTGGCGCAGGGCATTCCGGGGCTTTATTTCGATATCAAATATTCCACCCACTCCCCAGAAGACCCGTCCCCCACAGCGTTGATCGCGGGTTATGCCAAGCGGTTGAACTACGAAGTCGGTTTATTTGCACCGGGTAAACCGGAATCCCTCTGCTGCAATGTTCTCGATTTTATTCGTCACCCTGAGGATGCGGCGATGGCGCGACAAATTGCCAAAGTGCTTTATCTGAACTTGAATCCCCAAGCTCTGAAAGGCGGTTCCAATCCGTTTTTCACAGAAGCGACGACTTCGTTTTTGGCGGGGGTGATGTTGCTGGCTAAACAAACGGACTGCCCTGATCTGGTGATGTGTCGCACGTTAACGCGCCTGCCGAGCAATCAACTTCAGGCGATTGTAGACGCGCAACCGGAGGCGATTCGGATGGTGTTTGATGCGGTGGTCGATGTCTTTGGCGTTGAGGAAACCTATGGCAGTATCAAGGCGACTTTTGCCAATCTTTTGAGCGGATTGTTAATGCCTGATTTGCTTCCAGCGATCTGCGGTAAAACAACTATTCCTCTGGATTTGGATGAGCGTAAAATTCTCATCTGTGGCAGTGATGCGGAAAGGGGCGAGATTGTGAACCCGATTTTGGCGACGGTGATTCACCTCCTGACGAACCGCAATTTGCTCCAACCGCGTCAACGTCCGTTTTTGTTGTGGCTGGATGAGATTTCTCAGATTTACCTCCCTTCGGCGGAAGATTGGCCGAACATTCACCGCTCGGCGGGTTTGGTGATGGCGATCGGCGTGCAATTCCCTGAAGTCCTTGAAAAACGCTATGGCAAGGATGGCACGAGTCGTTTATTGAAGGCTTGTGCCACTCAACTGGTGTTTCAGGCAAATGATATTGCGGATGCGGAAAAATACTCGAAATCGGTCGGTAATCGGGATGTGGAGTTCGACACGCGGGGGCGATCTCGGCAAAAAGGCGGCAATTCCAGCAGTCATACGGAGCATAAACAGGCGATCGCCATCATTGACCCCAGTGAAATTCTGCAACTCTCGCAGGGTAAAGCCATTATCTGGAATCGGGGCATTGGCGATCGCCATGGTTCCCGCATTCCTCTGATCCAAACCATTCGGATTCCAGAGCATGATCTCAAAGCATTTAAAGAATCCACCGCCGACTGGGAAATGCTCAAGGAACAGTTTTTAGAAACAGCATTACCCCATTTCACGCAGCGAGATTTTATCAAGCGCGATCTGGCTCTAACTTCTGCATATCGAGGGATTTGCCCTGAGCTTGGACAAGTAACAACGCCACAAAATGACGAGATTGACCTCGCCCAACTCCACCAAGATGCCCACGCTTTTCGGGCGATCGATACCCCAAATACATCCGAATTAATCGCCGCTGTTTTCTGATTTTGAAATTAATTTCACCACTTTATCCGAATTTGAACGCCCTTTTTCTCTTACCCCATAGAAGGCTTTTTTCGCCTTTATGCCAATACTTTGAGGTACTTTCCCATGCTTATGGATTCTGACCAAAAACTCATTGATGACCTCCCAGAGGCAATTCGCGCCAAGGTCGATTTTTCTGAATCCCTCGGTTTGCTCACGGGTCAAGGTTGGGACGCGGAACCCCTTCCGGCTAACTACCAACCTGAATATGTCGAAATCTATGCCAACGGTGCGGATGATACCTGTTTTGTCGTCCATCAGGGTCGCTTGATTTATGTTGACCAAGATTTTTTAGGCGATCGCACTACATCCACCTTCGTCCTTGTAATCGACGAAATTCCTCGCTATGTCCAAGTCCATGGGGAACTTATTCTTGACACTTTAGGTGGCTGTTTATTACCTGATATTTTATTATCCCCTGCTGTCCAAATGTCCCTTTTAATCCGTGTTCTTAAACGATAATTCTGACCATTTCTTTTCCTAATTTCGAGGTAATTTAATCTTATGGATATTCAGCAATCCAGTGACCAACAATCCGCCCGTGACATTACTAATAGTTCCGTTGAGGCAACCCAGCTTACCCTTTCTGCCCTTGATCAATTTCTCCAAAAGCTTCTTCAATTGGGCATGAAAAACGAGCAGGAAATTACTGTTCGTGTTGGTTCCAAGAAAATTTATGATGGCACTGTTAGTGGTGATGGTAAGCGATTTACTATCACAAAAAAAGAGGATCAAATCCTCAGTGAAGCCTTTTCTCCCAAGGAGAATTCTGGTTCTGTCCGAATTTTAGATAAAAATAATCAGCTTCTATTTAAGAGTAAGGATGGCATTATCTCCACTAATCAACTTGCTTCTTTATCCAACGAGAAACAAACTTCAGAAACGCCGAAAATTGCTGATCCAATTCCCCCTGAATCATCAACACCATCCACTGTCATGGATATTCCTGCTTCTGAAGTGGAACCTTCTCCTTCCTCCATTGCTCAACGATTTGAGGTGCTGCAACAACAGCTCAACCTCACTAATGAGCGTCTTAATGAGGTGCAGACCCGTTTAGATGCGCTCATGAAAAGTCGTCCTCTCAATCCCACTCCGGTTCATACCTCGAATCAACGAGTCGGTGACTGGTTTAATCAGCAGCGCAATATGGTTGCTGATAAACTGCGTGGTCTAGCCAAACAGCTCTCTGTGACGGCAGCCCAAAAACTTGAGCAAACTCAGGGTCAAGTTAAAAAACAACTTCACCAAACCCTGAGCCACACTGGACAACAGGCTGCCACGGTCTTTATGCAGAATTTCGTTGAGCCTGCGGTCAAGGTCGTCATCAGTCAGATGGAAAAAATTGGTGAGGTTGAGGTTGGTAAGGATGGTACTAAAACCTTCCAAACCAATGCTATTGCTTGGCAAATCACCCCCGACGGTGGCGTGAATTTAACCCGCAAGGCTGATAATCAAAAAATCACGCCGATCTCAGCTACCCCCAAGGACATGAACATTATCAAGAGTTTTGTCCAACAAGCCCATGAACGCTATGGACAAACCCAGAAGCTTCTCCCCCAGGCGGTTTCCGTGGACAACAACCAACCAACCCAACGTTCTCAAATTCAGAAGGCATAGATCATGGAAGCATTTGCTCTTATCTATTTCGCCCACCAATTGATCTCCTTTATGGGATTTATTCTCTATCGGGGGCGTTGGCTCTGGGTCTGTCTACTGGTCATTGAGGGAACGGGCAGTTTTGTCCTCAACCGCTCCTTTATACGGATGACGTTTGGTTCTCCTCCTCCCCTTGAATGTCCGATTCAACGTTAATTTTCTTTGGCATCGTCGAAGATGCCTTTTTTTTTGCAAAAAATTCCATTGATGCGCTATCTTGGCACAAGAATAAAAATTTATTTTTATACATTTATGGACAATACTTCTGATATTAAACTAGATATAATCAAACCAAAAGTTCGGTTTAAAGTATTAGCTAGTACAGCTAATACTTCCCTTGCTTTAGCCTTACTCGATAAGTTAGATCAACATTTTTCTAAAATATAGAGTTTCTGAGATTTATTGCTACAGTAATTCGCTATACCTCTTCAGTATCTGTACGGTTCGAGTTAAACCTTGATCTCTATATCCTGCGAGTAACTCATTAATACTACGGGACGGATTCCTTAGACTTTCTCGTAATGTTCTCACTACATCACAAACGACCAAAGGGGCTAAATCTATCAAATGGCTGATAAATACATCTGGATTTTGTACTTCAATTCCATATTTTTTAATGTTTTGCGACGGAAAATCTGACTCATTACAAGTGACAATCACATCTGCTCTTGCACAAATTGCTGCTGCTAATACATGGCGATCGCCTTTATCTGGTAACTCTAATGATTCAATCAGTTCCTGATAACCATCAACTAAACAATCTCGAATATGATTATTCATCAAGTCTCTTGTTCTTTCTAGGCGTTTTTTCTCAATGTCAGGTCTATTTTTCAACAGATTCCTGATCCACTCGTCATGAATTTCGTTCGTCCATTTTGCACGGTATAAATCCTTTACAGCTAAACGCATCAGCAGGTCTCTTACAGGTGCTTTGTATAGAACACAAGCATCGATTATTGCGGTGAAATTGTTGGCAATCAAATCAATATCCCAATCCTAGTTCCTGAGCTTCTTGAGTCAGCTCATCTAATGCTTGCATCCTTTGACTATCTATTTTTTGCTTATAATCCATCACGTCTTTGAACAAAATCCGACGATGGGTTCCTACTTTTCTATAGGGCATTTCCTGATTCTCGATTAACTTAATCAAGAAAGGACGGGAGACATTCAAGATATCTGCGGCTTCTTGGGTTGTTAATTCTGCATGGATCGGCATCAACGTGACTGCATTGCCACTCGCCATCTGCGCCAAAATCTCTTGTAATAGGCGAAAAGCACCTGAAGGAATGTCGATCCGCTCTTCGCTTCCTTCGCTTATCTGGATGTGCAGTCTGTAATTGCAGGGGTGAGCTTCTAATTCTCTATTCTTTAGAAGCATCAACAATTGATGACTAGATTCCATTGCAAGCTGTGTTTCGGCTTGAGTTGGTACTACAGTACCTAAAACATTAGCGGCAATTGTCATATTTCTTACCTATGTTTTCTACGCATTTTTTACACAGATTACAACTCCATATTGTAAACGAAATAATCGAAACGAGTATCGCCCCACTTACATCTTCTGTCTTCGCTTAGGTTTCAATTTTTGCTGCAGACGCTGTAATTCCTGCTCTATCTGGGCTTGATAGGTTTTGGCATCTTCGGGGATCCCTTGCTTTCGCCGTGCTTCGAGGGTGTTGCTCTGGTGTAGAATTTTGATCCTGTCTTGGGAGTTCGCGGTGTAGGCGATCGCCGTATCGATCATCAGTTCTGTCAATTTTCGCCCTTGTCCTTGGGTTTTGAGTAAATAATTCCTCAGCTTTAAATATTCATTGCGGTAATGTTTTTCAGCTTCCCAGGCTAACGGGATAGCATGACCTAAAATATTCATCAATCGCTCTACACCTTGGTTGACGATCAAGTCATCAATCCCTTTGCCTTCGTGAGGCTGCCATTTTAAAACTGAAACTTTGCAGCCTGCTTCCTCTAAAAGTTCACCTGTTCGCACTAAATCTCGCCGCACGTTTTGTACGGTATTTTGTTTAGTGTCTTGGTCGAATGCCATCAGGATTTGCCGTCCGTTCGTAGCAAATACCGCTAATTCGGGATGGAGTCTGCGTTTCGGCAATTCTACACCGTCTTCCCTTGATCGATATCCACCGGTCACACTCGGTAAGGCGATCGCCGCATAACCCTGACTAATCACCGATTCCGCTTTCTTCTTACCCTCTACCGGAATAATGGCAATTTCTGGATACCAATAAACACAAGCCCAAAAACCACTCTTTCGCTGCTCAGGACTGGGATTTACGCCATACTTTGCATAAATTTTTTCAGCAATCGCCTCAGGGACTTTTGGGAAAATAATCCCCTTCGGCACATCCTTTGGTGCTTCATATTTGCGGTACTGGTCGCTGCCTTTTTGTTGGGTTTTGCGCCAGTCAAGGCGGGGATGATCGGCTTTAAATTCCCCAAAAGCTTTCTCTGGAGAGATTTCACCTGGGATTAAATGCGGAAGACGAGTTGCATCAATGCCACCATCGGCCCAGACGCCTCCCTTCGCAACGGTGGCATATTGATCCATCACCTGCTTCATCGGTTGGGTCACATATTGCCCGCTGCCTAAAGTCGCTAAATGGTCTTCCAGTAAGCGTTCATAGACGTCCATCCCCTCTAATGATTCGGCGTTGAGGGCAGCTACCTCTGGGGCAATGCCTGATTTTTCTACTCGTTCTAACCAATGTTTTTCTTTCAGGTGTAACGGGGCTGGGGGAATTGGTAATTTGATCCCTTGCTCTTTGAGTAACTCGGACGGGTTTGTTTGGTTATGGGAAATGCCTGCCAGTTCCTTCAGTTTCTGGATATTGGTTGTCCAGATCCTTGCTTCATATTTGGCACGGGATAAAGCCACCAATATGCTTTCACGGTTGACAGTGGGGTCATTGCCAAAACTCACGAACACTCGTTCAGCCGTTTTACCTTGACTGGAATAAACGGTTCCCACCAGAGCATGGTCGCAGTGATTGAGTTCATCCAGGGAAAACTCATCCAGTCTGCCTTTGTCATCAACAATGCTGATGATACGTTTAACGGGGTCAATGGCAGTCACGGTAAATTCTTGGCCATTGATGCGTTTCTTGAGACGGTTATTCCTCGTCCACTTCAGGCGATCGCCTACGGCAATGGATAAATTGCTTTTGATAAAAACCTCAGTTGTCAGAGGATACTTCAAGCCCTTTAGGTTGAGGGTGATCTGCTCATTGAGGGTCACGTCATCACCAGAGATCTGGGTAATCTGATAACGTTTGGAGCGCTTGAGGCAATTGTGGTCTTTAAACGGAATCAAAACATCTCCCACAGCATAGAACCGGGCATGTTGCTTCTGCTCCTCAGTCATATCCTTACGACCCAGAGTTTCGGTTACATACTCCGGTGGTTCAATTTTGCCCTCATGTTTTAAACCCACCCGAAGTTGGTGAATGATGCCATGGCGTTCCCGGTGGGTACCCGATAAAACTAATGTTTCAGCCCGTTCTGCTTCATTAAGCTTTAAATAGGCTGCGGCAATCTGTTGGGCACGGTCTTCTACTTCTAGGGTTTCAGAGACTTTTTCATGTTTCTGCAACCAGGCGATCGCCTCACCACCGAGGTTGTGGTAGGTCAGTTGTACGGCCCTGGCAATGATGGAATCCTTTTGCCTTAGGAAATCCTTGAGATGAGTGGCACTAAGGCCATGGTCAATCAATGACTTGAGGGGAGCCCCGGCATTAACAGCGGTTAACTGTTTGGGATCTCCCACCAACAAAATCTGAGCGTTTTGCTGACTAGACTTAAGCAAGAGTTGATAGGCTTCTTGGGCAGATAATTTTCCTGCTTCGTCAATAATCCACAGTTGTCGCTTTTGGCTTGGTTCATGCTGCTGTAGGAGATGATAGGCCACCGTATCTGTAGCAATGCCCACTTCATCACCAAGGACTTCGGCGCTGCTGGCATCAGGCGCAAAACCAGACACTTCGATGCCTTGGGCCTGGGCAATCTTAACAAGGGTATTCAAGGTAAAGGTTTTGCCAGCCCCGGCAACCCCCACCCAACCGAGAACGCGGTCTCGACTCCTGAGGGCGTGGTTTACAGCCTCCGTTTGGGAAGTAGTCAGAACTCCAGGTAATTGAGCTTTAGTCGTTAGTATCGGTGCTAATTTCCCCTGACCTTCTTGCATCAGGGCAATGGTCATTTTTTCCCGGATTAAACTTTCCTCTGTGGCTAGCCGCAGCCCTCTACGAATCAGTCGAGGATTTGCATCAATGGCTGCTTCAATTTCCTCAAAGGAATGACCCGTCGGTTCCGCCACGATAAAAGCTTCTAGGTCTTCCCTGGTAAAAATGGCAGTCCGTTCCTCACTGTGCCGAATGGCCTGGTCAACCAATACCGTCAGATTTTTGTGACTGACTGGATTTCCAAGGTTTGGGGTAGGATGCTCAATGCCTAAGTTTTTAGCGTCACTCTGCCATTCTTCCAGCAGTGCCTGGCGGTCTACATCATGCTGTTTGATTTTGCGGGTTTCGAATAGGGCTTTGATTCGGTTCTCGTTTGTATCGTCTAACCCCTCTGTTTTCAGGTATTCGAGGATTTGTTGGTGGCGATCGCTAAATCCATCAATCTGTTCTCGCGTATAACCCTTCAACTCAAACAATCCATCGGCTCTGACCTCAATTTCGTAACCTAATTTTTGGACTGCCTGCGCCAACTCATTGCGGTAGATTTTTCCCAATAAAATCCGATGATGATACAGCAATCGATTCGCCGCAGATCGCCATGTTCCTGATGCATCCTGTGCCACATTCATCACCAAACAATGGGTATGTAGATTTGGGTTCAGCTCCCGATTTGTGTCATGCAGAAATTTCGCAACGCAGATATTTTGAACTGGCGTATGTTGTTTGTTTATGCGGGTTTCGCCGTACCGTTCCTCAATCAAGTTCAATACCCGCTCCACTGCTTGATTATGCGCGTCAATCAAATCCTGCTCTTGATTCACCAATGCTGCAATCGAAATCGACTTTGGGGCTGAAAATGTTAAGTCCGTTCCGGCGATCGCCTCCTTACCTTTCGGAGGAGCCTGTCGCAATTGTGTCTGCCCATCTGCCGTCCTACCCTGCAAAATATTTTGGAAAATTTTTCCGTCACTGATTTTTCCCATCAGTCCTAAAGCTGCTGCACCCTTCCCCCACCATTCCGAAAATTCAACTTGTTCCTCCTCAGCGTAATAATTTTCCTTGTAGTAACTCCCCGCTTTTGCCGGAGTCATTGTGGCGATGCTCAACATACCTAAAATTTCCTGCTTTTTTAGGTCAGAGAAAATCGCCCTCCGATTTCGGATATTTTTCCCCCGTCAAAAAAAAACTTCCAGAGGTGTATAAGGTGTGGGGAAATTTCCTCGGTTTGACCAGTGGGTTACGTTTTCACCCATGCACAGGATTTGCTACAGATTCCCCCTCTTTTACTACCCTCTTTTGATCATTATTTGCTACAACTTTCAACATTTTTCTCAATAAGCCTCTAGTTTCTCAACTTATTGAGAATTAGCCGCTCTACTTCCGTTTCCGATCGCCCATCAAGTGACTAAGTTGTAGCAGATCTGTAGCCAATCATTGACTAATCCTGTGCATCGCAAAAGATAATACAAAGTAACTATCTCATTCTTTTCTTCAGTCTTTCTGTAAAGTTATGTAACAACTCATTCTTCTTTATCCGAATCGTCGCCTCCTTTTCTTCTTCGTCTGTAGGAGGTTTTTTTATGTCTATTCTCAAAATTGTTATCGACCCTGGCACCAGTGCCACTAAAGTCGCCTATCGTCTTGGTTCAGATTCCTGCCAGTGTTTTGCTATGTCTCCTCACTGTGCGCCTGTTCCTCCCGATTATCCCCAGTCTGCTTCTTGGGGCATCGGTTCTACTCATCTTGAAAATTCTTGGGTTTCTCTCCCTGATTCTTGTTTTCTCCTTGGGGCGATCGCCAAAAAGTTTCAAGGTTCGGAATTACGCAATCACGAACTTAAATGTGACAAAGCTCTCTATAAAGTCCTCGGCATTCTCGCCTATCTACAACTCCAGATGGAACAGCCTGTCCCTATCGATGTTGGCATTCTCTTACCTTTTAACGAGTACCTTACCAGGGACTTACTTGAGAAACGTTTAATCGCTGCTCAAGATTCTGTTCAATTTTGTGGCCGGGCTCTCTCTCTCCACTTAAACGAGATCCGCATTTTTCCTGAAGGTGCTGGTCTACTCCTCTATGGTCTGCCCAAAACCTTACCCAAAAAACACTCTCGCGTTACTGCCCTAATCATTGGTCACCGTAATGCTTCTTGGTTAGCCACCGACCATGGTTCACCCCTCACTGAGGCCTCCGTTACCAACAATCTTGGCTTCCGTTGGTTGGTTCAGGAAGTCCGCAAACTCACTGGACATACGGATGAACTCACCCTCGCTGAGCTTCTCTTCCATGGCAAACAGCTTCCACCAGATCTTCAGCGGGCGATTCAGCATTGTCTCCCCCTTTATTGGCAACAGATTCAATCTTTTTTAGCGGAACAACAACCTGCTGATTTTGTTATCTGTGGGGGTGGTACTGCCATGCTCCTTGAACCGCAGCTTATCCAACATTTTTCTGGTAATCTCGGCTGGGCAAATCACCTTCTTCGTCCTCTTTTGAAATCGACGCTCATTAATCCTGTGTTCGCGCGTCGTCTCCTTGATTCCTATGGACTCCTTCAATTTTTATAGAGGTCTTTTTTTCATGATTCGACATTTTTTCTACAGTCAAGATGACACTCCTTTTCGAGATATTTTAATCCACATTAAACAATCTCAAGGCAAAACCATTCAAAAGGAAATTGAGGATGCTTTTTTACTCCTCCATTATCCTCATTTTCTTCATTTCTCTCATAGTTCTCCTGAACTTATTACTCGTCAGGCTGAACTTTCTATCCGTCGTTTAACGCAGGAAATTACGCAATTAACGGCCCTCATTACTTCTCTTTCTTCTGATTCTCAAACCTCTTCCATTCCTGAGACAGAAGATGAGCCTCTAACCCCTTTTTCTTCTCCTTTATTCACTCTCGATAGTTTCTAGGATTTTTCCATTATGAACAAGCAAAACATCATTGAAAAATACAATATTTCTGACGCTAAACTCTGCGAAATTCTTGATGGTTTAGAGATCTCACAGGACACAACTCACCTTTCTGATGAACAAATTTCTCTTTTTGAACGAGTTTTATATTTGGCTCGTCAGCAGAAGAAAAGCTATAAACAGGCGATCGCCGTCGTTACCAATCAACCCCTTGATTCTTCGATTGCTCCAGAGCAAAGTATGGCATTATCTCTAGAAGTCAATAATTTATTACAAGAGAGATCGACTACTTTTGCTGAGCATATTCTTGATGAAAGCCCCTATATCCTCAAGGAACAACGGGCGGCGGCGCGTAAAATCATCGTTGATTCTTTCTGGAATCGCATTAATGAGCTTGGGCGTTCTCCAGAATTTCAACGCAAGTTTGATGCTGCTCTTTATGGGGAGGAAAGCCTTGATGTTTCTGTTCTGCCGGGGGAGTCGTCTGCGCTGCCAGAGAGTTCCTCCTCCGATTCTTGATGGATTTTTGTCGAGAGCATGAACGGGCTTTAGCTATTCAGAACAAACGGTTACAGCTTCAGCAGGCTAAGATTGAACAAAAAATCTCTTTTCGACGGCGTAAACGTCGGGAATTTGATAATTTTTGCGAGTCCCTATTCACCATTTTTGCTCTGATGGGACTCGCCTTTATTCTCGGCTTCCTTGTAGCGCAAATCTTTTTGTCTTAATGCATAGGGGGCGATCGCCTTTTTATTACAGAAGGGTGATCGCCCCCTCATAATATGGATCAATCAATCACACAGAAAATTTTCATGGGTAATATTCTCAGATACGACAAACAGCATGAATCTGCACTACTTTCTTTGTTAATCAATGAATCAGATTGGCAGACTTTTACCAACGAACAGAATCTTAAAATTTTTAAAGAAGCTTTATTAACCAGTGAAACTTTTATTTGTGAACACAATCATGAAATATGTGGTTATCTTCGCGCTTTAGTGGATGCTTTTGGCCTTTATGTTAGTGAGCTTTATGTTGCCCCTAATTATCGTAATCAAGGCTATGGAAAGAAGCTCCTGCAAAAACTAAAAAAAGAGCATCCCCAGAAAAATCTCTATATTCTTTCAGATGAAGATTTATACTATCAAAAGTTGGGATTGAAACAAATTGGGTCAGTTTTTCAATTGTAGTTTTAAAAAAATCATGACAACTAAAATTCTTTCGCTTGCGGCACAAAGAGATTGATCATTTCAGCGATTAGTTTTTATTTGACAAGGAATTCCTCAAGATTATTTCAAAATTCTTTTAGGCCCTTTTTGTTTTTTAAACTCGACAAACGAATCCATTAAGTAAGAATGAGATCAAATTAGGAAAAGATAGCTTGCGACAATAGTCTCTAAAAGACTCAAATAGCTACCATAAAAAGTTTTAAAGCTAATCTCTAGACTTATTCTAAACTGCATTATCATAAGCTTTTTGTTTTGAGTGCAACTAGTCATGATCACCACTAGTGATCATGACTAGTTGCTGAGAATCTTTATGATATTTCTTGCGGATGGCTTCTGGGATTTTTGATTTTGAGACAATTCGTTCTGTTTGTCATAGTTTAGAGTTTGGGAAACGGCTACTGACTACCCTTTATTTACATCTTTCGCCATTTGATCGCCTACCTGCTGCATTGCAAAACTATGAGGTGATCGCCTTTTCGTCTTGCTCCATTTCTAACTGGCGTAAATGGCAGGCTTCACCCAGTCCGACGATACCGGGTAGATTCAATGTGCCGGGGCGTAATCCTTGCTGCTGTCCTCCACCAAACAGAATTGCTTCGAGGGGGTGATCGGTTTTGTGGATGAGTGCACCGACGCCTTGGGGGGCGTAGAGTTTATGGCCAGACAGTGCTAACAAGGTAATGCCCCAATCAGTGAAGTTTATGGGAATTTTGCCTATGGCTTGGGATGCGTCACAGAAAAAAGGTACGGAATATCGTTTGGCGATCGCCCCAATGAGTTCGATGGGGTAGATGGTTCCCACTTCGTTATTTGCTGCCATGATGCAGAGCAGGTCTAAGCCGTTGCGGCAAATGTTCTCGACGGTATTGAGGTCAAGATTTGCGTCACGGTCTACGGGCAATGTAATCAGTTCGATGCGTCCTTGTTGTTCGAGGTAATGACAGGTATCAAGGACAGCTTTATGTTCTACGGCAGAAATAGCGATACGGGGAAGTTTGCCCTGTTTTCCGTGGTGCAAAATGGTTCCCTGAATGGCAAGGTTAATGCTTTCTGTTGCGCCAGAGGTGAATATGATTTCTTTGGGTCGGCAGTTAACTAGATCGGCAATGTGTTGTTTGGCTTGTTCTATGGCTTCTCGACTGCGATCGCCCACGGCATGATTCGCACTGCTGGCATTGCCAAGTTGGGTCATCATCGCTGCCATGACTTTTTCGGCAACTCTCGAATCAACGGGTGTGGTGGCATGGTAATCGAGGTAAATAGGCTTATCAGTTAACATTCGGCAAAAGTGGTGAGAGCATTTCTTCTAGTTCAATGATGTCTCGCTGCACAACATCCCACAGAGTATTGAAATTCACGCGATCATATTGGTGAGCCAAAATATCACGCATTCCGGCGATCGCCTTCCAAGGGATATGAGAATTTGCTGTTCTAAATTCGGTAGAAAGGCGTTTTGTCGCTTCACCCACAACAATAATTTGATAGAGAATCGCTGATTGTTTTTCTTCGTTCGCCCTAAGCTGCTCCTGAGTTAAGTTAGCGGTAAATAGCTTAATGCGCTGAATCGCGTTAAAAATATCGAGTAAGTAAGCGTCATCAAGATTCATAGATAGTTATTGCAGTATTGAGGATTTCTTTGCGGCGTATCCAATTATCTCCGTTCTGAATGGCTTCTTTCACAACTAGATCAACCTGACGATGTAGTAAGTCTTCGAGTTGGTCTTTAATTTTGGCGAGGGTCAGAAGTCCTTGGGGAGCTGCAGGGGCAAAGGAAACCAAAAGATCGATATCGCTATCTTCCCGAAAATCTTCTCGCAATACGGAACCAAACAGGGCAAGTTCTGCAATGTTCCATTGCAGACAAATTTCCACGAGCTTTTCTTTGGATATCAACAGACGATCGCCGTAATCTGCTAAAAGTTTAAAATTTGCCGTCATGCTATTTAGCCCTTGGGAAATTTAAGCTATAGATCTATTCTACTAACAAGAGTATGGAGGGCAATCACCAACGGCATGATCCACACTGCTGGCATTGCCAAATTGGGTCGTCATCGCTGCCATGACTTTTTCGGCAACTCGGCGATCAACTAGAGTTTTTCCCTCTGATCAAGAATTTCGCCAAGGTACTGATAAACAAAATCTTCAGCAGCGGCTGGGTTGATCTGCTGTAGAGCGGTCACAATATCGGCGATCGTTTCACCACTCGGATCAGCAGCTCCTTTAACCCAACGATAAACCGTATTACGCTCAATCTCTAGGACTTTAGCGATGCGGTACTGACTCACGCCATGAGTCTCTAGTACTTGTTTCAAGGCACGACTTACACTTCCCATGGGCTAAATCGTGACAAAGGATTGACTTTTCGTAAATGTCATCTAGAATGATAGACATCTAACTTGATGACAGTTTCCCGACATCTACCTGCATCTATGTAAATGCCTATGCAACAAAAAGCTATTTTGAATAAACCCATCCTGATGGAAATCCTTGTTTAACAGCCAGTGTTGTTAAAGGTTTGATCGTTGCTTCATACGCATTAAAAAGCTTTTCATAATTTAAAAGATCATCAGTAGTTAAGTTAAGGTCGCTAACATAAACATCGATGGTTTTATCCCAACTTTTTTTGGGTAGATATTCGTGATTAGTAGTTAATGCGAGATGTTGTAAACGAACAAATTCAGGGAAATACTTTTCTGATGGCAAGTTATTTGATTTTGATGAATTCACTTCTGGAACGACTGGAACTAAATTCCAAAGTTGATCATGAGCAACAAATGACCACGGTAAATAATGATCTAAAGATAATCGTTTTAAATCTAATATTTGACCGGAATAAATACAATGCAAAGACTTATACTTTAAGACTATAGACCAAAATTTTGTCTGAGAAGATAATGAACCTCTTTGCTGTGGCATAAAGAGTTTATTCACAATATTTGGCGTTGTTGGGTTTTTTGCTTGCATATATTTTAACCATTCCCATGCTGCCCAACCCTTAACGATTGCAAAATTTTCCTTTAAATAATCTGCCCAATCGGGAGAAATCCAAATCCCTGTGCATTCTTTTAGATTATTAGAATTAAAGCAATAAAGAGGTTTTAATGTTTCAAATTTCTGATTCACTACCTCGACAATAACCTGATGAAGTCGATTCTTATCAATATTTTTTGTTTCTTGAGTAAGGAAAGGACGAATTAAACGATAAGGAACAAAGCGGCATAAATCATTAACAATACTAGGTTTTAGTTGAGCTTTGATTGTTTGACGTAAAAGTTTTTTATCTGTATCTCTAAACTTTAGAATCGGTTCAGTAATAACTAAATTTAAAGAATCTAATTTATTGGTGATTTGATCTTGAACTCCAAACGAAAGCTTAAAGTATACGTGGGGAAACCAAGAGTTTGCTAGTATTTCAACTATTAATTCAGAAAAGCTGATTAACTCTGTAATCTCAAAATTTCTACGATTGAGAATATCTAGCAGAGAGAGAAAAAATAAATATTTATAAGAGTTTGTCGTTTTATTGAAAATGCCTGACAGTTTGAAAACATCAACAATTTTAGATTCTGGTATTGATTGCATCAATTAATTTCAAATCACATAATTTTCACTCAAAGTTTAGTCGATTACAAGTTCTTCAAGCTAGATATTAAACATAAATATTTATCCTCAATATTATTTTCAAATTTAAAGAATTTTATTTTGCGTAATTAAGATTAATTTTTTGTTTGGGAGTTTTCTTTCTTTTTTGTCCTAGTAGTTGGGAAATGAGTTTGGAATTTATCTTAATCCCTCTGCTAAAACATCTTTCCCGGCATCGCAAATCTGACTGTAAGCACAATAGGAACAGTGCTTAGTCTCGGGGTTAGGCGTGTAATCTCGTTGGATAATTTGCTGCATTAAAGTTTTTGCTTCTTGGTCGATCGCCTCTAAGTCTTGGGGAGTAAAAGAATATAGATGAGGCTTGCGCAGGTAGGCGATGTAAGCCCTTGGTTTTTGCGCTGCCCTGGCATAGGCCCAGAGTTGGAAACGGTGTTCTGCCGGATTTATTTGTCCATCTGTTTTAACATCAAGCACAAAATCTTTACCAATGAGATCCGCCCGGCCATTGAGGATGAGTTGATTTTGATGTAGCTCTAAAGCCACTTCCTGATCACCCTGTTGGACAGTCGCAAATACCGGGTCTGTCCGAAAAGTGTGAGCGAGAGAAAGTGCCTCTGCCACTTTGTCAGGGGGCAGTTTAGGCTCCTGGTTATGGAAATCTAACTGCTCAATGGTTAAATAATTTTTTTCTAAAGCAGTATGAGTTAAAGAACCAATGGCAGCGGCATAATTACTTTCTCCTTCACGCCAGCCTGGATGCCTGATGATCTGTTCAAAATAGAACCGTTGGGGACAGCGAGCATAGGTAGTAAGGGCGGTCATGGGTAACTCAAGGCCATTGCTCCGAGCTGGATCTAGGAGTAGCTCAGGCAATGGTTGCAATTCGGAAGAATGATGCTTTTTGTCGTCTTTTTGCCAAGATTCTGTTGGAGGGCATAGATCTGGAGAAATTTCTTCGATGAGGAAATTCTCTAGGCCCAACTGCAATAGGTCTAAAGCGCCGCCTTTCTCTTTGGGCATGGTCAAAATTAGGCGATCGCGGGCGCGGGTTAGGGCGACGTACAAAACCCGTTTCGCTTCGGCGTTTTCTCGCTCTTTCTGGTTGCCTTCGAGGAGTTGAAAGAGCGCAGATTTTTGCAATTTTCCCTGATCATCCCGTTGTTTGAGGGCAACGCCAAATTCTGGGTCGAAGAGAATACCTGCACTTGTATTGGAAAGCTTTCGGGTCAGATCTGGCACAATTACCACTGACCATTCCAAGCCCTTCGCCGCGTGGATCGTCATTAAAGAAACGGCATCAGCCGCTTCAAGGGGGGGACGGGGAATTTTAATTTGATGGCGTTGGAAGCGTTGTAGACGGCGAACAACAGATAACACATCGCCAGTGCCCTGTTCCAAGTGACGCAAGAGTTCTAAAAAGCCCTGCCAATCTGCAAGACGACGGGTGGCCTGGGGGAGATTGGCGATCACAGCGGAATAACCAGTGAGTTGATCTGCCAGTTGGAGGAGTTGAGACGGGGTAAGGATATTGCGTTTGTTGAGCAATTGTTTGAGGATTGCGACCCGTTTTTGCACTTCTGGTCGGTCACTCTCTTTTAGACAAGACCACCATTTTTGATCTTTCTCTCGAAAGCGTAATTCATAGAGGAGGCGATCGCTCAAGGTAAAGAAAGGGCTCCGGAGGACTGCGACTAAGGCCAAATCATCATTGGGGTTGGCAATGAATTGAAGCAGAGAAAGACCATCCAGGGCTTCATGGGTATCTAAAAGATTACCGCCACTGGATTGAAGGAAAGGGATCTGCCATTGGGCCAGAGCCTGGCTATAGATATCCAGAGGTTCCCAGGTGCGAGAGAGAATCGCAATATCTTTCGGGGCGATCGCCCTTAGTTCTCCTGTCGGTTTATCCCAAACTTCGAGCCCTTGGGAGAGCATGTCATAGATCAATTGGGCGATTTGTTGGGCTTCTACCCTGCGGGCCTCGGCGATCCCTATTTTTTCTTCTGGGGCAAAGCGATAAATCTGTAAATGGAGCGGATCGTGGGGCGCTTCTTTACGATGAGCATCCAAATCCTGGTGTAGTTCCCCGAGGACAGGGCGAAATACGGTATTGATATTGTTGACTAAATTCTCATGGGTGCGAAAACTGGTTGTTAGGGACACGCCATTCTTTAATTGTGATCGCCAAGTGCGAAAAACCTCCACATCAGCCCGCCGGAATCCATAGATCGACTGCTTATCATCACCAACAATGGTTAAAATACTTCCCTCCGTCAGGGCTTCGAGTAATTTCCCTTGGGTCGGGTTGGTATCCTGAAATTCATCAATAAGATAGGCCCGCCAACGGTCTTTGTAATAATCCCGCACGGTAGGGTCTTCAAGGGCTTGCAGAGCATAAATTTCTAGATCATTAAAATCTAAAACTCTGGCTTGCTGTTTGATTTCCTTTAATCGTTGTTCTACCCACTGAAAAGCACCTTGTAAAGTAGTGACCCATTGGGTTTCCCGTTTATCCAACTCACCTAAAGTCAGACCCAGTAATGAGATATCAGGAAATTTCTGGACAAAATCCCGACAGGCGATCGCCTGACTACGCACTGTTTTGAGCGCATCTTCACTGGGCCAATTTTTTTTCGCTCCCCCACTGCCCACTTTTAGGGTTTGCAGTGCTCGTAGAGTGCTTTGGAAGCGATCGCTTGTGATATCTTCTCGGCTACGTTCCAGGTCTACCATCAACTCTGCCAGGGTTTGGCGCACTTGTTCTAACTTATCTCCAGGCGCTCCTTGGTATTGAGCGATAATGGCTTGAGTCTCTTGCCAAGTTTCACTGGCTAACAGATTTTTGATCACCCGCTGCTGTTTATCTTGCAAAGTAGGTAGCCAATCTTCACGACTTCTTTCTAGGGCTTCACGGGCACTCAGAGGATCACCAAGCAGGGCGGCGATCGCCATTTTTAGAGTGGAATAGGGAATCTCCCCATAAAGTTCTGCTGGCATCTCCGCCAGGGCCAGGTTTAACTGTTCCGTCTGCCAAATACTCCCTTCCCATTCATCGAGGGGTTGAAACGTTGCGGGTACACCCGCCGCTTCAGGATGTTCCCGACAGATGCGCATCGCCACCGCGTGGAAGGTACTAATTTGGGCGGCCTCTACCTCAGCCAGCCAGTCAAATCTATCTGGGTGTTCCTGGGCGATCGCCTGACGAATCCTGGCCCGTAATTCCGTGGCTGCTTTTTCCGTAAAGGTCATCGCCACCACCTCTAAAGGGGAAAGCCCATCATTATTCAGGTGATGAAGATAGCGGGCGGCCAACATGTGCGTTTTTCCAGTCCCGGCCCCAGCAGTGATGCTGACACTGGTTTTTGAGATAACGGCGGCTTTTTGTTGTTCAGTTAAAGGCATTATTCTTGTTCCTCCCGGTTGATGCGGCACACCGCTTTAAAATCACAATAGGTACAGGCGTCATATTTCCGATCGGGGGCAACAGGATAGGAGCCTTCTTCGAGATGAGCTTTCAGGCGATCGCCCGCAGCCTGGAGATCCTTTTCATCAGGAGATTTTGAGTTCAGTTTTTCCCCTTTGGTTAGGGAGTAATAGAGATTCTGCGTCACCTGATACTCAGGATATTGGTGCCGTACTGCCGCTTCATAGATTGGCAGTTGGAGGTCAATTTTGAGGAGACCAGATTCATCCTGAATACCCTTGGGTGCATTAGAACTGGTTTTATAGTCCATAATCACCAGATCATTGGTGCCGTTAATCTGATCAATGCGGTCAATGCGACTTGTGATCCGAAAATCTTGCCAAGTACAGTCAATTTTGGCTTCAAGCGCTAGGACATTTCTGTTTTCTGGTAAAAATTCAGGGGCGGCGATCGCCCGTTGGAGGGCCTGAATGTGTTCGGTGCGTTGTCGTTTCCACCCCGGCAATAGCGGAAACTCAACCAGTTTCTCTGCTTCAATAAACCATTTTTGTAACTGCTCAAAATCTGTTAAATCTAGGTTGGGATCCTCTTGATGGGCTTTCAGGGCAATTTCTAGTACCTTGTGATAAAGAGTGCCCCGCTCACTGGGTTCGAGTTCTGTGTCTGGCTCATCGAGGGCCTCTAATTTGAGTACCTTAGTCGCAAACCATTTGAAAGGACATTGCCCCAATTGCAGCAGTTGCGAAGCACTGAAGGTGTGCTCTTGCCAGGGAAAAGGTTCTCCAATTATGCCTTGGTATTCGTCTAATACGCCCTTTTGGAGACGCCGTTGCTCAACCTGGTGTGCGGCGATCGCCTGGTCTAAAGTTTCGGATTGGAGCACTGTCGGGATTGAAGCTTGAGTTAAATAAAACTGGTAAGCCTCCGCCCGACTCGCAGCGCGCAGAACCGAATTTTTTGTGGGCTGGAGGCCTAATCTCTCAAAATAAATAGAAGCGGTTTGGGTGCGATAACGTCCCTCTCCTTGGCCCAGACTGCTATAGGAGAAGGTAAATTGAACTTGAGGTACCTGCAACAAACTATAGAACTGAAACTGTTCCCGCCGTGCCTTGGCGATCGCTCCTTCAATGGGCAACTGGTCAGATAACTGCTTACGGGTATAAAAATCTAAAACGGGTTCATCCCGCAGTAGCCGGGGTAAAACACCTTCAGCACCATCGATGAGAAAAATATAGTCATATTGAGACCCAATCAGATTACGGGGATTATGGACACCCACCCCACCGCGAATCGGATAGGCCGGCGTGGTTAACAGTTGCAAAGTAGTGCGTAATTCTGTTTGAAACATTTCCCAGCCCATGGTTTCTGCTGTGGATGTTGCCAAGCTATCCAGACCATCGATTAATTTTTTGTAGGCAACTGTTTCCGTGGCCCAGGGGAGTGCCTGTCGCTGTACTTCAAAGACATTCAAAATTTTCTTCAGGTATTCCGTCCAGGCCGAGAGAGTTGTTTCTAGGGGTGGCCGCAGTACCGCCAGATCAAGTTGATAATGTTCCTGGGTTAATGCTTGCCAAGCGTTAAAAGTATTGGGTTTTAGGCGATGGGCCACCTGCCAAAATTCCGCTCCCAAGGGATGGGTCAGGGGGTGACTGAGCCATTGGGCCGTGGTTTCAAAGGCATAGTTACTATCAATCACGCTTAGGAGTTGCAGTAGCCAAGCCCCAAGCCGCGTTTTCTGGAGGGGGATTGGATTCGGGAGGCTCAAGGGCACTTCGTATTCCTGCGCCACATGCAAGAGCAGCGGCCCCCACGTAGTATCTTCATTGGCCACAATGGCGATCGCCCGCGCTGCGACTCCTTGCTGGAGCAGTTGTTTGATTTGACCTAGGGTTCCCCTGGCTTCTGCTTCCCAGTTGGGATAGACATGGGCTTGAACTGTTTTAGGCTCAACATTGAGGCTACTTTGACCGAGAAACTTCTGGCTGAGGCGATCGCCTAAAGTTAAAGCTTTTGATTGCTCTTCTTCTAAGCGCCAACCTTTACTCTGTAGCTGTTCCTTAATTTTCGCCTGGGGTGAGAGCAGTCCTTTTTCGTCGGTGTAAGGCAAATGAAACAAACTGTCAGGGGCGGCGATCGCCTCAATAAAGGCAACTTCATCGGCTCGGGGATCAGGATAGCCATAGATGCAGAGGGTTTGAGGCTCCGGCTTGAGGGCGATCGCCTGCCAGAGCACAGCAGCCGGATCAACTGCTCCCACGGACTGTAGTTGAGCTTGGTAGGCATGAATTACCTGATATAACTGCTGGATCTTCGGTGTCTCAAATTGCTTCAAAGTATCTAGGTCTGGACTGGTCTGGAGCAGTTCTTGGATTGCCCCCTGCCAAATTTGTGCTGTGCCCTCTAGATCTGTCGGGTTTAAGGTTTGAGCGATCGCCTGTTTGAGATAGCGATATTGCTCTAGGGGATTCAAAACCCTAATGCCCTGCTGCTTAAGGAGTTCCTTCGCCAGGTTGTCGAGGGTAAAGGGACGTGATTGTTTCAGACAGCGTGCCGTTTGTCGGGTAGGGGCGATCGCCTTGGCTTTTCCTGTTTTGAGGAGGTCTTGGGCCACCTGAAGAAAAGGTGCTGAATGCTTGTAGATAACGCCCATAAATCAAATTACCTTCATCAAATTTACGATTACAAAGCCCTTGATGCTGCTACTCTCTCACAGTGCATACAGTTCAGGGAAAGTTACCCATAACGTTATGGGTAATCCCCAAAAGTCTTTACGGCGCAGCCTAGTTTTTAGAATTTACCAAATAAAACACTTTGGCGTCTTAGATTGAATCAAAAGTTATCGGTTATCCCAGCTATTTCTGGAAGGCGATCGCCATGAAACATTGGAAAGAAAGCGGTAGCTGTTGGGGTCGTTGTATTTCACTCTGTAACGACATCTTTACTTTTTAATTGCTTATTTTATGTTTGTGGTTATATAATTTTTTCTTTGAATAACAATGACAATCAAAAAGCTATTAAACACTACAGTTCTGTTGGGGTTTAGTCTATTCTCAATAAGCAACTTGCCTGCAGTTGCTTACCAAGACCGCCTTAGTGTTTCAACTGATAGCACTAGTGTTGTAGGTCTCAAAAATCCCCTATTCGACCAAGTAGATTCAAGCAACACCAGAATTCAGGACATAAGCTTCATCGTCGCCCAAGAACCTCTGAAACCGAATGGATGCCCATATGATTCCCGAAGCGGTGGAGCTAGCGAGGTCCCGGGCGCAGGATCCGTAGAGCTCATCAATCAAGCAGGGTACACCGTGAGATATTCGTTCGCTTACATGCCGGAATCACCCCGAGAACTAGTGTTGGGAGGAGTAAAAGTTCCGGTGCCGGAGGTAACTAATGGAACTCTAGTTGGTGCCAATGCAATATGGAGCAGAAAGACTTTTGGCATACCAGAAGAAACAGCCGAAAATATTGTTCTCAATGTGGTTCCTGTTGGCAGGACTACACCAGTCATTAACTTGAGCTTTCATCCTTGTGATCGCGTTTGCTTATATACCCATGGGACAATATTCAATCCAAGCTACACCCGAAAGCCTGCTAAGTACACACAAAACGAATCAAGACAGATGACGTATGTATGTGAGTAACTTGACCTAGTTTTCTGTAGGTTTTGAAGTAGTCTTGACGTGCCCTCTGAAATTTCAGTCCCCTGGCGGGAGGTAAAGAGAGTATCAAACATATAATCACAGCACTCCATGGGATGTTGCTAAGGATCTTGAGGTCTCGTTTCCCACTCTTTATCGCTGGATTCCTGCCTCTTCTCTTTCTTAGCCTAACTCTGCGACCTTTATATTTGGAATCATAGCTAAATGCCAAAACCCTTTCGGTAAAGGGTATTTCATTCATCAGTGATAGAACATCAGCGACCAGTTTCCCAGTTCAGAATATATTGTTCTTGTTCCTTGGTTTCCGGCGATCGCCGATACATCGATTTAGGACATGCCTGCCAAAGTTTATGCAAGCGATCGAGTGCGACTTCACCACCCCGAGCATGGCGTGCTAGCCAGCATCCAACAATCACACCTGTGCGTCCTACACCGCCCCAACAATGAATGTAAACCACTCGGTTCTGTTCAATATAGCGATCAATGGTGTCCAAAACTGTGACCACCAGATCAGGAGACGCCGGGATTGAAACATCTGGGATTGCAAAGCGATGATGAATAGCCTTACCCTCGATGAGATTTGTATAAGGTTTTAGGCCCTCATCAACTTCCGTCAGATCGATGAAAGCCATCACGCCAGCATCGAGTAAAGCGTCAAGTTTTTCCTGTGAAGACTGTTCATCCTTATTCCTGGGATACTCTCCTGCTAATAGCTTACCGGGTAGTACCCAGTAACAATGTTTGACGGGTCTATTCATTGGGGTTCACTTTACTCCGCAATAATTACTCGTAAAATGGCGATCGCCTAGTTCTGAGATTAGTCATGCCATAAAAATTGATCACGAATATCAAGAGCATTCGTCGAGTCGATTCAAACTATGACCCCGTTATTTCACAGTCCAGATAACAATGCCCCCAAAGCGAGCTTCATTGGCCCAGTACTCAATACCGTCCATGTAACAGGTATTGAATATCTACTTAAGTTGAATTTTTAGATTGTGATGAATCCCCATTCCCACCCTCATTAAATAAAACAATTAATCAGTGTATGGTCTGTAACATTTACAGTGATTTGTACCCCTGTGACAGTGCTGAGCATGCCCATTAATTGAAGATGCTGCTCATAACATCTACACTACTTTATGGCCCAACAGTTTTAGCTCGTTGGTTAGCTTTTACACTCGCCTTAATTGCCATTTAATTACCGATCACCATAATTATTCTAATAGATCAACTTGCCAGTTCATACTTTGAATTTTAGTGTCAAATTCTCGGTATTGTTTTGCCAGATAATCTAGCTTTTTTTGCAGTTTAACCACATTAACTGTACTGCACATCTTGATTTCTGTGCGACTATAGCGGTCTTGTAAATCGCAAGCTGACTCCACTAAAGCATTGAAGGCCTTGTAACGCATTGCCATTACATCACGTTTAGCGAGAGCATCACTTAAAGTTAATCCATCGCCAAAATCAGCTTGGGAATTAGTTCGGTTGATACACTGAATTAAGAGCTCTACTTGTGTGAACACTTCATCCAGTTCCTGCAATAGTTCTTGGGGATTTTCCGGTGGTTCTTCCCCTTCTTGAACTTTGGCTATTTTCACTAGACGTTGGCGTAGTTGAGTAACTTTGGTTTGACCATCAGCGCGTAGAATCAATGCTTCAGCAAGTTTCATAATAATTCCAGTTTAAATAAGTAGTGATTGTCAGAAAAATATTTTAAGATTGAGTCTCAGTAATCACAATTGAAAATATTAAGTTTCAAAGTATTTTGCTTTTTTACCTACTAGAAAATCATATTTATTGATATTTTTATGCTTTAGTTCTTTTAAATCTGCGTTTTTTGATTGAAATCATGGGAGATAAATGATGTTTTATGCCCCCATAATAATTAGTTAAATAATTTGCAAAATTTGATTAATATGCTGTTGTAAGCCTTGTAGATTGCCACAGTCTTGCCATAGCTGAGATTCAGATATACCTTTAGTTGGTAATTCGTGAATATTACCACCCATAGCAAGAATAGAAGGCCCAAGCAATTCTTTCTGGTGAGGTAACTGGGACCAATCGAATCCCTGTGGAGGCATCCAAATAGCTTTGACAACGCGGTAAATACCAAATTCCGTTTTCCGGGTGTCGTAAACAGTATCGTCTAGTACCTCAACGATATGGGTGACCTTGGCCTTTTGTACCAAAGCGATTAAATCACCTTTGTTGGGTTTTTGAGCATCAGTTTTATCGCTTTTCCATTCGAGGCGAAAAATTTTAGCCTCTGGGAGTGGCATGTCATCAGGATTAGCATAGGCCCAACCGCTGCCTGGATTGACATTTTTAAACCATTTCAGTTGTGATAAGTCCATTTTGAAAAACCTCGCATTAGTTTTGAAAAAAAACCTTTAGGTATTGACCTTTATGCAGAAATTGCCTTTAAAGATTCCTGCAATGTTAGAGCCGGTTTTAGGGTATCGAGATCTGCTTTGGTGATCACTTCCTCTTCTCCTTCTGCACATTCATAAACCATGTAAGTCCAAATGCCGGGATTACCAGCATCAGCGCTTTCCGCCTCATAGAAGGTGGTGGTGCCATCAGCCTCACATTCGTAGTAGGCAGAATAGACATCATCCCAATCGAGGTCATTTTCCCGGATAACGCGATTAACCTCAGCGAGGACACCGGCGATGTGGTGGGGTTGAGTTTCGACCTGAATAAGACGTACCTCAGACCAGATAAAGTTATGGAGTTCGAGGGCCATAAGTAATAAATCCCAATAAGTAATAAATCCTAAAAAGCTAGAGTGAAGTGTATAGCGAGAAAAGTAAAAATGTTGATGAAACACATACTAAGAGAACTTCCCGACAATGTCAACAGTTATTTTTGCAATAGAAGCGGGATTGATAGTGGATGCTTTATAACTAAAACTTTTGGCGGTTTCGTGCAAAGTCTAATTTCTGCAATGGTTATAGCCCATTGAGTGATGTTTCCACATGATGATTAAAGCCCATCTTTTTGGGCATCAAGAAAAAACATTGACATTTTTAGCTGTAATGACTAAGGTTGAATCTATGACCACCCTATTTGAACTTTCCCGGACATCCCCTTATTGGGACATCGATACTTTCGTGGAAGTTACCAATCGTTTTTTGCCCCAATATCTTGCGGGAAAACCGGTAAATGAGCGTTCAGAAAATGATGTGAATCCGCGTTTAGTGCGTTTTTATACGACTAAGGGAGTTTTGGCTAAGCCAGAAAAGGAAGGTCGAGAAGCCCGTTATCTCTACCGTCATCTCCTGCAACTACTGTTGATTCGGCGTCTGTTGAGTCAGGGTTACAGTCTGCCCTCGATTCAGCCGATTATGCAGGGCAGGAGTGATGAGGAGCTGGAAGGCTTGTTGCAAGGAGGAGTTCAGGTCAAGGCAGAAACGCGTAATCCAGCGATTGCCTTTTTGAGTCAGGTAAAAGCCCGCCAGGAAAGTAAAGTGAGTTTTCCAAAAACAGCGGCCCAGGACTTGCAAGTGTTTCAAACGCCTCGACCGGCTCAGTCCGAAGAACTTTCTCAATCAGAAGGGCTGATAGATCGGGTGACGGTTTCTCAGTGGCGGCGGGTGGAAATTTTGCCGGGTTTGGAGCTGAATATTCGTGAAGATTTTACGCCGCCGGTGACTCGTCAAGAGCTAACAAATTTGTGCCAGTTAATATCGCAAAAACTTCAAGTAATTTTTCAATTTAGGCAGGTATTGAAATGAAAATGCCCATGATTTCTTTGATTCCAATACATGGGGCGATCGCCCAGGGTCGCTCTGTAACTTTGGATGTGTTGATCAAAATTGAGCCGCCCATGGCGGAGCTTGATCATCATGCCCGTCCGCCCCTGAATCTGGGGTTTGTGCTGGATAAATCTGGTTCGATGCACGGCAATAAGCTGGATTATGCAAAACAAGCGATCACCTATGCGATTAGAGAACTTCTGCCGAGCGATCGCCTCAGCCTGACTCTGTTTGATACGCAGGTAGAAACCAAAATTCCCAGCACTCTCACTACGGATAAACAAAAATTGCTCGATATAGTCAAACTGATCCGTTCTGGCAGTTCGACAGCACTCCATGATGGTTGGGTGCAGGGGGGAATCCAAGTGGGTCAATATCTGAGCGATGATCATCTGAACCGCGTGATCCTCCTGTCCGATGGTTTGGCGAATGTGGGCGAAACAAATCCTGATGTGATCGCTAGTGATGTTCATGGACTGATGAAGGCTGGCATCAGTACCTCAGCCTTGGGGGTCGGGCGAGATTATGACGAAGATCTGCTAGAGGCGATCGCCCGCAGTGGCGATGGTAACTTCTTCCACATCGCCTCACCAGAAGATTTACCGCAAATCTTTGAGACGGAATTGCAGGGTTTAGCTACCACCATTGGGCGTTCTGTCACCTTAAAACTTGACCCCCAAGCAGGAACAACGGTTAAAGAAGTGCTGAATGATTTGGAGCGGGAGGAATCCGGGGCGATTAAGTTACCGAATCTAACCGTCGCTAATCCCCTAAAGGTGGTGGTGCGGTTGCGTATACCTGCTTGTGATGGGGCAACGGATGTCCTTGAGGTCGCCTTACAGTGGGAGAATACTGAACATGGCGAAACCTTGACCCAGACAGCCACTTTACAGTTACAGGTGGTAAACCCAGAACAACTGAGTGATTTTCCGGCCAACCCAGAAGTGCAAGAACAGGTGGCTTTGTTAATGGCAGCCCGGGCGCGCCAGGAGGCCATCGACCGTTTAGACCAGGGGGATGTGACCGGGGCAGTGCAATTTTTAAATGATTCAGCTAGGACACTAGAAGCCATGCCTGCTTCGGCTCCCTTAATGGAAGAATTGTCTAATCTAAAAGATTTAGCTGAGGATTTTGAGGCGGGCGATCGCCAAATGTCCCGCAAGCGAGCGATGGCGGAAAAGTATCATTTGAATCGCAGTCGATCGGCCCAATATGGTAAAAAACGACCGAAAGAATAATGGCACAATGCCCAAACCATGCAGCCTATCCCACCAAGTATTGTCTGAGCGATGCAAACAACCCTAAAAAACCTACCCCAACCCCTTGAGGCCATCGAACAATTCTGTGAACGCTGGCAGATTACAGAATTTGCCCTCTTTGGTTCCGTGTTCGGGATGACTTTTGCTCAGACAGTGATATTGATGTTCTGGTTACCTTTACCCCCGACTTCCAGCGAGGGTTTAACGAGACAGTTCAGATCAAGCAAGAGTTAGAAGCCCTCTTTGGTCGCAAAGTCGATCTGCTACTCCGGGCGATCGCCCGGAGTAGCAATTGGCTACGTCGTCGAAATATTCTTGAATCTGCTGAGGTGATCTATGCCAAGGGATCTTGAGAGTTTGATTGTTATTTAGCAGACTATTATATAATGAATATCTAAGCAATAAATATGCTCGGCTTAGCAGCTTTTATGGAAATCAAATAATCAATAGCTTGTAAAATAAATTTTAATAAAAATTTAAAATGGATAAACCAAAATCACTAGACAATCTTTTTGAGAAAAAAATATTCAGAATACCTGATTATCAGCGAGGATATGCATGGCAAAAAAGTCAGCTTAAAGACTTTTGGGAAGATCTAATTAATCTTCCGGATAATCGTTCACATTATACTGGCGTTCTTACTCTAAAAGAAGTTAAAAGCCATGATATTAAGGACACTGATAGTGAATATTGGCTTGTTGAAGATCACTCTTACAAAGTCTATCATCTTGTTGATGGTCAGCAACGTCTGACTACTTTTGTGATTTTTTTACAGACACTCATTGATGTTATTAAAGAAAAAAATAATCATTCTAACAAGAGTGAAAAGGAAATATACATTACAGATACTCTAAATTTAGAGACTGTAACCAGTCGATATTTATTTCAAGCGAAACCGCCAGATAATCTCTACAGAACTTATAAATTTGGTTATACGATTGATAATCCCAGCTATGATTATCTCAAATATAAAATCTTTAACGAAACTGGTGCTGGTTCAATTGAAGAGACATTCTATACACTCAACTTAAAGAATGCTAAACAGTACTTTTACGAACAGCTTAACAGCCTCTATTTGGATAGTGGCATTAAAGAAATTCAGGAGATTTATAAAAAACTAACCAAGAAATTTTTATTTAATGAATACGTCATCGAAGATGAATTTGACGTATTTGTTGCGTTTGAAACGATGAATAATCGGGGCAAGAAATTGTCAGATTTAGAGCTGCTTAAAAATCGTCTTATTTACCTGACAACACTCTATTCTGATGATGAGCTTGATCCTGCTGGAAGAGCTAGTTTAAGAAATGATATCAATAATGCTTGGAAGGAAGTTTATCATCAATTAGGCCGTAATGAAAAGCGCCCCTTAAATGATGACGATTTCTTAAAAGCGCACTGGATTATGTATTTTAAATATTCCAGGAAACGAGGAAATGACTACATTGATTTTTTACTAGACGAACAATTCTCTCCACAAAAAGTGCATAAAAAAATTGAGTATGAAGTTACCCTGGAACTACCAGAAGAGCAGCGAGCTGATTTTGAAAGTGATGAAACTGAAGCTGAAAATAATGATTTAGAAGAATCTTCCATAATCATGGCAGCATCATTGCAGCCACAGGATATTAAAAATTACGTTAATAGTCTGAAAGAATCAGCGGTACATTGGTTTAATTCCCATTATCCATATTTAGCAACCGGATTAGAAGAGAAAGAAAAGCATGCGCTAGATCGCCTAAATCGGATTGGCATGGGATATTTTCGACCCTTGGTAATGTCTCTTTTTAAGAAAGTAAAAAAATCAGATCAGAGAATTGAACTTCTTAATAAAATTGAGCGTTTTATTTTTATTGTTTTTCGTTTATGTCAATCTCGTAGCAACTATCGTGACAGTGAATTTTATAATGCAGCTCGTGAACTTGATCAAGGCGCTCTAAAACTCGAAGACATTAAAAACAAACTGACTAACTCTTCATCATTCTGTTTTAATGAAGACAAAACTTTCGATTCTAAATATTTTTATGATTATCTATATAAGCGTTTTAATAGTGGAGAAAGAAGCGGATATTATGGTTGGAATGGCCTGAGGTATTTTCTGTATGAGTATGAATTAAGTTTACTCTCTCAAAGTATACAGAAAAAAGTTACCTGGGAAGACTTATTAAAAACTCCTAAAGATAAGATTTCCATTGAGCATATCTTTCCTCAAAAGCCTACTGAAGCTTGGAAAGCAAATTTTTCTAATGTAGCGGAAGAAAATTATTATTACAGTGGCTCACTGGGAAATTTACTGCTACTATCCATGTCAATCAACAGTTCGCTACAAAATAACTCATTTAATGACAAGAAGCATCCAAAATTTGACGATTCAGGTAAAAAAATCCGTAATGGTTATTCTGATGGATCGCATTCTGAAATTGAAGTATCACAAGAAACAGACTGGAATCCCAAAAGTATTAAAGATAGAGGAATTAAGTTATTAAATTTTATGGAAGAACACTGGGATATTAGATTTAAGGGAGGTGCAAAAGAAGAACTGCTCTTTTTACTAAATAAATCTAATTCATAAAATTTAAATTACTCTCACTTTTCTCTATATTCATTTTTGAGCAATGCAGAAGTTATCGTTACAGTTAAATTTTGAGACGGCGGTCAATTACAATTTGTTAGTGGAGCATATCGGGAATCCCCTCATAACCTCAGTACAACTAGAAAACCAAGGAGAATTTGCTCTCCATGAGCTGGAGTTGGAAATTAAGCTGTTGTCTGGGAATCAAAATACCTGGAGAATGCCTCTACCGATGTTATCAGGAGGACAGGCTCTAGAAATTAATGATATTCGTTTTCGAATTGGTTCTGATTTACTACAGCAAATAGTAGAAGATGATGTTTTCTCGTTACAATTAACAATTAGCCAACAAGAAAAAACTTTAATTCAACAAACTCAAGAAGTAGAAATTAAAGCTTATAATACTATCAGTTGGTCTAGAGACCCTAAGGCTAGCTATGCTTGTTTTATAACCCCTAATCATCCAGTTATCCCTCAAATTCTAAAACAAACGAGTAAAAAACTCCTGAGTCAAAATTTGAAGGGAAGTCTGGAAGGATATCAGGCGGAAAGTACGCAACGAGTGCGTGAAATGACGCAGGCTCTCTATGAAGCTTTTGCGGATTTTGACATTTCTTATACTGATCCCCCTGCGGGAGTCTGGAGTGGTGGCCAAAGGATTCGCCTACCAGATCAGGTGTTAACTGAAAAATTAGGTACTTGTGCTGATCTGACACCTTTAGCTGCATCTTGCCTTGAGCAAATAGGACTATATCCAATCATTATTTTTTTAAAGGGTCATGTCTTGCCAGGTGTTTTTCTATTGGAAGAACTACCTCAAAAGTTACCAGCAATAATTGAAGATATTGGCCAAATAAAACATCTTATTGGATTGGGCACATTACTTATCTTTGATTCGTCTACCTATGCTAAACAACCTCAGCCACCTTTTTCAGAAGCCGTTAATAGAGCTAATGAGTATCTGGAAAAATTCGAATATGCAATTAATGTGTATCAAGCTAGGCGGAATGGTTTTACTCCGCTCCCAGTACGTATGAAAGTTGCAGTAGATAAGGATGAAGAGGTTTTATCGATTGCCCAACAAATTTTGCGAGATGCAGCAAAAAATTTAACTAATGAAGGTGATAATCAAACGACTTCTCAAGAATCTTCGACTGAACCTTTAAATGCGGTCGTTGCTTCTCGTTTACAAAGCTGGAAAGAGAAGCTATTAGATCTTTCATCTCGTAATCGTCTATTACATCTAAGCAATTTAGATTTTAGTAATCTTTATAGTCAAGCTTTTATTGATGCAGCTAGGAATTCTTTGGTGATGTTAGCAAATGTCATTGCCGACGAAAATTCCGAAGCAACAGAATATATTATTGATTTAGCTTCTACATTAGAAACCAATGATTTATTGATAAAAGATTTTAGTTTTGAAAGGCAATCAAATCTTAATTTTTATTTTTCCAAATTATTAGAATTAATACAAATTTCTCTTCCAGAAAGCTTTATAGAAAATGATTTAAAGCCAAGAATCATTCATTCTATCCAAAAAGCTGATGAAAAGCTTATTAAAAATCTAAAAAAAGGTAAGGCATCATTTATCTTTCTTTATACTCCCCCTGAATTATTAGGTAATCTTGAGGATCAAATTGCTAGTGGCCGTAGTTTGGAGTTAATTCCTGGAGGAGAATATACTTCTGGAGCGGAGGCGATCGCCCTTGCTACTAAAGAGTTAACTCAGGGCTACTGTCAAACTCGCTTAGTGCTTGGAGCCGACAGTCCTATGCCTGAGTCTCTGCTTTTTGAAGCAGGTCGTACTCTTGCTAAGGTAGCACGCATAGCAGAAGAGGAAACTGGTGCTAGTCCTTTATATCTAGCATTTGGCCTACTGCAATGGTGTGAGGAAAAATCTTCTGTGCCTCGACTAGCCCCTATATTTTTATACCCTATCGAAATTAAAGTTGACTCCAGAAAACGGCGAATCAGTATTAACCGCACTAAAGGGGAGGCAGTTGGCAATATCACTTTGGTAGAAAAGTTAAAGCGTAATTGTGATATTGATCTTAGTCACTTAGTTCAGTTACCAGAAGATGAGAATGGAGTTGATCTAGAAAAAGTATTTAATAATATTCGTCAAGCAATCTTAGCGAAACCTGGCTGGAAAGTTATTGAAACAGCAGTAATTACTAGCTTTACATTTGGTAAATTCTTACTTTGGAAAGATTTGCAAGACAACACAGAACAACTGCTCAAAAATAAACTGGTTCACTATATTGCTTCTGCTGGTCGAGAGTCTTTTTCTGATCCTCTCTCAAATTTTGACATAAAAAGTCTTGATCAAGAACCTTACCAAGATCTTCCATTAGTAGTAGATGCTGACTCTTCACAGTTGGCCGCAGTTTATGCAGCACTTAAGGGCAGGAGTTTTATCCTGCAAGGTCCCCCTGGTACAGGCAAGTCCCAAACTATTACTAATATCATTGCTGCTTGCATAGCCGCAGGGAAAACTGTCTTATTCGTAGCGGAAAAGCAAGCTGCTGTAGAAGTTGTTTATCGTCGTTTAACATCCGTAGGCTTAGGCCCCTTCTGTCTTGATCTTCATAGCCAAAGTAATCGCTTAGAAGTATCGGCATCTTTTGATGAAGCTCTACAGCAAAAAAAAGAATTTGATCAAGTTTTGCAACATAAAAAGGAACAAGAAGCCAACTGGAATGACTTTGGTGAGCAACTAGAATCTTTGCGTGAACAACTCAGGAAATATACTGATGCTCTTCATCGTCCTCATAAGATTGGTTTTTCATTATTTGATGCTTTAAATGAACAAGTCAAGCTTTCGCCCTTACAATCCTCACTAAAACTTCCTCCTGAGATTCAAGTGAAAAACTTGACAGCCAAAGATTTACAATCACAAATTCAAAAAATACAAGATTTTGTCAAAGTAGTCCAGAAAGGAGAAGATTGTAATCTTAATCCTTGGTCTTTTATTTCCGCAATTAATTGGTCTTTTAGCTTAGACCAGCAATTAGAATCTCAATTGCCAGATGCAAGAGATAAAATAAAACAATTGATGCTATGCATTCAAAACTATTTCCCTAATTTGGCACATAAACTGAATTGGGAAAAGTGTTTATCTCTAGCGACGATTGCTGACTTTACCTCTCTGAAAACACTACCTGTAAAACTCAATAAACCTAGTGAGTGGAAAGGATTCAAACAAACGACTCAAAAGTGGTTGGAAAATGTAGATGAATTGAATCAATGTCAACGTGAATTAAGTCAATTTTGGAAGCAAGAAATTTTTAATCAAGATTTAAAAAAGTTAGAGAAAAAGTCTGAATCTTTACTTTCTGCTTTTATCTTGATGCGTTGGATCGGTGGTTTCTTTTTTAGACGTCAGGTTCAACAGTGGTATAAAGGCAAAACACCAGGATTGAAAGAATTGTATAGAAAAATTCGTTCTCTCCAAGGTGTAGTTCAACTTCGGCAAGAAATTGATGATGATCGTAAATCCATTGAACAGCACTTAACTACCTGGAATGGAGAAGCAAAGCAACTAACCGCTTTAGTTGACGAATATCAAGCTATATTCTCAAGTCTAGAAAGTTTTCAAGATGAAGATTTATCTTTAGATAAACTCACTCAAATTCAAACAGAGTATTGGACAGCTTTAAAACAAAAAATTGATGCAGCCAAGGAAAGTTTTGGTATCCTTCAAAATGCTCTAGAAATTGAAGAATTCCCTCCCAGTTCTCAACGTCATTCATCCTTTGATGCGATTTTTCAGTGGCTTGAAGATTTAACTAGGAATCGCAAAAAACTTTATGCTTGGAGCCAATATAGTCAGATAAAAACTGAATTCATAAATTCTTCTATTGGCTCTATTCTTGAGTGGCTTGAATCTGAAACTATTCCTTTAGAAGAACTAGCCTCAACATATAAAGCTGTTGTCCTAAAAGTTTGGTTTCAGGAATCTTTTGATGCCGAGGAAGTTCTGCAAGATTTTAATGTTGATCGTCACAATATAACTATTCAAAATTTCCAAAAACTTGAAAAAGATTATCTAGAGTTAAGTCGTCGTTTTGTCAGGGCAAAAGTTTTGTCTCGTGTGCCAAATCTCGACCCTTCATTAAAGGGTTCAGAAGCTGCAGAGTTAAGTCGAGACATAACAAAAAAACAAAAACATCTCCCTGTTCGAACATTTTTTCAAAAAATCCCCAATCTTTTGCCACTTCTAAAACCTTGTCTGTTGATGAGCCCAATTTCTGTCGCCCAGTGTTTGCCAGCAGATGACCGTACTTTTGATTTGATTATTTTTGATGAAGCATCTCAGATTGAAACCCATGATGCTATTGGCACGATTGCCCGTGGGAAACAGTTAATTGTTGTGGGAGACAATAAACAAATGCCTCCTAGTAACTTCTTTGGGGGCAATGGCAATACAGACAGTACCAAAATACTATCTGAAGATACTGTTGAAGATTTAGAAAGCATTCTTGATGAAGCAATCGCCTGTAATCTCCCACAACAAATGCTTCAGTGGCATTACCGGAGTCGTCATGAAAGCTTGATTCTTTTTAGTAATCAACACTATTATAATAATAAACTTAATCTCTTTCCTGCTGCTACACAATCACATTCTAATCTGGGTCTGAAATGGCATCTGATTCTTAATGGATTTTATCAACCTAAAGAGCGAGTTAATAAACAAGAGGCCGATGCTTTAGTTGACTATTTATTTAAGCAGCTGCGTAAATATAAACCTGAAGAACGCAGTTTTGGGATTATTACTTTTAGCACTCCTCAACAGCTATTAATTGAAAAACTAATCAGAAAAAAGCTAGATAAAGACAACTCATTAGAAAAATGGTTTGACGAAAAAGATAATCTTGAATATTGCTTTATAAAAAATCTAGAAACAGTGCAAGGCGATGAGCGAGATGAAATTCTTTTTAGCATCTGTTATGCACCTCAAGCCAATGGAAAAATGTCGATGCAGTTAGGGCCTCTCAACCGACTAGGAGGAGAGCGACGATTAAATGTGGCTATTACCAGAGCGAGAACAGCTCTGCATGTCTTTTCCACTTTAACTGCTGCGGATATTGATCTAAATCGTACTAATGCCTTGGCTGTACGCCATCTTAAGGAATTTTTAGCCTTAACGGCCCAACTCAATCAGGAATCTAGAGATTCGCTGAGTTCTACGAAAAGTTTTGATAGTGAACTTCATAGACAGGTATATAGAGTATTAACAGAAGCTGGCTACGAAGTTGACTGTCAAATTGGTTGTGCCGAATATAGGATTGATTTTGGTATTCGACATCCTAACAAGAAATCTCAGTATATCTTGGGTGTAGAATGCGACGGGACAAGCTATATTGCTGCAGCCACAGTACGGGATAGAGATTGTCTTCGTCAGGCTGTTTTGAAGAATATGGGCTGGCAGATGTACCGAGTCTGGTCTATTGACTGGTTGCTGGATAGAGATGGTTCAGAACGTCGCTTATTACAAGCAGTAGAAAAAGTGATCAAAAATCTTGGACAAGATGAGGATAATTCACCGATTACTACTGACACTTCAGGAGTTTCAACGGTAACGAAAAATCAACTTAGACAAGCTCTTGTAGAATTCACTGAAGCAACTCCTGCAAAAGTATCTAATATTGCTTCTATCTCTTCTTCTCCGCTTCAAGATCCTGCAATTAATATGTCTCTAGGACAGCCTTATTTGATGGTAAGTCTAGATCTAGTTTCTGAATCGAGTCAAGAATTTTATGATGAAGCCTCAACTCTATTAATTGAAAAATTGTTACTGAAAATTGTTGATGTTGAATCGCCTATTAAATTATCTGAAACTGCTCAGCGTCTTAGTCAATGTTGGAGTTTTGGTCGCTTTACTCAAAGGGCTCTAAAGCGAGTTCAAGATTTAGTAGAAGTAATGGTTGAGCGTGGTGATGTTTACTTTGAGAATGAGGTTTTGTGGAAAAATTTAGAGCAGTCTCAAAGTTGGTGCGAATTCCGCATCCCTCCTACCGAAGGGAGAATATTAGAGCAAATTCCTAAAATAGAGATTATGAATGCAATGAAAACTATAGTTCAAGCATCTCTTTCGATAACTTCAGAAGACTTACTTCGAGAAACTCTATCTAAACTGACTACTACTAATCGCTTTACAAGTTCTCAACGTAAGATGCTAGAACCTATTCTTGAGGAACTTTTGGTGTCTAATCAGCTCCAGCAAAATGGTGATCGAATTAGTTGTTGAATTCTGTATGAGTTAGCGTAGGATTTTAGATTTAATTTACGAAATAATATACACTACGCAATATCTAATTGAATTTTGTGGCTTATGACTGAAACTCTCTCAGTGGCTGAAATTTGTCAGACTATCTACGGTGAACCCGTTGAGGTCATCGACTGGGATACTGAACAGAGTGAAGACAAGTTTGAAGTTAAAATCCTCTTTCGGGAGCAGCGGCGGGGCTGGTACCTCGAAATGGTGATTACCCAGACCCAATCCGGGAAAAACTTCTCCAGTCACCGAGTTCTACCTCTGTTTCTGCCCCTCCTAGACCCAGACGAAACCCAATGGCATGCCTTAACCCAGGAAGCAAGTGAGGCGGATTGGCAGGCCCTAGATCAGTTATTTGCCCTATCCCGCCAATTGTCTGAAACCAATATCGCCTTTGCCGGTGCGGACATCGTTGGGGAAGAAGTTGCCGATGAAGCCATGGACACTTTTGGCTTCTATGTCCCCGATGAAGAATTACTGCCGGTCTTCATTTGGTGGAATCTTGACTACCAACTAAAGCTGATTGTCTATTTCAAGCACCCAGAACGGTTTGCTGGCGAGGTCATGTTCCAGGACGATAACACCGATGAGTGTGAAGTTTATGCTTCCCTCACCGAGGCGATCGCCCGCCTAGAACAAAAAATTGCCTACTATCGCGACGAAGCATAGCCAATCGTCAAGGCTAGGTCTTCCCTGCAATGAAGTCCATGAAGGACATTTACCCATTGTTAACAAAATATCATCGGCCAACTTCCCAGTTCAAAATATATTGTTCCTGTTCCCTCGTTTCTGGCGATCGCCGATACATCGATTTAGGACATGCCTGCCAAAGTTTATGCAAGCAATCGAGTGCGACTTCACCACCCCGAGCATGGCGTGCTAGCCAGCATCCAACAATCACACCTGTGCGTCCTACACCGCCCCAACAATGAATGTAAACCACTCGGTTCTGTTCAATATAGCGATCAATGGTGTCCAAAACTGTGACCACCAGATCAGGAGACGCCGGGATTGAAACATCTGGGATTGCAAAGCGATGATGAATAGCCTTACCCTCGATGAGATTTGTATAAGGTTTTAGGCCCTCATCAACTTCCGTCAGATCGATGAAAGCCATCACGCCAGCATCGAGTAAAGCGTCAAGTTTTTCCTGTGAAGACTGTTCATCCTTATTCCTGGGATACTCTCCTGCTAATAGCTTACCGGGTAGTACCCAGTAACAATGTTTGACGGGTCTATTCATTGGGGTTCACTTTACTCCGCAATAATTACTTGTAAAATGGCGATCGCCTGTTCAATTACCCTAGCTGGCAGAATTTTACGACCTCCAGTTGGATTTATAATACGAACAGTTTCCCCACGCTTGGGATACATCGTCGTAATCTAAAGTAACTCCTGTCCCGTCGCTTGCGTCTCTAAAAACCCTTGCACATCATCGAGATATTGAAAATTTTCAGGGATACTGGCTAGTACATCATCTAATGTTAGAGTCTGAGGCTTTTGACGAATGATGAGAGTTTCACCCTGTTCCTGCAACTCCAGAATGCAGGTATCATCCCAGCCTAAACTTTCTACGAGACGATGGGGAACACGAAAACCCAAACTATTACCCCACTTTTTTAAGCGTATATCCATAAACGCCTCTCAATATTGTCTTACGTATAGTTTTAGACCACTTTACAAATAGTTTAGAGAAAGATAGTGGGGTGAGAGTCTAATGTTTAGACGATCGCCTTGGCTTTTCCTATTTTGAGAAGGTCTTGGGCCACCTGAAGAAAATTAGACAAAATCGAGGAACAGGCTACCCATAACGTTATGGGTAATTTCTAAAAGCGCTCAAAAACGCACGCCTTAGATCCCACCCAATCAAACAAAACTACAGATCGAACTCCATCAAAAATTCTCTCTGCTACTTCTAAAGGGCGATCGCCTTTTTAAGGCTTGGTAATTACCCATAACGTTATGGGTAATGTAAAATATCTTCAGGTAAATTTCAGGTCAACCTGTGAGCGTTATTAGTATTGTTAACCAAAAAGGTGGCTGCGGTAAAAGTACAACGGCGGTACATTTTGCCTACTGGCTTGCCCAAAATAGAAGCGTTACTTTGATTGATGCCGATGCCCAACAATCCAGCTCTAGCTGGCTGTCATGCCTACCTAAAGAGATTCCTCACACGGCAATTCTTGACCCAGAGGCCCTTTTCGAGGCGATTGAGGAAGCCAGCAGTCAGTATGAAGTCGTCGTTGTTGATGGCCCCGGCAGTTTAAGTGAGATTACTAAAACAATTCTCGATATTTCTGATTTGACCCTCGTTCCTTGCCAACCTTCTGGCCTTGATCTCAGCAGTAGCAGTAAAATTCTCCAAGTCATTCGTCAACGGCAAAAGGTACGTAGTGGTCAGCCCAAGGTTGGCTTATTTCTCAGTCGAGCTGTCAAAGGAACTGTTCTCCTCAAGGAAGCGCAACAAGCCCTGAGCCAAGATCAACGGTTTCCTCTCATCAATGCCGCCATCTACCAACGGCAATGTATCTCTGATGCGCCTATTCAAGAGGCGACCGTTTTTGATTTAGCAGGATCGGCAGCGAAAGCAGCCCAGCAAGATTATGAAAGTTTATTTGTGGAGGCTTTGAATTACCTTGGCTAGACGTACTGTAGGGAATTATTTAGCAGAGTTACCGACCGAACCGGAATCTTTTGTGGCGATCGCCAATATTCGCCTCCCAGAGAGTCAGCCCCGTCGCTACTTTGACCCAGAGAAAATTCAACAGCTTGCGGCTTCGATCCAAGAATATGGCATTTTAGAGCCGCTCTTGGTGCGGCCAGTCCCCCACCAAGGAAACCATTATGAGTTAGTCGCAGGTGAACGCCGATATCGTGCGGCAATGCAGTTAGATCTTAAAACTGTGCCAGTCGTCATTCGAGATTTAAATGATCAACAAGCCTTAGCGATCGCCCTCGTGGAAAATCTCACCCGTGAAGATCTCAACCCTGTCGAAGAAGCTGAAGGAATCCTCAAGCTCTTAGAAATAGAATTGGCAGTAGATCGCAAAGAAATCAAGAGTTTGCTCTACAGTCTGGATAATGAAAAAAAAGGAAAAGTAATTACCCATAACGTTATGGGTAGCCCAAAAGGGGATCAGATCGAAGCCGTTTTTACAAAGCTAGGTCAAAACTGGGCATCGTTTACCGCTAACCGCTTACCGCTACTAAATTTACCTGAAGATATTTTAGAAGCGCTACGGCGGGGTGAGATTGCCTACACTAAAGCAAAGGCGATCGCCCGCCTCAAAGATTCTGAAGCACGCAGCCAGTTACTACAAACTGCAATCCGTGACAATTTATCCCTGAATGAAATCAGAAAGCGGATTAACGAGTTGGCAGTCAACACCGCAGAAGAAAAACCACAATCACGAATTGACCAAACAGCAAAGCGACTCAAGGCCACACGTCTTTGGGAAAAGAACCCTGAAAAATGGCATCAGATGCAAGCCTTACTCGCACAAATTAATGCCCTAATCACCGAAGCATCAAATTGATTTTCAGGGATTAGGGCAAGTCACTGATATCCAACAGTCATCGCGCAACTAATTGATTTTATCGATCGTTGCAGTAGAAATTCTTTTTAGCCAATCGCCATGACGCATCATCAAACAATCTTCGATCAAATGTGCTTGCTGATCCGCCAGCTGTTCTCTCTCTAGACGATCGTACACCAAAGCTGGTTTCTCAAAATTTTGATTACTCAGGGATACCCTTGACACCTCACCAGGAATAGGACTGAAGCTAGTGCGACTTAAATAAATCTCCGGCCGGTAAATTCGCTGAAAGTTTGCCATCACAGCAATTAGCGATGCCATGTAAATATCTGTCTCCTCTTGGAGGGCCTTTGAGCTATAAAATGCAAGCGGCGCCGGCAATCCTTGGGGCATAAAGAACTGAGCTTGTAATCCCATTTGTGCGAAGTATCGATCGGTGAGGCTGGGAGATTCTGTTTTGTACTCTCTGCCAAGAATTGAGTGCTGGTACTGCGTAGCAACGTAAGTGTGATTCTGGGCGATGCTGATACAGACTGCGAGGGGGGTTTTTATGACTCCATCGGCTCCAAACTGAAGGCGGGTCAGCAAGCCATGCAGCCTACCAAACGACGCCCATTCCTGAGACGAAGCCTTTGTACGCACCAAACTTGGGAGTACGACCCGAAAGTCATAGTCACGCAGATAGGAAGAGAAGTTGAGCCCTGTTGGACCTGGGTAAAGGCGACCATTGTGTTGATCGAGGATGCTAGCTCGCATTACCTCGGTTAAAAGAATATTACTGCTGCTAAACTCTTCAGTTATGTGGCCGTAGATGCTGAGAATTTCCAGCCGAATCTAATATCGCCGATGAGTAATACTACTGGTAAGGATACGATTAAGATCGCTGTTTACAAGTTCAAGAAATGTGCTGATGCGCTGCTTGTTATGGTCAGAATCACGAGCAAAGTTAGCAAAGTTCATTGAAGCACGTGTATTTTCCCCTATTGAATAGCTAGTATCGTACTTCGTGGTTTTCACCGTGAATGAGATGTCTTTGGATGCCTTCATGTCGCGGGGTCGACGCAAACGCGATTGTATTTTTTCTAATCTAGCATTCTTGACCCGTATGCTCAGACGAATTTCTGCAATATGAGTGATTAAAGCGACAGATCAATTTTTGTTGTGAGTAGTTCTAGCCTTTTATATTCCTAGCTTATATTATCTTCACTTTCGAGGTCGAGGTCTTAGATAGTGAGCGCCTAAGTTCTAGAAAGGCAAGCTGATTCGGGGTATTTCGCCTGATACATTGAGTATATAACGTGAATTCAGGATAAGAGAATTTAACAATCGATAAAGATTGCAAGGCTGTCAAAGAGGCAGCAGGGCATCTAAAGCTACTAAAAATCGTGTTGGTGGTGAATTTCCCAGAAATCACCAGACCACTTCACAGTCTAGAAAACAAAGATAAAAAAGTAATTACCCATAACGTTATGGGTAACTTAAAAGGAGATTAGACCGAAACTGCTTTTACGGAGCTAAGTCAAAATTGAGCATTGTTGATGACGAAGAGCTTACTGCTACCAGACTTACTTAAAGATATTCCAGAAGTTCTCCACAAGTTTAGGATTGCCCATCTCCCAAAAAAAGGATTGCCTTTTTGATTAACCGTGACAACCGGGGCACTGAAAAATAGATTCACCAAAATCAGCCTAAGCTTGACAAAATAAAGCTTTTGTTAAATTTAAGTTTATTCATGATTTTTTTCACTTTCTTTGGCAGAGAATACTTATTGTTCTTATCGTTATCTTAGTTAAATTGGCTGTGAATACTAAAAAATTGTCAATAATTAAGGATTTTTGGGAAAAATTATCAGAAAAGACATAAATCTTTGATTTTTTACCTTGAATCCCAAAAACAATACAAAAGTACTTAATTGAATAGGCTCGTTCAACTCTTAAGACATACTGAAGTTACTATTTTAGATAAATCTTTTGCCGTGACCTTAACTATTCAGCTCCATCTCAGTTCAATCCGCCATTATCAAAGCTGGTCATATCAGATTTTAAGCATTGAGTTAATAGCTAAAGATCGCCTGACTAATCCCACTGATCTTCAATATTTAAGCATTCCTGAACATTTAGATACCACAGGTGGTGTTGTAATTTCTGGTCGTGCTCCTATTTGGCTTTATAGCTATTTGGTACATGAGCTTCACCCAACAGCATGGGTTGCTTGTTATGATCCGCGTCTTGGAGCGGTTGTGGTTGCCACTCATTCAACTCAAACTAAAATTGGTCAGGTCTTACCTATTGATCTTAAAACTAAACGAACATCTCTGTCCCTAGCTCCTGCTCTACTAATCGTTGGGCCACCAGACAGTGGAAAGAGTATTTTATCTCATCATCTTTTTCAGCATTTACTTTCATCTTTTCCCAATATTTATTTACAAAGAGCAAATTGGGATGGTGAAGGGAATTGGATTTTAGAAGCACCGTTAACACCAGACATACAAGAGGAACATAAGCTCAATAATAAGGGTCAATTAACAGATAATTTTTTTGCTTACCATGCTCAATGTATTCTAAGTTTACGGCGACAAAAAGATCTTATCTTAGTAGATGTTGGAGGTAAAATTGATCCTCAAAAAGATCCGATTCTTGAGGCTTGTAGTCATTATTTAATTATTAGTTCTAAACCGGAAGAGATTGATAAGTGGCATGAATTTTGTCGTGATCGTGGCAATCTTCTGCCCATAGGTGTCATTCATAGCATTCTAGAATCTACCATTGAAATTCATCAACAAGAGCCTTTTATTGAAATGACTTGCGGTGTTTGGAAAATGGGGCAAAAAACACCTATCCCAGAAGTATTTATACAGAGAATTCAACAATTAATATCCAATAAATAAGATCCAGTCAGGATTATTATTCAATGAATAAAATATCTAAATAAGTATCATTTTTTATCTGGCTTCGTTTAATCACAAATACAAAAATTCACTAAAAATATGAACTTTATGACTTTTTTATTGCCCAGAACTGTAAATTTTGCAAAATATAACAAAAATGAGACGAATTTTGAATTTAATTCTATATTCAATACATAATAGCTTCTGTTTACTGCTGTTGCAAAAGAGATAAATACTCCCCAATCCAATAATGCTCGAATTCTATAGCAGTCTTAAACATGCTCTATATTTACTTTTCCAGGTTAAATATTATTAATCCTTAATTTAAAAAATTCTCAGTGGATTCAAAGAAATGACTAATTATTATCTTGTTTTGATTGAAACGTCTGGTAATCAAAATTTCATTTTTTCAACAAATAAACTTAAGGAAAATATTGGAGCTTCAGAACTAACCTATCAAGCAGGAACTTTTTGGGTTGGTTGGGCAGTTGATCAAGTCAGTGAACAAACTAACTTTAAGAAATGTGCTTCGTCTACAGAATTTAGAGAAGCATTAAAACAACAATCTCGGCTTGAAGATACCCCAAATCAAGTAGCAGAAATTCTTGTCGGAACATCAGGCAAGGCACTAATTTTAACACGATCTGAAGAGACCGCAAAAAAAATTATTAGTACAGTTACACAAAGAGCATTAATTCAAGCACCAGGTCTTGATATTGCTGGGGTATATGTAAAAGTCGAAGATTGGAATTCTTCTAATACCTTACATAGGGCAGTTAAAGAAGTTCACAAAAAGTATGAAAAAGTGCGATCGCGCCGTCCGTCTCCGTTGAATCGTTTTCTGAGACTACCGATCATCGCTGATTGTGCAGTTAGTGAATTACCTGCCTCTTGTTTAGGAAAAACATCGGAAAATGAATTCATTCGTATCTCAAAAGTAAGTTCTGAAAAACGTCAAATTTCTTTAAAAGCAATGAGTCGGTTACAGGCGATCGCCAAGGATCATAAATTATTTCAAGATCTCAATAAATTAGAAAAACAGTTTGATGAATTATCATGGATTGCGATTGTCCATGCTGACGGAAATGGTTTAGGACAAATATTCTTGAATTTTCAAGAATATATTAGTAAACAAGACAATCGCACCTATGCTGATGAGTTTCGCAATTTTTCCATTGCCTTAGATGAATGCACTGAGGCTGCTTTCTGTGAAGCTCTCAAGGTTTTACCAAGAGAAAAAGGAGCTTTACCCATTGTGCCGCTTATTGTTGGTGGCGACGATCTAACAGTTGTTTGTCATGGTCACTATGCCCTTGAATTTACACGAGTTTTCCTACAGGAGTTTGAGAAAGAAACAGCGGAGAAATCAGAGATTACGGCGATCGCCGAAAAAGCATTCGGAGTTGGTAAACTTTCCGCTTGTGCTGGAATTGCCATTATTAAACCCCATTTCCCCTTTTCCGTTGCCTATGACCTCGCAGAAAAATTAATTAAATCAGCGAAAGAGGTTAAGAAAAAAGTTGTTTGTATATCGACAAAGGAAAATCACATTCCAGTAAATACCCCTTTCCCTTGTTCTGCTATTGATTTTCATATTCTCTATGACACTAGTGGGATTGACCTATCAGCCATTCAGGAAAAACTTAAACCTGAAGAAAAAACATTACTCTACAATCGTCCCTATATAGTGACAAATCCAGAGGAAGATCTGATTAATCTCCCCGATCCAAGCGAAGGAGATACAGGAATAAGGTGGATTGAACAAAGACGATGGGAAGTCTTAGAAAAATGGGTAAATCTCGTCGAAGAATTACCAAGTAGTCAAAGTCATGCTTTACGAACGGCTCTCTTTTTAGGAAAAGATACAGCAGAAGCTCAATGCAAGTTAATTGAAAATCGTCATCCTTCATTTCAAGAATTTCTTCAAAAACATTCATTATTTTTCCCTCAAAAGATAAAAGATAAACAGGAGAATATTCAAAATTTTCAAGTCACTTCTTTTTTAGATGCTCTCAATGTCATGGACTTTCTTAAACCCAACAAAAATCAGAATTCAGGAGACAACGAATAATGCCATCATTACCAAAGAATCTTCAATTTAAGCTTCAAATTCAAATGACCAGTGATTGGCACGTTGGCTCTGGTTCTGGTCGGGGTGAAATTGATAGTGCTGTTCAGCGAGATCACGATAATTTGCCCTATATTCCTGCGAAAACTTTAACGGGAATTCTCCGAGACGGCTGCGAACAGGTGGCGATCGCGCTTGATGGCGACACAAAAGGATTTTGGCATGATTGGATTAATTTTATCTTTGGGGATCAACCTGCTCTCGCGGAAGAAGCCATTGAAGGCGCTCCTCGTCCTGCTGTTATTTCTATTCGGTCTGCCTATTTGGAAAATGGATTACAGGATGCCCTCAATCAGAAAAAAGAACTGCAAGGGGCGATCGCCTTTATCAAACCCGGTGTTGCAATTGATCCAGCAACAGGTTCTGCAAAACCAGACTTTCTCCGCTTTGAAGAAGTAGTAAGAACCGGAGCAATATTAACCACAGATTGTCACTTAGATTTTTCAGAATATCCCACAGTTGATCAGACAACAAAAGAAACTGTTTATGCTCTTTTGATCGCGGGGGCAAAACTGGTAGAACGTTTAGGTGGTAAACGGCGGCGGGGTAATGGAACTTGTGACATTACCGTTGACGCTAATGCAAACAACTGGATTACTTGGTTACAAAATCAGTACAGTCAAGCTACTTCACCTCCAGCATGGCAACAATCTCAACTTTCTCCATTTACAAATTCTCAACCTAGTCAATCAAACTCCAATAATAAACAGACATGGTGGCGCATTCCCCTCACACTTCAAACCCTTTCTCCCCTTGTGATCCCTAAGCGCACCGTTGGGAACGTTGTAGAATCTTTAGACTATATTCCTGGACGTTATTTAATTCGTCATCTCCATCGCACTATTGGTCAATACATAGACCTCAATGAGGCGATCGCCACTAATCAGATCATTATCACCAATGCCACCATTGATATTAACGGACAAGCAGGTAAACCGACCCCTCTTTGTTTATTTAGCGAAAAACTTGATGGTGGTTTAAAAGCAGGCAAAAAAGTTTATAACCGTTTTACTCAAACAGAACCCAAAAATGATCAAGGGAAAGAAATTCAACTGAAAGGAGAGCGCAGTGGTTATGTTGGCAAGTTTGATGGTGAAAATCTTCCTGAGCATAAAACCGTCGAATTAGAGATTAATACCCACAACACCATCAGGGATGATGTGCAACGACCAACCAGTGATGTCGGCGGGGTCTACAGCTATCAGGCAATTAAAAAAGGTACGACTTTCCATGCAGAATTGCGTATTCCTTGCCATATTAAAGATTATTTAGACAAAAAAGATCCGAATTGGCATAATAAATTTGACGGAAAAATTCGCATTGGACAATCAAAAAAAGATCAATATGGTTCTGTTGACGTAAAATCTAATCAGCCGACAAAATTTTTAAGCAATAAAACTGTTAATGAGAAGCTTTATGTCTGGTTTTTATCTGATGTTTTACTACGTAATCAAAATCTAAATTCAACAACTAACCCCGAAGATTTTAAAGATGTGTTAGCTAAAGAATTAGGTGTCACACTAACAGAGCCTCCTGATAATCAATTGCTCTCCTTAATGATGCGATCGCAGCGTACAGAGTCATGGCAAGTGCGTTGGGGTTTACCTCGTCCCACGATGCTCGGTTGGCAAGCCGGAAGCTGTGTTGTCTATGAAATAACTGAAGGCATACCTGATTCAGCAAAACTAGCAGAACTAGAAGCAAAAGGGATCGGCGATCGCCGCGTTGAGGGCTACGGTCAAATCAGCTTTAATGATCCTCTATTAACATCAAAACTAAAGGATAAAACTCGTTCAACAGTAGATTCAGATCAACCAAATATCGGGTTCAATCCTATTTCCCAAAATCATCCATCTTTCCAATATGCCCGAATTATTGAAACAGCAGCATGGCGTAAGGCAATTGAGAATAAAGCCTTGGCGATTGCCGCAAATGAGAGTGAACGTCAAGAGATTTTAGGAATAAAAATTATTGGCGAAGAAAGTCATCCCTCCATGAGTCAATTAGGTAGTCTTCGAGCTACGGTGCGTCGCTTAAAGAAGCCACAGGATCGAAACAAAGTAATAAGTTGGTTGACAGCTTTGGAAAGTGTTTCTAATCGTGAGAAAAAATGGGATAAAACAGATCAAGGACTCACAAAAATTAAAGATTTAGTTTTAGAAAAAAACTCAAACTTAATTTGGGACTATTTTAAAAATATCGATTGGGAAAAAATTACGATTACTCAAGGGGGAGAACAAGCCTTAAAAGATGAACTTTGGGCAGAGGCAGTTAGAACCCTAGTCGATGCCATTATTCGAGGTCACAAGCGCGATTTAGAAAAAGCCCAAGACAAAACGAAAAACAATATTAATGGGGAGGCAGCATAAACATGGCACGACAAATTCATACCCGCTGGAAAATTACTGGCACGCTCAAAGCAGAAACCCCGATTCATGTTAGCGGCATGGGTGGTGATGCAGATACTGATCTCGCTTTAGCCGTTAATGGTAAGGGAAATTATTACATTCCCGGAACAAGTCTCGCCGGTGCTTTTCGCGGCTGGATGAAGCAAATACTCGATGAAGATGCTCTCAAAGATATTTGGGGTGATCATGAACATGAAAAAAGAGGAGCGAGTCTAATCATTATTGAAGATGCAGAAATTCAAGACGATCCTCTAATAGAGATTCGAGAAGGTGTCGGCATTGATCGCCATACTAGAGCCGCCGCTGATGGACAAAAATATAACCGAGCAATTCTTCCCAAAGGTGTTACTTTTCCGCTAAAGATTACCCTTGATTGCAAACAAGATAGTGAAGAAACTGAGCTATGGAAACTGTTGTTTGCTTTGGAAAGTGGGGATATCCGTATTGGTGCAGCAAAAACAAGGGGTTTAGGCAAAGTTAAATTAGTCCAAATCAAAATTAAAAAGCACCAACTGAATAGTTCCGATGGTTTATTTAATTCTTTGCTCAATCAAAATTTAAAAGAAGAATGGACAGATCTAAAACAGACGATCATTGATAAGTATCAACCGCCAGCAAAACTTGATCTCAAGATTAACTGGAAACCGAAAGATCCGGTGATGGTGAAAGCTGAAGGAGATGGGATCGCCGTTGATATTTTGCCCCTCGTCAGTCGAGTAGCGAATAATGATGTGCGGTTTGTCATTCCTGGTAGCTCTATCAAAGGGGTACTCCGCGCCCATGCCGAGCGGATTGTGAGAACTGTCTGCGAAAAAGATACAGGCGACAAGTTCTTAAAACAGGTACAGCTATCATTGATTGATGAAGTGTTTGGTGCAGCTTCCTATAAGAGGAAAAAGAAAGATCAAGAAATCGAAACGGGTTTGATCGGCATCCTCGGAGTTGATGACTGCTACGGTACGTTGCCGATGGATCCTGAGCACTGGGCCGCCGTAGAAAATGCGCCTAAAAATGCAAATGATGAGTTTGGAGCCTTCAAAAATACCCTGGCCACTGCACTTGATATCGACCGAGCCGAAGCATTCAAAAAACTCCAACCAGCGATGCACGTTGCCATTGACCGCTGGACGGGGGGAGCCGCTGACGGGATGCTCTACAGCGTTCTCGAACCGATTGGAGTGGACTGGGAACCGATTGGCATTCACCTCGATTTAGCACGATTGGAGAAATACCATTTCGATTTACTGCAGCCTGCGATCGCCCTTTTGCTTCTCGTACTCCGAGACTTTGCTAACCGGAAAATTCCTATTGGCTATGGCACAAATCGCGGCATGGGGACAGTGAAGGTTATAACAGCTACAGCGATAGGCAGCAGTATCAAAAATCTAGATCAACTCAATGGAGAAAATTCTGTTGCCAATGATTTAAGGGATCTTGATCCTCAGCTTTTACAAGATCTGACGAAAGCTTGGCGAGGCTGGATCGAATTATCTACGCAAGCAGATCAAAAGGAGGAAGAAGCTGCATGAGTAATCAGACAACACCTGTGACTTTATATCGTTACGTGAGCAGTAAAGAACTGACTTTAGGGGAGGCGATCGCCGCGGGTGTGGATTATCTCCAAGGGGCGATCGCCCTACTCTACTCTCCCCAAGCTTTTAAAATTGCCCAACTCATCGGTAATCGGTTACAAGGCTCTGAGGGGCAAATTCCAGAAGATCTTGATTCTGTTTTTGAAGCACGCATTTTTAATGAGCAATGTGAATTGCGCTGGCTCAATCAATCTCTCGGTTACGGACAAGTTGTATTTCTTTCTGAACAAAATCTAATCCTAAATGGCTTCCAGGCTCATGACCCCCTTTCCTCAGAAGCCATTGAACAATGGTATTTACTCTGGGGGGAAAAAGTTAAAAATCAACCGCAGGCAATAGGTTGGCTCAGACTAGCGGAAGCCCGCATCGGCAGGCTAGATGTTCCCTTTCCAGAAAACTTAGCCCAGGATCAACGCTTATACCTCAGGACCCAGGAGTATCTAGCCGTCAATGACCAATTTGGGAACTACAGCATTATTGAAGAACGTTTATTAACCTTGGAGGCAAAATAATGACGGCAGAAACAGGTACATTGAAAATTACAAGTAAAAAAAATAAAAAAGGAAATATTAAAAAATCTTTTAGTTTTTTTTACACTCGTTCCGATGGACAATATATATCACTCGCTTTTGACTCCATCTCTTCTGATGAAATTGCGCCCGAACTGCAACAAAAAATTACAAGTACAGAGCGTGGTGAAATAACAGTTGAATTTGAGGAAGAAAATAGACAAATTTTCCGGTTGCGAGAGAAAGGAGAGGTCTGGGCTGTTGCCATTCCGGATGCGGATACCTCAGAGCGACAAGGCCCTACAGAAACTGCGCAAAATGCTAATCCTAACAATTTTCATAATCCCTATAATTTTGTGCCAGCTTTACCCAGAGATGAAGTTAAAGAGGAATTAGGCGATCGCCCCCCTGTTGGTCACGGACGTTATTTAGCAGATCATTGGTCAGGTCGCATTTCCGTAAAGCTGACGACGGTGACGCCCCTGCTCATTCCCGATGCGGCAGAAATGACCAATAATGAAAAGGATCACAAAACCTATCTTGTGCGCCTTGGAGCCGATGGTAAACCCTATTTGCCGCCGACTTCGATTAAAGGCATGTTGCGATCAGCTTATGAAGCAATTACGAATTCGCGTCTTGGAGTTTTTGAGAAACATGATAAGCGGTTAGCCTATCGGATGGATGCACGGGATGGAACGACCGCGAAGCCTGCACGAGTGGAAAAACAAAGCGATGGACAATTATATCTCAGAATTTTAGAAGAACCTAAATCTAGTTGTATTGGAGGAGCAGCGAAATTACCCCGATATGAAAAAAGAAGCCGTCATCCAGATAAAGGAGAAAGTAAAGTTGCACTGAAGTATAGTAATCGACAACTACCTCAGCATGGTGATTCTGTTAGAGTCAGACTGAACAAGGGTAAAGTGACACAGATTGAATCATGGGATTCTAATAATCAACCCGGGGGAGATTGGAAATTAGGATGGGTTTGTGTAACAGGAGCAAATATTGGAGGAAAACAAAATGAGCGTGTTTTTATTCAGCACTCTAATGATCCTACTATTAAAGTTACTCCAGAAATCAGAGAACTTTGGGAAAATTTAATTTCGGATTATCAAAAAAATCATGAAAAAGATTTAAAAGAGCGAAATAAAAAGAACCAATCGCCCAATCAATATTTAGGAGACAAACCTGGGGAGACAGCATGGTCGCGCCACATCCATGATAAAGATCAACTAAATTTGAAAGAAGGTATTCTTTGTTATGTGGAACTCGATCCAGACTGTGATCAAAAAAGACCACATATTAGTGATGTGATTGCCCTGCAACCTGTGACAATTTCAAGACGTTTATACGAACAAAAACCCAGAGATTTATTACCAGAAAGTTTGTATCCACCGGTTGACCTAAGCGAATTATCACCAGCGGATCGTGTTTTTGGTTGGGTAAATCAAAAGCATCGTAAACCCAAACAATCAACATCAAAAGCAAATGCCTATAAAGGACAATTACGAATTCACAGTGTTGAGTGTAAGACAGCCAAAGAAAGTGCGATTACAAGCTTTGAAGATTCGCCATTACCTCTCGCAATTTTAGGAGAACCTAAACCTGCCCAAACTCGCTTTTATACAGCGGCAGATAAACAGGGAACTCCCATGCCAGATAAAGAAGAGAAAGAATATGGTTATGAGAGTAAGGAGAGAGGTTTAAGAGGACGGAAGGTTTATCCACACCATGCCACGCAGTCCGAAGATTACTGGGATAGTTCCACCGATGCTCAGAATCAAGAGTATCGCCGTCCCAATGATGAACGAGGTTCTCAGAATAAATCGCTCAAAAGTTGGGTCAGTCCAAAAACCGAGTTTACTTTTGATATAGATATTATCAATTTATCCAATGTTGAATTAGGAGCTTTACTTTGGCTATTAAAGCTTCCAGAGAATCATTACCATCGTTTAGGCGGGGGTAAACCATTAGGTTTTGGCAGTGCTGCTATTGAGATTATAGATACTAAGTTAGGTACTGGACAAAATTGGAAAACATTTTATTCTTCGTTAACCAACACCCCCCCTTCAAACCTCAATGCAGATGAATTAATTAGTACTTATCGTAGTACAGTTGAGTCTGCTTATGGTAAATTCTTTGAAACAGTTCCATTTATTCAGGCGTTCTGTCGCTGTGCAAGAGGTTTCGATGATGGTGTTGCAATTCATTATCCTTGGAACCCAGAAGCTAAAGGACAACGGGATCCCAATGGAGAAAACTTTAAGTGGTTTGGAGAAAATGAACAGGGCGATCGCCTAAGCTTACCAAGTCTGGCATCAGGGTCAAGCTTACCCCTTAATCCACGAACACAACCAAAAACAAATAATCAAAACCAAGCAGCTTGGAAACGTTCTTCAGAAACTTCAAAAAAAAATCGAGGAACAAAAAAGTATAGATAATTGTTATGTAGGAGATTATTATGCAAACGATCGTCATGACGGTGGGAACATCCTTAAGAACTAATCCTGATAGAAACTTAGATACATCTCAAAAACGTCCCTGGACTAATCATCCTGACCGCCATAAAGATCAACGTATCTTCCCTACAATAGATGAGCCTTTGGCTTGGATGAAAAAAAGTGATCAGGAAATTATTAGTGCAGAAACAAATACCCTATGGCGACTTGACCCACAGGAAGATGATCGTATTCTATTGTTGCACTCAAGCACAGAATCTGGCAAAGAATGTGCTGAGGTCTTACAGGCTTATTTCCAATTAATAGGCCAGAAGAATGTTCAATTAGAAGAGCTTCCTGATATCAACTATGAATTAGAAGAATATGCTCCGCCTCTAGAGGTAATGTCACAATTATTACGAAAACGAATTCAAGAATTTCAGCAAGATGGAACAATAACCCTTGCTGCAACAGGAGGATTTAAAGCTCAGACAATGATTATGGGGCTTATTGGTAATGCTTTAGGTATACCTGTTTGCTATATTCATGAAGCTTACAATGCTTTGGTTTATCTTCCTTATATTGACACTAGCGGTAAGCCACAATCTAAAAGCTTTACAGCTAATCTCCCAGAATCAGGAAGACTACGTAAAGATGTGATTCAAGTCCAAGCAGATAAGCAGAATCACCATCGTCCAAAAACTTGGAAAAAAGTTGAGAAGCTTTTAAAAGATATTCCTTGGGTTGATCTTGTACGATTTGATAAAAATGCTTTTAGTGCGCCAAAAAATGGCATCAAAGGATCTCCGAAAGATCTTGATGATGGTCGTAAGGTTCTTTGGTTACACCTCCATGAAAGTGACAAAAATCATATAGCGGTTGCCATTGAAACAACAGGATATACACCAGAGCATTTGCGAGCGGCTGCCACTGAACTGCGTGAAAAATTGGGGCGTATTTTTTGATTTCATAAGGCGATCGCCAAAGGACAGGAATTATGAGCTAAGCCAAATTTTTCTCATCTCTATTCCCGCATCACTTTTAATCAATGTCTAAAATTCTTTTTGTCACTGTAGGTGGCTCCCATCAGCCGATCATCACCTCGATTCAATCCCTTAAGCCAGACCGAACAATTTTTATTTGTTCTGGGGGCAGTCGAGGTAGCATTTCCCAAGTGATGGGGCAGGACAAACCCTGCGAAGATCGTCGGGGCGCAGAGGTGATCGATCGCCTCCCAAATATCCCGACCCAACTCCAGCTCAGGAATTACGATCCAGACACAGACATTGTGCTGTTAGATAACCCCGATGATCTGTCCGTTGCTTACCAGCGCATTAGTGCGAAGGTGCAAGACATTCAACGGACAGCGCTGAATAGTGAGTTTCTCGCAGACTACACTGGCGGCACAAAAACGATGTCCGTGGCCCTAGCGACGATCGCCCTCGATTATCAGATGACCCTGCATATCACCACGGCGACGCGCATCAATTTGCAGAAAGTGGAGCGGGGGGAGCGGGTGCGGCGCACGGCGGTTACAGGGTTAATGGTGCAACGGCTCCTGGAACAGGAATTACCGCGCTTTTTGGGGCAATATAACTACCCAGCGGCGATCGCCGAATTAGAAAGTCTGTTGCGCGATACCGAAATTGTTGATACAACGATCATAGAAGCTTATTTAAATTTTGCCCAGGGTCTGGATCTATGGGACCGCTTCGACCACACAGAAGCCTGGGGTTACTTAGAACCTTTTTTGAATAATGCCGACCTCCGGCAACTCTTGCTTTTCTTGAAACGGGTGATGGGTAGTCGCCAGGCGATCGCCGCAGCAGTAGATGATAAATTCAAAGCAGAAGGTAGCATCAAAGGACATGGATATGAAATCGTGCAGGATCTACTACTTAATGCCGAACGTCGCGCTCTCCAGGAACGTTACGATGATGCGGTGGCCAGACTTTACCGGGCGCTCGAACTCCTAGAACAGGTCAGACTCTGGCGAGAATATGAAATTAAAACAGGAGATCTAGATCTCAACAAGCTACCCGAAGATTTACGGCCGCAATATGAAGTTCGACGCAGTGAACGCACGGGTAAAATTCAAATCAGCCTGGCTCAAAGTTATGAATTGTTGCAAAGCTTTCCAGATGATCCCCTCGGTCAGCTTTACAGTAGATACAAAGAGAAATTAAAAGATAAACAAAGCTTTCGGAATTATTCGATCCTTGCCCATGGCATGAATCCGGTCACAGCGGCCCAATATCAAGATTTCTATGCGGTTGTCGGCCAATTTATGGAAGAAGCTTTGGGGACTTTGCTTGCTGGGTCAAAATTTAAGCGAGTTCAGTTTCCCCAAAGCATCAGACTGAGTAGTTAGTCGGTCCAGTCCGGTTCATTGTTACGAGCACGACTAATAGCAGCGCCATTATCGATACTCGTAGCCAAGGGCCAAACGATAGAACCAACGACGAAGGCATTAGCAATCGCCTCTTCCACATCTTCACTGGTTGCCCCAACAGCCCCTCCCAGAAGACCCAAACAGGTAAAAGTAATCCAAAAAGCTTTCCAGCGACGGGTATAGACGTAGGCCCCAATAGGAATAAATAAAGCCCACAAAACCACGACCCAAATTTTTTTCTGGGCAAGACGCTCGCGATCTGTCTGGAGTTGAGATAGAGATAATTTACCCATAAGAATATCTTGTCTAAGTTTAGAAAATTCTTCCTCAGTGATTAGGTTTTTGTCTCGGAGGGCTTGAATTTCTTGGAGTTTTTGCAATTTGTCATTCATAGCAGTTATCAAAAAATAAAAATGAATCAGTGAAGGAGCTTACCCGTTGTCTTTTGGTAAATAGCGGCGTTTCCGTTCAGTTAGTGTTTCACCTGACCAAGTTTGCCCAGGGCGATCGCCTAAAGATTTTGATGGCCCTTTGGGTTGAATCAAATCGAGCCCCGCACTGGCCAACAAACCCTGTAGCAAGCGATCGCCCAGTATGCTAAAGCCCAAACTCGCTAAGAAAACCAAGAAAGTATTCATGATCACGGCGAATAGCCCAAGGGGCGCAATAATCAAAATCACCCAAGTCACCCCGGCATTGGCGATCGCTACTAAAAAATTGCGATAAAAAAAGAGCTGTTGCCCAAATTTTGGCCCCATCGACATTGTCTAGTCCCGCCCAACGGTGAAAATATTCGACGATTATGGCCGCTAATCTGAATAGGGGTATTCAAAAAAACGAGAAAATGGCTAAAATTCTCGACATTATCGACTATGACGACTCTCTATCTCACCGAAACAGGTACTAGCGTCCGTTACGAAAACCATCAACTGGTGATCACGCGTCATCAAAATGTACACCGTTTTCGCTTTGGGGAATTAGATTTGGTGCTTGTTTTACCGGGAGTTCATCTCTCTAGCCAGGCGATCGCCCAACTCCTTGACCGGGGCGTTGAGACGATCTTTCTCAAAAGTTCGGGTCAATTTCGGGGGCGACTCCAGGGGCAATTTTCCACCAATCCCCAGATTCGCCTCGCCCAATACCAGGTCAGCGATAGTTATTTTGGTTTAGCTCTCGCTCAGAATTTTATCCGGGGCAAAATTCAAAATCAGCGGGTGCTCCTCCAGCGGCTGAACCGGAAACACCACGGCCAACTGACCCCCCTCGCCGAAGCGGTGGATACCATTGCTGCCCAGCTGCTCCAACTGCGGCATATCCAGAGTCCCAGCCGTGAGCAACTCATGGGTTTTGAGGGCATTTGCTCCCGTTACTATTTCCAGAGTCTGCGCCTAGTCTTTTCTGATGGCTGGGGGTTCCAAAAGCGCGATCGCCAACCGCCCCCGGACCCGATCAACGCGCTCTTGAGTTGGGGCTATGGTGTGCTGTTATCGCGGGTTTTTGCGGCGACGGTGCAGGCGGGCCTCGATCCTTATCTTGGTTTTTTTCATACGGTTCAGCCCTATCGCCCCAATCTTGTGCTCGATCTGATGGAAGAGTTTCGCCCTATCCTCGTCGATCGTCTGGTGTTACAGATCGTCAATAACAATCTCCTTTCACCAGAAGATTTTGTCCCCAGTGATACGGGTCAAGGCATCTGGTTAGGGCCTCTGGCGAAAAAGGTGTTGCTCCATGCGATCGAAAAAGACCTCCAGACGCCTCTGTTCTATGGACCCCAAAATCGTAAGCTCAAGCTCAATCAAATCATGCTCGAACAATGTCGGGCGATCGCCCGTTGTCTTTTGCACCGTTCCCTCGACTATGAGCCCTACACAATTCGCTAGAAAGTTTAGGGAGTGTTGTTCAGGAGGTGGGGAGGGGACAATCGGGTCATGTTGTGGTTACTTTGTTATGATGTTGCGGACAATAAGCGTCGCCGCAAGCTAGTCCAGCTTTTAGAACAGCGTTGTCTACGGGTGCAATATTCTGTTTTTGAATGTCCTTTGGATGAGAAAACTCTGCGCCGTCTTCTCCAGGAGCGTTGGTTGCCTGTGTTGAATCTCAAGCAGGACAGTCTACGGATTTATCCCCTTGATAAAAATGCGGTGCGCCGTACTCTGGTTTATGGCAGCCCGCCTCCCTATGAGCCGCCAGATTATGTGATTTTGTAGGGAAAAATGAAGGTTACGAAACATTAAGGCGAGGGAAGGCTTTGTCGCTATGACTGTAGCAGAGTAAGAAGAAGGATTTGTAAATGAGGGTTAACTTATTGGGTTATGGTCGGCTGATTTGTAGTTTTTTTGATAAAATCTGGTTTATTAAGAGTTTTCAGACTTTTTTACGGCAGTGAATTTATTTTATGGAAAAAATCAGAGCCATTTTTTGCTTCCTGTCGGAAATGCACCTCGAAAACCGCATAAAATAAAGTTTCCAAATGACTAGGGCTCAACAGCCTAAAAACCCCGCCAGGGGACGGAAACACGATTAATATCAAACAATTGAGAAGCATCTACAGTGCCTGGCTCAACAGCCTAAAAACCCCGCCAGGGGACGGAAACTCAAAAGACGAGAATCACCCTTCATATCTTTTGGAGTGTAAGCTCAACAGCCTAAAAACCCCGCCAGGGGACGGAAACTCCATAATCACCTCCTCATAGAATTCTGGAGGCAACGTTGCTCAACAGCCTAAAAACCCCGCCAGGGGACGGAAACGCACAGAAACTCTGATCTAATTCAGGAGGTAGATTCGTTCTAGCTCAACAGCCTAAAAACCCCGCCAGGGGACGGAAACCTCGCTTATCTTGAACTTCCTTGATGAAGGAGAAGACTGCTCAACAGCCTAAAAACCCCGCCAGGGGACGGAAACTCCTTTCTATTTTTCAACAGAAGAAGAATCTCTTCTTTCTGCTCAACAGCCTAAAAACCCCGCCAGGGGACGGAAACTTCAAGTTGGAGAACATTGCATTACGGTTAAAACCGTGGCTCAACAGCCTAAAAACCCCGCCAGGGGACGGAAACCCGTTTCCATACCATTAGCAAACCAATTAGAGCACCCTTCGCTCAACAGCCTAAAAACCCCGCCAGGGGACGGAAACGAATCCTTGGAGCTTAAGAAAAGCTTAAAACGTTGCATGGGGCTCAACAGCCTAAAAACCCCGCCAGGGGACGGAAACCACTGAGCCTCGCGTCTTGACCGCCACCATTGCCACTGCTCAACAGCCTAAAAACCCCGCCAGGGGACGGAAACGCAAACTTTGTGGAGGCTTTTCTCGCAGCCCAGTAGGCTCAACAGCCTAAAAACCCCGCCAGGGGACGGAAACAACAGCTAGAGAGAAAACATTTCGAAGAGTTTGCTCAAGCTCAACAGCCTAAAAACCCCGCCAGGGGACGGAAACAAACAGCTCTTTCATCCGTAGCTTGACAAGAAGAATAATGCTCAACAGCCTAAAAACCCCGCCAGGGGACGGAAACCCTGTGATAAGTCCCCACACAAGCAAGGATACACCGACAAAGCTCAACAGCCTAAAAACCCCGCCAGGGGACGGAAACGTCACTGGGGCAGTAATACCCACTTTTTCCAGTCTCCCGCTCAACAGCCTAAAAACCCCGCCAGGGGACGGAAACCTTGAACACGAAAAGTGTAAAACCATTCGGAATATTGCTCAACAGCCTAAAAACCCCGCCAGGGGACGGAAACTTTTAGGTGAGATTGGAATTTGAGATAATTTCTGAAAGCTCAACAGCCTAAAAACCCCGCCAGGGGACGGAAACTTCATACTCTACAGAGAGAAGATCAGGGACTCTCAGCTCAACAGCCTAAAAACCCCGCCAGGGGACGGAAACATGACAACAGCATTCATACCTCTAACTAAACTTTCAATAAGCTCAACAGCCTAAAAACCCCGCCAGGGGACGGAAACGACTGCCCGCGGAGGCAATCAATGTAGTCACTAGGACTGCAGGCTCAACAGCCTAAAAACCCCGCCAGGGGACGGAAACAATCATTGTAACGGATTCGTGGCGGATAATGAAGTTGCTCAACAGCCTAAAAACCCCGCCAGGGGACGGAAACTGAGCCTAATCACTTTATTAACTCTACAGGCTCTAGGAGAGCTCAACAGCCTAAAAACCCCGCCAGGGGACGGAAACACGGTCTTAGTTTTGACCGTCAACAAACGTACAAGAGGCTCAACAGCCTAAAAACCCCGCCAGGGGACGGAAACCAAAGACTCCAATCAATTGTTGTCCCTTCGAGAGTTTCGCTCAACAGCCTAAAAACCCCGCCAGGGGACGGAAACAGTAACCTCCATTTCTCTGAGCTTTCGCTCGCGCTTCTGGCTCAACAGCCTAAAAACCCCGCCAGGGGACGGAAACGTTGGAACTGTCAATACAGTAGAGGCTAAAGCACATAATGCTCAACAGCCTAAAAACCCCGCCAGGGGACGGAAACTGCTTTTTTAACTGCTGCATTTAAATCATCACAGATTGCTCAACAGCCTAAAAACCCCGCCAGGGGACGGAAACGGCTTCTGCTTCTTAGCTTTGAGAGCTTTGTACTCTTGAAGCTCAACAGCCTAAAAACCCCGCCAGGGGACGGAAACATAGGTAAGCCCCCCTACCTCCAGTCGATTTGTACAAAAGCTCAACAGCCTAAAAACCCCGCCAGGGGACGGAAACCAATATAGCTCCTGCAATAGAGTACGAATCTGCTAGATTCGCTCAACAGCCTAAAAACCCCGCCAGGGGACGGAAACAGTGGCGGCACTGGCTAAGTCGTAGGCTTCGAGAGCCAAGGCTCAACAGCCTAAAAACCCCGCCAGGGGACGGAAACCCGATTCATGGATATTGCGAAGTCGCTGGCTAATTGTTGCTCAACAGCCAGTAAAATATAAAGTTTCAAAAAAAGAAAAATCCCAGTCGCGGGTCTGGTGCGCGAACACCAAAAACCCCACTGGGCGTAACCTGAACAAGAGGTCACC